>JBKQTR010000253.1:0-4118 GCA_052143095.1 Allostellaceae bacterium
CATAGCTGCCCATGTTGGCGCGGTTGGCCCATGCCATCAATCGCAGTTTGCCGGGCTGCGAGACCAGCGAATAGCGCAATTCGAGTTCGCCGATATACTCGCCGTCCGGAAAATGCATGTCGAAATCGTCGGTATTAGACACGACGGGAACCAGGAAATAGCCGGCCCGAAACGCCCAGAACTTCTGGTTCAGTTCGGCCATGGCGCCCCAGGTGTAGCTGATCTGGTCCATGGTCCAGTCGTAGGCGCCGCAGCAATTGAAATTCCAGTTTAAGAATTGCGTTCGCCCGTCGTGGGCATAGGTGTTGTTGTCGAAGAAGTCGGTGACCGCGAGCTTGCCGGCGGTAATGGTGATCCGCGAAATGTCTTCCTTGCCTGCCAGTTGGTTGGGACCGTCCGCGATGGTCTCCTGCTCGCCGCCGAGACCGAACGTTTGCTGTACATAAACGCGCGCCAAGTTGAAGCGCGGCATCGGGAAACTCGCCTTTTGCGCTTCGAAGTTGGGGAAGGCGGCGAGGCCACGAGTATCGTTCAGCCCGAAGCCTTGGGTGATCTCCGGATTGATGTAGATGGCGGCGCCGTCCCACACACGAACGCCGATGAATGCGGTGGAGCTCACCGTATCCTTGGCCTGACTGGCGCCGGAGAGACTGTTCGAACCCTCGTACGGCGAGCGGAAGGCCGGATAGCCCTGCTCGATGGCCGTGAATTGGCCGTGGACATTCCAGGCGTCGCGCGCGATCGGCCATTGATCGCCGCTCGCATTCGCCAGTGTGCCGGTGTCCGCCGCGCCGAGCTTGTAGTTGAGCCCGAGCCGCAGCGTCTGAATATCGAACACCGACTGGTACCCCGTGCCCGAGGGAAAGACGCCGGCGACGCTTCCGAAGTGGTCGTAGAGATATTCGACTCGCACGCTCCAATCCGGCGCAATCGCAAGCTCGGCGCCGAGGCCAATCGCCGAACCGACGCGGGTGAGTTGGACAAGATCCTCATCGCTGGCGACGCCGGGCGTTTCACCGAAGCGCGCCTGCGACCAGGCCAATCCGCCGGTTGCGTAGATCAGCCAACGATCGAACGCGTAGCCGAAGCGACCGCGCAGCGTCGCGATATAATCGATCTGGTCGGAAATGGTGCTGCCGCGCGCCGTTCCTCCAGTAAAAATCGTGCCATCCTCGAAAAAATACGGGAACGTAATATCGGCTTCGATCCCAAGGAGCACCCGGGATGGCAAGACGTAGTTATAGCCTGCCTGCAGGCCGCCATAGAGACTGCCGAACGCATTGCTTGAAGGCGTCGGGGCAGGATCGGACAGCGTGCTATCCGCGCGGCCTAGACTATAGGCGACGTGACCGCCCACATAGAAGCCGGCCCAGCCATAATAGGGAGCCGGCGCCGCCGGCGCTTTCAGCGGCATTTGTCCGCCGGCGTCGCCCGCATGCGCCGACATCGTCAGCCCTGAAGCAAGCGCCGCGGCGAGACAAGGTGCGACCGTCGATGAAACACTGGCCCGTACACGCGCCGTCTGGCTGACAAATATACCGCAAATGCCAGTCGGGCCGCGGACGCTATCATTCGCCGTTTCCTGTCGTGATCGCGCGACAGGGAAATGGCTACGACCCGACAGAGGGATGTCTCGCCACCGCCGGACTGCGGCACGGGGCCTCGTCATCACGCAGCCAATCCCGGAATCGGCACGCCGAACGTCTGCAGGATCAGAACCGCATTGAGCAGCAACACCACCGCCGTCGCGACCATCGCTGCGATAGTGGTCAGCCGGCTATTCGCAAATTGACCCATGATGTCGGCGCGTCGAGTGAAGATCAGGAGCGCAATCATCGGAAGTGGCAGGGCGATACTGAGCACAACTTGACTGATGACGAGCGCATTCGTCGCATTCACACCAAGAGCGACGACGATGAAAGCTGGGATCATCGTTACCAGCCGTCGAACCAGAATCGGAATCCGGAACCTGATGAAGCCCTGCATGATCATTTGGCCGGCCATTGTTCCAACTACCGAGCTCGAAATCCCCGATGCAATGAGCGAGACCAAGAACACGCCCGCTGCCGCAATACCGAGCAAGGGCGTCAACGTGTGGTAGGCCGTTTCGATCTCCGCAACATCGGTGTGTCCGGCGTGGAAGGCGCTCGATGCCATCATCACCATCGCCATATTGACCAAGCCGGCGGTAACCAGCGCGATGATGACTTCCTGATTGGAGAAGCGCAGCACCTTACGCCGCTCGTTGTCGTCATGGACCGGCGTGCGCGCCTGCATCAGTCCGGAATGCAGGAAGACGGCGTGTGGCATGACGGTCGCGCCGATGATGCCGACGGCGAGCAGCAATGCCTCGCCATCGGCTAGCTGCGGCAGCACAGTATGCAACGCTGCTGCGCTCCAATCGACTGGAGCTATGAACATCTCGATGAGGTAACAAAGCCCGATAATGCCGACCAAGCTGCCAATGATCAGCTCGACAGGCCGGAACCCAGAGTTTTCAAACATCAAGATGCCGTAGGTTACGACCGCCGTAACGACCATCCCCGCGAATAGGGGCATTTGGAACAGCAAGGAGAGTCCTATGGCGCCGCCGAGAAACTCGGCCAGATCGGTCGCCATCGCGGCAACCTCGCTGATGACCCACATGACCCAGACAACCGGCTGGGGAAACTGCTCGCGGCACATCTCCGCCAAGTTCCGTCCGGTGACAATACCGAGTTTGGCGGAGAGGGCCTGGAACAGCATCGCGATCAGATTGGCGAGCAACACCACCCAAAGCAGTCCATAGCCGTACTTCGCGCCTGCCTGGATATTCGTCGCGAAATTCCCAGGGTCCATGTAGGCGATTGAGACAACCACAGCCGGACCGGCGAATGCCAGATACGCACGCACCCCGCCGCGCTGACCAGCCAGCAACCCGCGAGCTGCAGACACGCTCCGTTCGGAAAGCGACCCTTGTCGAACAGTTGACACGGTAATTCGCGGGTCCTTATTCATCCGCCATTGGCACCTAATTGTAGATTAAGCTACATTATTGAGAACTATTCCGCATTGTCAATATGATGCACAGTATGTATATTTTGCCGTAGCGGCATTGAAATGTGTTCCTGCTCGGTGCGGCTTCGAATGGAATGAGATTGATGCTGGCGATCCGAAGGAGACCGCAATGTCACCCAGGGCGATGGGGAAACGAGCCGCACCTCTGACAGAGCTCCCCACTGAGTTCACCCAAGCGCACCGCTTCGGCAAGACTCGTTCGGCTCAATCCACAGCTCTGCTTGAGGATTATGTTGAGCTCATCGCTGATTTGTTGGCCGCCACGGGCGAAGCGCGTCCTACAGATATTGCCAACCGCTTGGGCGTTTCCCATGCCACCGTCATTAAGACCATCTCCCGCTTGAAGCGAGAGGGGGTGGCAACAGCTCGCCCGTATCGTGGTGTGTTTCTCACCGATAGTGGAAGGGAGCTAGCTGCTCGGGTGCGAGCGCGCCATAGGCTTGTGGTGGACGTACTTCTCGCACTGGGCGTGTCTCGCGAGGCTGCTGAAGCTGACGCCGAAGGAATCGAGCATCACGTCTCGGAAACAACGCTGAAAGCGTTCGGTCGATTTTTGCAGTCGCAGGCACCTCAATCTCCAAAGAGGGTGCGAGCTTAAGAATTTGAAGTGATGTGGGCGACGCAATATACCCACGCGTTTCCGCAATGCCCCGAAAGCAGACGCAAAGTCAGGGCATTGGCATCTGTCGCAAAGGGCCAACGCAGTAGTCGCTGCGAGCGCCTGCAACGTCCGGTTATGATGATTGCGCGGCTGTAGCGCTCAATCACCTGGGCCGCGCTTGCGTTTGAGCGCGGCTTTCCGGCGATAACTCTCAACGTTCATCTCCAGGATCGTGGCGTGGTGCACGAGTCGATCGATAGCCGCCAGTTGCCCCATTCGCCGAAGGGCTGGTTGGCCGTGATCAGCAGGGATCGGCGTTCATAGCGGGTAGCAATCAGCTCGAACAGCACACTGGTCTCGGCCTGATCCTTGGTGACGTAGGCGATATCGTCGAGGATCAGCAGCTGGTACTTGTCGAGCTTGGTGATGGCGGCCTCAAGCCCTAGCTCCCGGCGCGCCA
>JBKQTR010000254.1:0-8271 GCA_052143095.1 Allostellaceae bacterium
GCGGCAAGCGGCGTAATCTTTACGCTCGACACCGAATCGGGCTTTCGCGACGTTGTCTTCATCACGGCGACCTATGGCCTCGGCGAGATTATCGTTCAGGGTCGGGCCGATCCGGACGAGTTCTATGTCCACAAGCCGACGTTCAAGAAGGGATTTCGAGCTATTCTTCGCCGCTCGCTCGGCAAGAAACAGGTGCGAATGGTCTATGCCGATGGACACACGGGCGCGACCACGCAGACCGTCGCGACTTCCGATGCCGATCGCGAGCGGTTCTGCCTCGATGATGCGGAGGCGCTTGGCCTCGCGGACTTCGCCATCAAGGTCGAGGACCATTATACGGGCAAGGCCGGCCGGCCGATGCCGATGGACATCGAATGGGCGAAGGACGGCGAGGATGGCCGGCTCTATATCGTGCAAGCCCGGCCGGAGACCGTTGCCTCGCAACGATCCGTGGAGGCGTTCGAGACATACGCCCTCAAGGGAACCGGTCCGGTGCTCGCCAGTGGCCGTGCCGTGGGCGAGAAAATTGCCGCGGGCGCGGTGCGGGTGGTCGCCGACATCGACGATCTCGCGGCGTTTCGACCGGGAGAGGTCCTGGTCTCGGACACGACGAGCCCCGACTGGGAGCCCGTGATGAAGACCGCCGCCGCGATCGTTACCAACCGCGGCGGCCGCACCTGTCACGCCGCCATCGTCGCCCGCGAACTCGGCGTGCCGGCAGTCGTCGGCGCCGAGGACGCGACGCAGGCGCTCAAGGCGGGGGCCACTGTGACCGTGTCCTGCGCCGAGGGCGAGGTCGGTCACGTCTACGAGGGGCGAATTCCGTTCGAGACCGCGCGCATCGCCGCCGGGACGCTCAAGCGGCCGCGCACCGCGATCATGGTGAACCTGGGAAACCCCGATCTTGCCTTCGCGACGGCGATGCTACCGAACGACGGCGTAGGGCTTGCGCGAATGGAATTCATTATCAGCCAACATATCGGCGTTCATCCCATGGCGTTGGCGCAGCCGGAGAAGGTTACATCCGCCGAGGACCGGAAAGCGATTGCAAAACTGGTCGGGCGGTACGAACGTCCTGCCGATTTCTTCATCGAGAAGCTGTCGGAGGGTGTCGGCACGATTGCCGCGGCATTTTATCCAAAGCCCGTGATCATACGCCTGTCCGATTTCAAGACCAATGAATACACGAAGCTGATCGGCGGCGCCGGCTTCGAGCCCAAGGAAGAGAACCCGATGCTCGGCTTCCGCGGCGCCTCGCGCTACGCGCATCCTGCTTATGCCGCCGGTTTTGCTCTGGAGTGCGCTGCGCTCCGGCGCGTGCGCGACGTGATGGGGCTCACCAACCTCTGCGTCATGGTGCCGTTCTGCCGCCGCGTCGAGGAGGGCCGCCGGGTCATCGAGGCGATGGCGACGAACGGGCTGAAGCAGGGTGAAAGCGGGCTCGAGATCTACGTCATGTGCGAGATCCCGAACAACGTTATCCAGATCGACGCCTTCGCAAAACTGTTCGACGGGTTTTCTATCGGCTCCAATGACTTGACCCAGCTCACGCTCGGCGTCGACCGGGACTCAGAGATCGTCGCCTTCGACTTCGACGAGCGTGATCCCGGAATGTTGGAGATGCTCCGTCTTGCGGTCGACGGCGCCAAGCGAAATGGCCGCCATGTCGGGATTTGCGGTGAAGCGCCTGCGAACTACCCGGAGATCGCGAAGTTCCTGACCGGCCTCGGAATCGACTCGATCAGCGTCAATCCGGCAAGCCTGATGCGAACCATGACGGTCGTGCGCGAGGCCGAAGAGGGGAGCCCGCGCCGCTCGGAGGGCAGTGTGGCCGCTCAATAATCGCACGGGATCACGGCGATGGCGGCCTCTTTCTCACGCGATCTTCCCGCCGAGCTTGCTCCTTTGGAAGATCTTGCGCTCGATCTTCGTTGGACATGGAGCCACGAGGCGGATGCGCTGTGGAAGCGCGTTGACGCCGAGGCCTGGGACCGGACCCGGAACCCCTGGACGATCCTTCAAAATGTGTCGACGGAGCAACTGAGAGAGCTTGCCGACGATCGCTCATTCGTCGATCATCTCGAGCGCCTGGCCGCGGCTCGCCGTGCTTATCTTGACCGATCCGGCTGGTTTGCTTCGACCTACGGCGCCGCGGCGCTGACGGGTGTTGCTTTTTTCAGCATGGAGTTTGGCCTCAGTGATGCATTGCCGCTCTACGCGGGCGGTCTAGGTGTTCTCGCCGGCGATTTCCTCAAAACGGCCAGCGATCTCGGGGTTCCCACCGTCGGTATTGGCCTGCTTTTTCAGGAGGGTTATTTCCGACAGACGATCGACGCTGCCGGATGGCAACATGAAGCATATCCATACAACGAGCCAGCGACGATGCCGATCCGACTGGTTCTCGCGGACGGCGGGCGGTGGCTGCGCATCGCGCTCGAGCTGCCCGGTCGGACCCTCTTCTTACGGGTTTGGCAAGGCTCTGTCGGACGCGCGACGCTCTACCTCCTCGACAGCAACGATCCGCTCAACAGCCCGGTGGATCGAGGCATAACGGGCAAACTCTACGATGGTGGAACGGAGACCCGCCTCTTGCAGGAGATCGTTCTCGGCATCGGAGGATGGCGGACCATCGAAATGTTGCGGCCGGAGATCGAGATCTGCCACATCAATGAAGGCCACGCGGCATTCATCGTCCTCGAGCGGGCGCGGCGGCTCGCCCAGCGACTTGGGATTGGCTTTTGGGAAGCCTGGTGGGCCGTGCGGGCAGGGACCGTGTTCACGACCCACACGCCCGTGGCGGCCGGATTCGACCACTATTCCCAGGAGCTTATTGGAAGATATCTCCGCGTTCTGATGGATTCTTCCAACAAAGCCGGAGCAGCGATAGCCGACATCCTGGCGCTGGGGCGCGCCGATCTGGATCGCACGGATGGCCTGTTCAACATGGCTTATCTCGCCGTTCGAGGTTCCTTGGCGAGCTTTGGCGTCAGCCGGCTGCATGGGCGCGTGAGCCGGCACATTTTTCGGCCGTTGTTCCCGCGTTGGCCCGGATGTCAGGTTCCGATCGATCACGTTACCAACGGCATTCATGTGCCGTCTTGGGATTCGGCTCAGGCCGATCAAATCTGGACTGCCGCCTGCGGCAAGGATCGGTGGCGGGGGACGCCCGATGCGTTGAGTGAGTCCATCGAGGCTCTGTCGGACGAGGGCCTTTGGGCGATGCGCGGCGATAGTCGCAAGGAATTGGTGCAAAGCGTCCGCGCCCGCCTCACCACGCATCTGAGCAGCCGCGGCCTTTCCGCCGAAACCGTTGGACGCGCGTCGGACGTGCTCGATCCGAATGTCCTGACGCTCGGTTTTGCCCGCCGGTTCGCGGCTTACAAGCGTCCCAACTTGCTCCTTCGCGATGCCGCGCGGTTCGGCCGTCTTCTCAACGACGATCGCCGCCCGGCACAGATCGTGGTGGCTGGCAAGGCCCATCCGGATGACGACGAGGGCAAAAGAATGATCCAGGAGTGGATCGCTTTCGCGCAACGTCCGGAGTTCCGCCATCGCGTCGTGTTTCTCGAGGACTATGACATCGCGCTCGCGGAGGTGCTCGTCAAGGGCGTGGACGTGTGGATCAACACGCCCCGGCGTCCCTGGGAAGCCTGCGGCACGAGTGGAATGAAGATTCTTGCCAATGGCGGCCTCAATCTCTCGGAGCTCGACGGCTGGTGGGAAGAGGCATATGCACCAGAGCTCGGCTGGGCCATCGGGGGCGAAGCTCACCATGGGGAACAGGAGATAGACGCGCTCGACGCAGAGGCGCTCTATGTCGTGCTTGAGCGCCGCGTCGTACCCCAGTTCTACGATCGCGACGCCGAAGGCGTGCCTCGCGCCTGGGTTGGACGGATACGTCGGAGCATGGCGGTGCTCACCCCTCGGTATTGCAGCACGAGGATGGTTCACGAATACATTACCAAAGCATACCTGCCGGGCGCGCAGGCTCTACGCGAGCGTCTCGCCGGTGCTGCCGAATTGGCGAAAAGTCTAGCCCACTGGGAGCGTCGCGTCCGCCTGGCCTGGGCGAGCCTCCATATCGGGACGACCGCCGTGGCTCGGGAGGACGACTCGCTGACCTTCGCGGTGCCCGTCTATCTTGGCGAAATGCCGTCAGACGACGTCCGCGTCGAGATCTACGCGGACCCTCGTAAGGGCGACGCACCTGAGATCATTGAACTTGTCCGAGGCGAGCAGATTGCGGGCGCGGTGAACGGCTATGTCTACACGGGGCGTGCGTCCTCGACGCGTCCATCCGAGGACTTCACCGTTCGGATCGTGCCGCATCATTCTGGCGTCCGAGTTCCAACGGAGCTTGCGCTCATTTTTTGGCAAAAGTGAGGGAGTGATCGTCTTGGCGGCAGGTGGCGGAACCCTGTCCACGCCGGCCGTCTCCTGCGTCATTCGAAAAATCGGCGCTTTCGGCGGAATCGTGGCTTCAGCGAGCCACGATCCCGGCGGCCCGACCGGCGATTTCGGCACAACATTTCCGTCAACGCCGGCAAACAACCTGACCCCAGGGCGCGAATCCTTGATCCAGATCAAGAGGCGGCGTCGCGTACGATATACCCTTTGCTAAACGAAATTATTTTCTTGAGCGTTCTTTGCACGTTGCATTTCGAGAGAGACTGCCTTGCCGGGCAACTTGCCCCCGAGAGGTGGAGGAAACCATGATGGAGAAGTGCGAACTGAACGTGCTAGGGGTCTCGTATGTGGGGCCGCACTGCGTCGAAGCCGACTGCTACGAGATTGTGCTGGAAGTTCAGCCCACGCGCGGTGCGCCCCGGAAGCATATCGCGTTGCGATTTCAAGCGGCTGAGGCGACATTCCTTGCGCACATGATGCAATCAAATCCACCTCGTGCTCGCGTTGATGAGCACTTACTGGATCAGATTGCTGCTCACGACACATAAGTCATGCGACCGAGGCAACCTGAGCTCCAAGGGGCATCCGGCAGGCTCCTGTAGCGTGCACCGAGCCGTAGGATCTGGCTCAAGGGCTGCCTTCCCGATCGAGATGCTTTACGGTATGGCGGGCAAGTGGAAGGAAAAGATCGAGCGCGGCTCCGGCAGTTGATAAGCCAGAAAATGGCTCATCGCGCTGTCGCGGAGCTCGATGGAAACGCTACGGTCGTCGATGTCCAGCGACGAGGCGATTGCCGGCGACGGCGTGACGTGTGCGCCGGCACTCCACCGGCAACCTTTGGCGTGGCGAAAGGTTCGGCGCCAAGCTATTGCGCAGGATTTCTGCTGGGAGGAATCGGCGCGCCGCTATCTCGCGCTTTATCAAAGCATGGCGTTGCGGTCCGTCGCGGCATCCGAGCCTATGCCACCCGGCTGCGGGATAGTCAAAAAGGCCGCGGGATAGCGGGATAGGAGGAGGAGCGTACGATGAAGTTGGATCGGAATGCGGAGATCGCGAAGCGAGGCGACGCCATTTGGGAGCTGGAAGGCCGTCCCAACGGGCGGCAGATCGAGCATTGGCTCCGCGCGGCGGGCGAGCTCGGTGCGGCAGAGCCGTCCAAACCACGCCGATACCGCTCCGATCGCGCACGGCGCCCCGACTGAACGCGTTTTCCCCCGCGGCTCATTGCATCCGAGCGAGCGCCGCCAGCAGGTTGGCGCGGCTTACGATGCCGACCATGCGGCCCTTCTTTAGCACCGGGACCCGTTTGATGGCCTTGCGCTGCAGGAGCTCTGCAACAATCGTGATCGGCGTCTCTTCATCCACGGTCACGACACCGCTGCTCATCACATCTTTCGCGCGGAGCCCGTGCCGCGCGACATAGTTGCGGAACTCTTCGTGCGTGACCGAGCTCTTCTCGATGATATCGAGCCACCATGACCGACGCTTTCCATCGGTCGGTGCGGTATGGGCCACAAGGTCGCCCTCGCTGACCATTCCGACGAGATCGCCCGACTCGCCGATCACGGGCACCGCGCTGATGCCGTGATCGAGTAGGACTCTCGCGATCTCTCGGACCGGCGTTTCGTCCATCACGTAGATGGCGGGCGACGACATGATGTCCGCAGCCTTCACCGCCAGCCTCCCCTTTCGCCGACCGATCATGGCATCCTCGACTTCAGCCGGCTGGTCTTGCCATGAATGACGGACCGACCATATCCGGCACGTTGGACGATCCGCGAGGCGCCGAACCTCACTTGTCACGCGCGGCGCCACCGGATGCTCGTTCCAAAAAATGCATTTGCAGCACGAGATCGCCTTCTGCGATCACGGCGCCATCGAACAGCATGATGGTGCGGCTATCAAGAACCTTTGCCGCGCATTGCCGGAAGGTCATTGATCTTGATCAATGTGCCCTGCCCCTAATCATCCAATATATTAAACTTATAGGAAAGCGAGGACCAATGGTGTCGGAGCCGGCGGCTAATCGTGCCCTCCTTGCAGACCTCTATCCGCGGATCGTCAAGCCACGCGGGATGCTGGGTGTGCCCCCCAACCTGCCCGACTACCAGCAGGTCTGCAGCGGGTTCACATGGGGAACAGCGCGCGCGTTGCTGGACGGCCTGCCCGGCGGTCGAGGTCTGAATATCGCGCACGAAGCCGTCGATCGTCATGCCATCGGATCACGCGCCGATCGTGACGCACTACGCTGGATCGGGCGTGCCGGCGGCCGGCGAATCCTCACCTACCGCGACATGAAGGCCGCGACCAGCCGGTTCGCCAATGCGCTTCGCAGCCTTGGCACACGAGAAGGCGACAGCGTGTTCGTCCTGGCCGGTCGAATCCCCGAGCTTTACATCGCGGTGCTCGGCGCTCTGAAGGCGAAATGTGTCGTCTCGCCGCTATTCTCAGCTTTTGGTCCCGAGCCGATCGCGACCAGGCTCGCCATCGGCGAAGGCCGCGTTCTCGTGACCACCGAACCGCTGTATCGCCGTAAAGTGGCAGCGCTCCGTTCCCGCCTGCCGAAGCTTGAGCACGTCATCTTGGTGCGCGACGAGGGCGAGGCGTCGACTGAGGTGCCCGGCACTCTCGACTGGCGTCAGCTTCTGGACCCGCAAAGCCCCGATTTCGTCATTCCGCCGACCGACCCCGAGGATCGCGCCCTGCTGCACTTCACCAGCGGAACGACCGGCCGGCCGAAGGGTGCCATTCATGTGCATGAAGCCGTAGTGACACATCATATCACTGGCCGTTACGCGCTCGACCTGCATGACGACGACATCTTCTGGTGCACGGCCGACCCCGGCTGGGTCACCGGAACGAGCTACGGCATCATCGCGCCGCTGACCAATGGCGTGACAAGCGTGGTCGCCGAGGCGGAGTTCGACGCCGGGACCTGGTACGGCATTCTGCAGCGCGAATGTGTCACCGTTTGGTATACCGCGCCCACCGCGATCCGCATGATGATGAAGCTGGGCACTGACGCGGTGCGCGGCTTCGACCTTTCTTCCATTCGGTTCCTGGCCAGCGTGGGCGAGCCGCTGAACCCCGAAGCGGTGATCTGGGGACAGCAGGCGTTCGGCCGGCCGTTTCACGACAACTGGTGGCAGACCGAGACCGGTGGCATCATGATCGCCAATTTCGTCGCGATGGACGTGAAGCCTGGCTCGATGGGGAAGCCGCTGCCGGGCATCGAGGCGGCCATCGTGCAGCGCAATGCCGACGGCAGCGTCGCACCAATCGATCAGCCGATGGTGGAAGGCGAGCTCGCGCTTAAAGCCGGATGGCCGTCGATGATGCGTGGTTACCTCAGCGAGGAGGAGCGCTATCGCAAGTGCTTCGTCGGCCCGTGGTACCTGACCGGCGACCTCGCGATGTGCGACGCCGACGGCTATTACTGGTTCGTCGGTCGCGCCGATGACGTGATCAAGTCCTCCGGCCACCTGATCGGGCCGTTCGAGGTCGAGAGCGTCCTGATGGAGCACCCGGCCGTGGCCGAGGCGGGCGTCATCGGCAAGCCTGATCCGGTGGCGCTCGAAGTGATCAAGGCCTTTGTCGTGCTCAAGGACGGCTATGAACCGAGTGACGCGCTGCGGCGCGGTGTACTGGGACACGCCCGGACGCGGCTCGGCGCGGCGGTCGCCCCCAAGGAGATCGCGTTCATCCCGAACTTGCCGAAGAACCGGGCCGGGAAGATCATGCGACGGCTGCTCCGGGCCAGAGAGCTCGGGCTCCCCGAGGGAGATACCTCGACGCTTGAGGGCCAGTGAAATGAGCGACACCGCGATCGCACAGCAGCCGGCCATCGACCGTGAGCATGGACTC
>JBKQTR010000255.1:0-10779 GCA_052143095.1 Allostellaceae bacterium
CGAACGGGTTGGCCCGCGCAGCGGCCGTCTCGAAGGACGCACGGGCGTCCCTGCAGCGGAAACAGGCGCTTGCATCTTCCAGCAAGGTGCGCAGCGCCTCGTCGCAGAAAATGCGATCAATCGATAAAGCTACAGCCCGTCCCGAGTTCGGCTGAACGGCACAGGCTCCTGCGGGTCGAACGTTGCCCCGTCGCAGAAGAGATCGGGCCACATCGCGATCGGTGACGGCCGCGCCTCGAGCGTCCAGCCGCGGTCATGCGTCCCCTCCGTCTTGCGATCGCGGAGCGGAACGCTGATGCCCATCGCCTTCGCCGCAATCGCGTAGAGATCGGGTCGATAGATCGTCTTGGCAATCGCCGCGTCGTCGAGATCGGCGCCGATGAGGCCCCAGCGCGCCATCTCGCGCAGGAACCACAGCGCATGCGAGCGCCAGGGGTAGGTGGCCGCGTTGTCGAAGAACACGGAGGCGGCGCCGCTCGTGCCATCGCCGGCGCCGGGGAGCGATGCCAGGATCGTCGCCGCCGGCATGTCGAGATAGGCCTCTTGCGCCAGCAGGGACGCGATCTCGACCGCCCTCTCGGGCGCGTCGCAGAAGCGCGCCGCGCGCAGCAGCGCGCGCAACGCCGCTTGCAGATCATCGGGATGCCGCTCGGCCCAGGCGGCGGGCAGGGCGAAGATCTTTTCCGGTCCGTTGCGCCAGATCCCATGCGAGGTGGCGACGGTCGCGCCGAGCCCGTCGCGCGCCGCCACGAGGCCCCACGGCGCGCCGGCGCAGAAGCCCTCGATCCGCCGCTCGCGCAAGGCGTCCACCACGCGCGCCGGCGGGATCACCACCAGCCGCACGTCACGCTCGGGATCGATGCCGCCGGCGGCGAGCCAGTAGCGCAGCAGCAGATTGTGCGTGGAGAAGGCGTGCACCACGGCGAGCGCCGGCGTCTCGTCGCCGCGCCGCGCGGCAAGCCGCGCCGCCAGCGCCCGCGCCGCCGCCAGCGCGTCCGCGTTTTCCGGTGGCGATCCCGCCAGCTCCGTCGACAGCGTCACGGTGTTGCCGCCGAGGCTCAGCGACAGCGGGACGACGAGCGGGCAGGCGGCGGCGCCGCGCAGGCCGAGGCTGATCGCAAACGCGAGCGGCGGCAGCATCACCGCGCCGTCGAGCAAACCGTAGGCGAGCTTGTCCGCGATATTCGCCCAGGAGGGCTCGACCGAGAGGACGACCTCGAGTCCTTCGGCGGCGAAGAATCCCAGCTCCTTGGCGATGATCAGCGGTGCGGCGTCGGTGAGCCGCAACACGCCCAGCCGCAATCGGCGAGCTTCCGCGTGCACTGTCCTAGACATGGCGGTCATCTCGATCTGACATCGGCCTCGTCCTTCGCGACCAGCTCGGCGGCGACATCGGCGATCCGGCGGCTCTCGTTCATCGCCTTGCGCCTGAGCCAGCGATAGGCCTCGGGCTCCGCCATGCGCTGGCGGCGCATCAGGATGGCCTTCGCCCGCTCCAGCACGCGGCGCTCCTCGAGCGTCGCCTTGGCGCGCTCCAGCTCCTCTTCGACCTGCCGGTAGCGGCGGAACATGGCGATCGCCGCGGCGACGATCGGCTTGACGTCGGGCAAGGTCACGCCGACCACATTATAGGAGCTGACGCCCGCGGCGATCGCCTCTTCCATGAAGCCGGGATCGTCGCGATCGACGAACATGACGACGGGAAGCGGGTCGCGGTTGGTCAGGCTGCGGATGCCTTCGAGGCTGTCGCGGTCGGGCAAGGCCATGTCGACGATGACCACGTCCGGAGACGTCGCGGCGACGAGCTCGGCAAGATTGGCGGCGGCCGGCGCGCGCGCCACCTCCATCGTGCCGGCGGCGGCCAGCGTTTCCGCGAGCGCCAGCGCCCGGTCGGAGTTCGAATCCGCCAGCAGGACCTTCAGCGCCATTGGGAAATGCTCTTCGCCACGCGATCGGGTGCATGCAAACCCGATGCCACCCGGGCGGAGAGCGCCGCGCGGCCCGGCCGGCGTCGCGCAACCTGCAGGCGCGGGCGATATGTCCGGGGACCAAATTTTTTGCCGGTGTTCTGTGACGGGGTTCACACCGGCTGTTGCGCCGCCTTCTTTTGGTGGAGCCTTCCTTGGTGGAAGGAGATCGACATGAGCGTGATTTTCCTGCGGTCCCTCTGGACCATTCTGCGGCGCTGCGCGATCGCGGTGACGGGCGTTGGGAAGCTTGGCGAGGCCGAGCGGTCGACCCGCCCGCACCATCTGGTTTTCATCGGCATGTAAAATGTGCCCGCGGCACCGCCCGGCGAGCGTGCCTTGCCGGGCGGCGCGGTTTGGCGAGGCTCGGGCGCTCAGCGGGCGCGGGCGTCCTTCGAGCGATAGATCACCACCAGGGCGCGCGATGGGCCGTCGAGGCTGCGGCCGCGATGCGGCAGGCTCGAATCGAAATAGGCGCTGTCGCCCGGCGACAAAACCCATCTCCTGGTGCGCCCGTCGATCACCGCCGCGAACTCGACCTTGCCCGAGAGGATGAACATTAATTCTTCGCCGTCATGCTCGAAGCGGATGTCCGTCTCGACCGCCGACGGGAACATCATGACGAACGGCTCCATCTGCTTGTCATGCCGCTTGTCCGCCAGCGCGATGTAGTCGTAGCCGAAGGAGCTGCCGCCGCGGATGACGGCGTGCCGCTCGCCGGCGCGGGTGATGCAGATGGCATCGTCCTGGTCGCGCGCCGCTTCGCTGCCGAAGAGATCGGCAAGATCGGTATCGAGCACGCGGGCAATCTTGACCAGCGTGCCGATCGGCGGAATCACCTTCGAGTTCTCGATCTTGGAAAGATAGCCCTTGGTGAAGCCGGTCTCGGCCGCCAGCCTGTCCAGGGTGAAGCGCCGGGCGGTTCGCAGCTCGCACAGCCGCTTGCCCAACTGCAGCTCCGGTGCCGTCAGCGTCGACGCCTTGGCCGTCGCTGCCGCGCGCGTCACGGCGTCGTCGTCAGCATGGGCGGAAACTGCGCCAAATTTGCTGCCCATGCTCTTTGATACTCGATGATCCTTGCCGTCTCGGCCGCTATCTCCGGACCGAACAGCCGCTTGAGGAGATGGAGCATCGTATCGATGCACAGCGACACGCCGCCGCCGGTGATGACGCTTCCGGCGTCCACCAGGCTCGCCTCTAGCGCCTGGATCCGCGGATAGGCGCGCAGCTTTTGCAGCGGCGGCACCTCCGGCGGCACCACTTCGCGCTTGGTGGTCGCGGCTTTGCCGTCCAGGATGCCGCTGGCGGCGAGAATCATGCCGCCGGTGCAGACCGACACGATCGGTATTTCCGCGGCGCGGCGCCGGATGAACGCCAGCGTCTCCGGCGCCTCGCTCTGCGCTGTCCAGCTGGCGCCGCCGGTCACGATCAGAATGTCGAGTTTCGGCGCCGCGCTTATGGCGTAATCCGCGACCACGCGCAGCCCATTGGCCAGACGCGCGATGCCGCTCTCCGGCGCGATGGTGCAGATCTCGATATCGGGCCGGATGCGCCGCGCCATCGACAGCACGCCGAAGGTCGCGAGATCGATCGGCTCGACGCCGTCATAGATGAAAACCCCGAACAGCATGGCGGCGTCCCTCCTTCAGGAACGGCACGCTAGCACAATCGCGCTGTTTCCTGGCATGAAACTTGCTCGGTGATGCCCACAGGTGGCGCGATGAACCAGCGACCATCGGCAATTTGGACTTTTGGAGAGATGAGCGGCTTCGCTCACTGCCCGAGGCGAGCGCAATGTTTCCTCCTATGACTAGTTTTTGGGCGATCGCGATGTCGATGGGCAGGGCGGCGATGCCGCGGCGGATGCCGGGTTGCCGGAAAGAGGTCACATGACGGTCGCCACGAGCGCCGGCCTTGGCGGGGCGAAGACCCACCGCATCGGCGCCATCGCGTTTGCCGGCGCGATCGGCACGATCATCGAATGGTACGATTTCCTGATCTACGGCACCGCGGCGGCGCTGGTGTTCAACACGTTGTTTTTTCCCAATGTCGATCCCAGGATCGGCACCTTGGCCGCGCTGGGAAGCTTCACCGTGGGATTTCTGGCGCGGCCGATCGGCGGCGCGATCTTCGGCCATTTCGGCGATCGGCTGGGCCGCAAATCGATGCTCATGCTCACCATGGTCGCGATGGGCCTCTCGACCGCGGCGATCGGCGTGTTGCCGACCTATGGCCGGATCGGCATCTGGGCGCCGGTGCTTCTGGTCCTGTTGCGGGTGGTGCAGGGCATCGCGCTGGGCGGCGAATGGGGCGGCGCGTCGCTGATGGTCCTGGAGCACGCGCCGCAGCATCGCCGCGGCTTCTTCGGCAGCCTGGTTCAGGTCGGATTTCCCATCGGCCTGGTCTCGGCCTCCGCGGTGTTTTCCCTCGTCTCGATTTTGCCGGAGGCCGATTTCAAATCCTGGGGATGGCGCATTCCGTTCCTGATCAGCCTCGTCCTCGTCGGCATCGGCATCTTCGTCCGGGCGCGCCTGCCGGAGACGCCGGTGTTCGAAGCCATCAAGGCGCGCGGCCAGATCGTCCGCAGCCCGCTCTTCGAGCTGGTATTCCGGAACCCGCGCCGCTTCCTGGTGGCGATCGGGCTGAAGATCTCCGAGGTGTCCTGGGTCTACATGCTGACGGTCTTCGTGGTGGTCTACGCCACGACCAAGCTCGGCCTGTCGAAATCGCTGATGCTCAACGCGATCTCGCTGGGCGCGCTGGTGGAGCTGGTGACGATTCCGCTGTTCGGGCATCTCTCGGATATTTACGGCCGGCGGCCGCTCTATCTCGTCGGCGTCGCCTTCACCATCCTCTTCGCCTTTCCCCTTTTCTGGCTGCTCGACATGCGGACGCCGGAGATCGTCATCCTGACCGTGGTGATCGCCTTGAATCTCGGGCATGGCCTGATGTTCGCTCCGGAATCTACATATTTCCCCGAGCTCTTCGGCGCGCATCTGCGCTACACCGGCGCTTCCTCCGGCTTCCAGGTCGCCGCCGCCATCGGCGGCGGCTTTGCGCCGATCATCGCGGCGGCGCTGGCAGCCTATATGGGCGGCACGGCCGGGGTGTCGATCATGCTGATCCTGCTGGCCCTCGTCACCTTGGTCGCGACGCTCTTCGCGCGCGAGACCAAGGACGACACCCTGTTCAAGTAAAGCGAACGGCGCGCTCGGCGAAGACCGCGACGCCGCCGGCGCGGCGGTCACCCTTGCGGGCGGATGGCGCTGACGAGAACCGGGGTGCTGCGATAGAGGTCGGGAAACAGGCGCTGCAACGTCGCGAGCTTCGGGAGATCGTTATAGGCGATGTAGGGATTGTCCGGATGGAGCGTGGCGTAGTTCTGATGATAGGACTCCGCCGGGTGGAATCCGGCGAGATCCCTAACCTCGGTCACGATCGGCTTCGGGAAGAGTCGGGCCTTGTCGAGCTGCGCGATATAGGCTTCGGCGACGCGCCGCTGCATCGCGTCCCTGGCGAAGATCGCCGAGCGATATTGCGTGCCGACATCCGGGCCCTGGCGATTGAGCTCGGTCGGATTGTGTGCGACGGAAAAATAGATCCGCAGGATCGTCCCATAGCTGATGATGCCGGGGTCGAAGGTCACTTCGACGGATTCGGCGTGTCCGGTGTCGCCGGAGCTCACGGCCTGGTAGTCGGGGTTTTCCGTCGTCCCGCCGGAATAGCCGGAGACCGCCTGGCGGACGCCTTTCACATGCTGGAACACGGCCTGAACGCCCCAGAAGCAGCCCCCGGCCAGCACCGCCGTCTCCGGGGCGGCGCCCGGTTGCAAGGGCTCGTCCACCACCGCGGCAGGGACCGCGGATGCGGCTTCGGCGGCGATCGCGGGCCAGGTCCAGACGGCCGCGGCCAGCGCCACCAGCAGCATTCCGACCAGGCTTCGCCGCGGGATCGGCAGTGCCCGGTTGCTTCCGGGATCATCAGGGACCATGGACATCGACCGCCTCCTACCGTGTCTCAGGGAGAGGAATGTGTCGGCTCCGTCGAACGCGCGAACGCCGCGCCATCCTGGCTGTCGACAGCGCCGGTGCGCAACCGGCATGACAGGGAAATCACGCAGTATTGAGAAGGGAGCGGGCGAGCGGCCGGCTCTCGTTCGCTCGGTCACTCGTACACCATCGCGCCGAGGATCATGTCGACCGTCGCGCCGTCGGCGGCGAGCGGCATCTGGATCCCCTCGAAGCGGTGGTTCTGCTGCTCGCGCCAAGCCAAGGTGCCGTAGGTCCGCAACGGCGCGCGATGCTCGACGACATGATTGAAGACCACGGTCACGGCCTTGCGGAAGATGTCGCTGAACACCTCGTCCAGCGACTTGCCCGTGAGGTCGCGGCCGTAGGCCTCGGCAAGCTCGGTGCCGCAGAGCCGATAGCGATAGGCGCGCGGCTCCAGCTGCGCGTCGATGAGGAAGACATGCGGCAGCAGGGGGCGAAAATCCGCCGGGTCGATATCGGCACGGCCGGGAATGCCCCCGGCGGAAGGGCAGCGGCGCTGCCAATACGCCAGAAGCTCCTTCAGCCTGGGCTCTTCCAGCCGGCAATCGACATCCATGCCGCCTGAAGTCGAGCGTATATTCGGCGTTGAGCGCCGCTCGCCGATCACCCGTGGCAATGTCATGGCCGCTACTCTAGCCGCGCCGCGCTGAACTTTCGGTAAAGTAGGGTTGAAGGCCTAGGGTCGGCGTAGACGACAGAATCGGCCTCCCTCCGGCGATTTCCACTTGCGTATCGCGCGGGCCTCGATATATCGTAAGATATGTTTTACGATCTAGGTCCCTTTCGAGACCACGGTTTCAGCCCCCGGACCCTTTGGCTGGGGCGGCATCGCGGCGGTCGCGGCTTCGGCCATGTCGCGCGCGGCTTCATGGGCGGCGGTCGCGGCGGCGCCGGCTTTCGCACCGGCCGGAAACTCGCCGCCGCGGATCTACAGCTCGTCATCCTCGCCCTGCTGGCGCAGAGACCGAGCCATGGCTATGAGCTGATCAAGGCGCTGGAAGAGCGCTCCGGCGGCTTCTACAGCCCGAGCCCGGGCATGATCTATCCCGCGCTGACCTTCCTTGACGAGATCGGCTACGCGACAGTCGAGGCGGCGGGCACGAAAAAGCTCTATCGCCTGACCGATGCCGGCCGCCGTCACCTCGACGCCAACCGCGCCGTCGTCGAGGCGACGCTGGCAGAGCTCGCGCGCATCGGCGGCAAGATGGAGCGCGTGCGCCGGCTCTTTGCCGGCGACGAGCCCTCAGGCGACGGCGAGGATGACGATCTCGATCCGCACCGCTCCGACGAGCTCCACGCCGCGCGCCGGGCGCTGAAGCTGGCGCTGCGCGCAACGAGCGACGGCGCGCCGGAAGAAGCCAAGCGCATCGCCGAGATTCTGCGGCGGGCCGCCGCAGAAATTCTCGGCAAATAGCAGATATATCCCTTTGTCAAAGAGGCATCTCATGTCAGAGCCTACCGGACCGCTGCTCGACCCGCAGGTCAATGCGGTGATTTCCCGTCTCGAAGCAGCGCGGCGCCGTCCGCTCAATGGCGGCCCCCTCGGCAATCCCGACAACGACCAGGATCCGCGCGCCTATGCGGATTATGGATTCTCGATCCACCCGGAGCAAGGCGACTTGATCTATCTCCTGTGCCGGGCGCAGCGCGCCACCCGCGTTGCCGAATTCGCGACCTCGATCGGCATGTCGACGCTCTATTTCGCGGCAGCGCTGCGCGACAATGGCGGCGGCAGCGTGATCGGCTCCGAACTGGTGCCGGAAAAGGTCGCCGCCGCCCGGCGCAATCTCGCCGAAGCCGGTTTGACCGACTTGGTCGATCTCCGGCAAGGCGATGCCCGGGACACCTTGCGCGATCTCGGCGGACCCGTCGATTTCGTGCTGATCGACGGCTGGCCTGGCGGCGAGGGACCCTCGCTCGCCCGGCAGGTGATGGAGCTCGTGGCACCACAGATCCGCACCGGCGGCCTCGTGATGAACGACAATGGCGAGGCCGACTACCTCGCCTATGTCCGCGATCCCCTGAACGGCTTTCGCTCCTTGTCGCTGCCGCTCAACCGCGGCACCGAGCTGTCGGTAAAAATCGCCTGAGCCCGATGCACGCCGAAATTCTAAGAGGACATCCTTCATGACGACGACCGAACGCGCGGCGCGGCGGGTTCGCCACGATCTCAAGTTTCGCCTGCTGTTGAAAGTGTCAGAGTCAGCGCGTCGCCGCCGCGTGGCCGCCGCGCGCCACGGTCAATGGCTGAGGATCGCCGGCAGCGCATTCGGCGCCGGCCGCCCCGGGAGCGATTGCAGATAGGCGTAGATGTCCGCCGCCTGCGGCTCCGGCAGCATGGCTTCGGCATAGGCCGGCATGTTGTTCGCGGGATCGCGCAGCTGCTGCAGGAAGGCGTCATAAGGCAGCTCGGTCTTGGCGAGCACCGGCGCCGGCCCGAGATAGGCGCCGCCTTGGCCGACGCGGCCATGGCATTCGAAGCAGCCATCGGCGAGATAGACCCGCTTGCCGTTGGCGGCGTCGCCCGCCGGCGCATCGGCGAAGGCGGGTGCCGCGAGCGCGATCACCAACGCCAGCGCGGCGAGACGCAAAGCCTGTCGCATCGCGCTCACCGCGGCTCGACGATGGTGTCGATCAGCGCCGGCTCGCCGCGCTTCACCACGGCGAGCGCGCGCTGCAAGGCCGGCGCGAGATCCCCGGGATCGCTGATCGGGCCTTCGGCATAGACGCCGAAGCCTTTCGCCACCGTGGCGAAGTCGATGTTGGGATCGCGCAGCGTGGTGCCGATATGCGCGCGCTCGACGCCGCGCATGTGCCGTCCGGCCATCGCCTGGACGTACATGAATTCCTGGTGATAGGCGCGGTTGTTGTGCATGACATAGAGGATGGGGATGCGGTGATGCGCCGCGGTCCACAGCGTCCCCGGCGCGAACATGAGATCGCCGTCGCCCTGGATGGCGACGCTGACGCGGCCATGGTCGCGGTTGGCGAGCGCGGCGCCGAGCGAGGCCGGCGCGTTGTAGCCGATGCCGAAGCCGCCGGAATTGCCGTTGAAGCGGTAGCGCTTGTCGCCATCCCACAGGCGCTGCGGCCAGGTGATGCCGATGCCGTTGCCGACCAGCGACCAGTCCTCGGTGCGCAGCTGCTCCCAGAGCTCGGCGCAGAGCCTTCCCATGGTGATCGGGCTCGCATCCCAGCCGATGGCGGCGGTCTCGCGCATTTGTTGCAGCATCCCGGCCTGCATCTGCGCGAGCTTCTTGCCGCGCGCCTCGAACGCCGCGCGGCGGCCGTCATCGAGGAGCCGTGTCACCGCCTCGATCAGCGCCGGCAATGTCGCTTCGCCGTCGCCGGCGATCGCGAGGTCGACCTCGGGGAAGCGCTCGAACTCCTGGTAATTGGCCTTGGTGAAGAGGTCGTGCGTGCCGAGGTTGACGGTCTTGGCGCCGGCGCGCGTCGTGGGCGCGGAGCGGCGGACGATGCGGTCGCTGAAGGCGTGCAGCGCGCCCCAGTAGTCGTTGAGCTCGAGGCCGAGGATGACATCGGCCTGCGCCACCGCCGAGGCCGCGCGGCCGGTGTGGTTGAGCGGATGGCGCGACGGGAAGTTGGTGCGCCCGCCCTGATCGATCACCGGGCATTGCAGCAGCACGGCGAGCTCGACCAGCCGGTCCATGCCCGCCTGGCTGTGCGCCATGCGGTCCGCGATGATCAGCGGGCTCTCCGCCGCGACCAGCAGCTGTGCCGTCTCCGCCACCGCGCCGCTGTCGCCCACCGGCAGGCTGAAGCGCGGCAGCGTCGGGATGTGCAGCTGCTCCCGGTCGCCGATCGGGTTCTCCTGCAGCTCGGCGTCGAGCGACAGCAGCACCGGCGCCATCGGCGGCGTCGTCGCCAGCTTGTAGGCGCGCACCGCCGATTCCGCGAAATGCTGCAGCGAGCCCGGCTGGTCGTCCCATTTGACGAAGTCGCGGACGAGGGCGGCGGGGTCTTGCGCCGAATGCGCCCACTCGACCAGCGGGCCGCGCTTGTCGGCGGCCAGGATATTGCCGATGAGGACATAGACCGGCACCTTGTCGCAGAACGCGTTGTAGAGCCCCATCGACGCGTGCTGCAGCCCGACCGTGCCATGCGCCAGTACCGCCATGGGCTTGCCCGCCATCTTGGCATAGCCCTGCGCCATCGACACCGCGATCTCCTCATGGTTGCAGGTGAGGATCTCCGGCTTGGTGTTGTTGCCGTAATTGATGATCGCTTCCTGCAGCCCGCGGAAGCTCGAGGCGGGATTGATGGCGACGTAGTCGAAGTCGAGCGACTTCAGCGTGTCGACCATGAAATCGCCGCCGCTGCTGGTCTGCGTCGCGGGATCATCGGCGGGCGCCAGCGTCTCCGCCACCAGGTCCGGCCGAAGCGGCCGGGCGGGCGGGCGCGGTGCCGCGGGCGCGGCGCGCGCGGCCACCGGCGGCGTCAGCGCTGCGGCGCCGGCAAGGCCGGCACCGGCGAGAAAATTGCGGCGGCGAACCGACGGCGGCGGATTTTTGGACATGGTGTTTTCCTGCGGAGTCTCGACTATCAACGTCACATATCTTAGCGCACGCGGTCTCGATGGCACAGGCGACTCGTTCTCCCTCTCCGCCCCTCGGGGCGGAGAGGGTCGGGGTGAGCGGCGCGACGCAACGCGTCGTCGCCAGCGGGCGGCAGCGGTTGCTCTTGCAACCGCGAGAGCCCGCACCCTGCGAGCGGCTTTCGCGATTGCTGCGCAATCGCTG
>JBKQTR010000256.1:0-3756 GCA_052143095.1 Allostellaceae bacterium
CCGGCATCTCGATGCCGTGCTGGTCGAACGCTTTCTTCATGCGCCGGTTGAACTCGCGGCCGACGGGGAATTGGCGCAGCGGCACCGTCTTGAGCCGGGCGCGGATCACCATGGCGGTGTCGGTGAAGCGGTCGACGCCGATGACGTCGAGCGGCTCGACGATCGAGGGCGCCCAGTCCGGGTCCTGGCGCATCCCGTCGGCCACCTCGCGCAGCACGGCAATGGCGCGATCGGGATCGACGCTGTAGAGGACGCCGACATCGGCGACGAAATAGGAGTAGTCGCGCGTCAGGTTGCGCACCGACGACACCTCGCTGAACGGGACGGTGTGCAGCACGCCCGCCGGGTCCCGGAGCCTGATGGTGCGGATCGAGATCGCCTCGACGATGCCGGTGTGGTTGTTGCCGACATCGACCATCTCGCCCACCGCCAGCGAATCCTCGAGCAGGATGAAGAGGCCGGTGATGACGTCCTTGACCAGCGCCTGCGAGCCGAAGCCGACGGCGATGCCGGCAATGCCGGCGCCGGCCAGCAGCGGCGCGATGTTGACGCCGATCTCGGAGAGCACGATGAGGCCGACGATGGTGAACAGCACGATGAGCACGGTGGTGCGCAGCAGCGGCAGGAGCGTGCGCGTGCGCGCGCTGCGCGCGACGCGCCTGCCGTCGACGCCGACGCCGTTGAGATAGCGCTCGATCGCCGAGCCGAACAGCTCCCAGACGACCAGCGCGCCCAGCAACACGGTGGCGATGGAGACGACGGCGCCGGTCACCTTGCGGCCGGCATCGGTATCGAACCAGGCAAAGGTGTTGAAGCCCCAAGCCTGCAGCAGCGCCAGCGCGGCGAAGAAATAGACGATGAGCGACGCCGCCACGGTGAGCACCGGCAGGTAGCGGTTGGCGCGGGTCTCAAGCGTCGGGAAGCGATACTTCAGATCCGAGCTGATGGCGAAGCCGCGTTGGCTCAGCCGCTTCACCGACCGGACGATGAGGCCGGCGGCGATGAGCACGACCAGGCTCAGCAGCGTGGCGCGGAAGACGAAGCCGAAGCCGCCCTCGATGCGCAGCACGTAGGTGCCGAAGGTGGCGACGAGATAGATGATGGCGAGCACGTGCCAGGTGTCGGCGAGCCGGCGGCGCAGCCCGCCCCAGCCATGGCCGCCCGGCACATCGCCATTGACCTTGCCGCGCAGCACGTCGGCTACCGTCGCCCGGTTCTGCAGGACGAAGATCACCGACAGGATGCCGAGCACCAGCATCGTGCCGCGCAGCAGCAGCGCATAGATCGCGCCGGGCACGCCGAGCCACCATACGGCGGTGGCAAGGGCGAGGCCGTAGACCGACCAGTTGGTGAAGCGCCGGACCCAGATATAGAGGTACTGGCGCGTCTCCTCACCGAGCGCATAGAGGCTCGCCGCCACCGGCGACAGCAGCGCCACCCGGGTGGCGGCGAGGATGAGGCGCGCGGTCAGGCTCGCCTGGATGATCACCTCGGCGATATGCGAGCTGGTGAAGCGCGCCCCCACCAGCGGCAGCACGAAATAGGCGACGCCGGCGAACGTGACGGCGGGCAGCGCCTCGAGCACCAGCAGCACCAGCAGCAGCACGAGCTGCGCCGGCACCGCGTCGCTCGAGCGCGAGGCCAGCTTGGCATGCGGCCGGCGCAGCGCCAGGCGCAGCAGCCACTCGCCGACCAGCGCCGCGCCGAAGACCATGGCGAGCTTGAGGCCGATGCCGAGCCAGCGCGCCCGCTCATGCGCATCGCTCGCCTGCGCCTCGAACCAGTCGAGCAGCCGCGGCGCGTCCAGCACCACCGCCGCCGCCGCGAGAATCTCGCCGCTGATGGCGTCGATCTGGGTCGAGAGGCTGCCGAGCCAGGTCTCCGGGCTCTGCGGCTGCGGCTGTTGCTCCTCGCCGCGCTGGACGGCGATGAGCGCCTGCAGCTGCGCGACGAGCTTGGCGCGCTGGGTGTCGTCCTGCAGCGTGTCGACCAGGCGCTGCAGCTCGGCGGCCGAGACCGGTGCCGGCGCAGCGGCGGGGGCGGCCGCCGGCGCTTGCGCCTGCAGCGGCACCGCCGCCGGAGCGAGCAGAAGGCAGACTAGAAACGCAAGCAGGGTGCAACGCCGGGGGCGGATCATCGCGCGGGAGATTACCCGCGCCCCGCCCGAGCGCCAAGCCGGCCCACCCCGCGTCGCAAAAATGCCTTGACCCGTGCTCCGGCGTCCGGCGCTCAGATCGTCCGGCCGGCGGCGGCGAGCAGCGCCGCGGCGAGCAGGCCGAGGCCGGACAGTGTCAGGATGGCGCCGGAGACGCGGTTGAGCCAGGTCAGGCGCACCGTGCCGGTGACGCGCTGCAGCCGGGCGATGCCGAAGCTCAACCCCAGCCACCACAGCAGCGAGCCGCAGAACACGCCGGCGACGAGCGCGCCGGTGTCGAAATATCCCGCGGTCTCGCTCACCCCCACCTTGGCGAAGACGGCGGCGAAGGCAAGGATGGTGATGGGGTTGGTGATGGTCAGCGCGAAGGTAGAGGCATAGGCGCCGAGCAGTGCCTCGTCGGCGAGCGGCTCGGGCGCGGCGTCGCCACGGCGGCGCAGCGCCCTGATGCCGAGATAGAGCAGGAACACGCCGCCCGCGGCGCCGAACCAGTCCTGATAGCCCAGCATGAAGTCGCGCACGATGGTGAGGCCGAAGCCAGCGATGATGCCGAAGATCGTGTCGGCGGTGGCGGCGCCAAGGCCGGAGATGAAGCCGAAGATGGGCCCCTCGAACAGGGTCCGGCGCACGCACAGCACGCCCACCGGTCCGACCGGCAGCGCGATGACGATGCCGACGACGATGCCTTTCAAGAGGTCGATGAGGAGCGCAGTAGACATCGGCACCGGCGAGGCGGCGGGAGGCGGCGGGAGGCGGCGGGCGCCAGTCTCGGCGAGGCGCCGGCAAGGCGCAATCGCGAATCGACGCTCACGGCAACGCGACTTCACCGCCGCGCGGATCGAGCTATGGTAGGGGCAAGGAGATCGCCATGACCGATGAGACCGACGAGAAGGACGGGCTGCTTGGTCGTGCCCGGCGCAAGCTGGTCGAGAGCAAGCAGCGCTGGGCGCGCGAGGGGCGGCTGCTCACCGGCCGGTCGGCGCGGCCCGAGACCGAGCGCCTGCCGCCGGGACAGCGCCGCGTCGAGACCTGGCCGGTGCTCGATCTAGGCCTCCAGCCCGACGTGCCGGTCGAGCGCTGGCGCCTCAGCATCGACGGGCTGGTCGAAAGCCCCGTCGACTGGGACTGGGCCGCCTTCACCGCCCAGCCGGCCTTCCGCGACGTCTCCGACATTCATTGCGTCACCGCCTGGTCGCGCTTCGACAATGCCTGGGAGGGCGTCAGCGCCCGGCATATTCTCAACAGCGTCAAGCCCGGGCCCGAGGCGCGCTTCGTCGTGTTTCACAGCTATGACGACTACACCACCAATCTGCCGCTCGCCGCCTTCGCCGATGACGACGTGCTGCTGGCGCATTCCTGGGCGGGGCGTCCCTTGCCGCGCGAGCACGGCGGTCCCGTGCGCGCAATCGTCCCCAAGCTCTATTTCTGGAAAAGCGCCAAGTGGCTCCGCCGCATCGAGCTCGTCGCCGCCGACCGCTCCGGCTTCTGGGAGCAGCGGGGATATCACGACCACGGCGACCCCTGGAAGGAGGAGCGCTATGGCTGATCGCGTCCCCAGGCGCGCGTTGATCCTCGGCGCGCTGTGCTGCCTCGCGCCGCGC
>JBKQTR010000257.1:0-6561 GCA_052143095.1 Allostellaceae bacterium
CCTTGTTGCCGGTGACCTCGATCAGCTGGCAGTCGCCGCCGTCGCGGCGCAGCGCCGGGCGGATCTCTTCGATCATCGCCTGGATGATCGCCAACCGCTCCGCTTCCGGCGTCGCCGACTGCCGCGGTTGCTCGGACTGGACCAGCATTCTTTAGCCTTTCGCGTCTTGAGGGAGCTCGGCCTCAGCCGAAGGACTTGCCGCAGGAGCAGCTCGATTTCGCCTGCGGGTTGTCGAAGGTGAATCCCGACCCCTCGAGGCCGATGACGAAATCCACCGTCGTGCCGTCGAGATAGGAGACGCTGCTATTGTCCACGAAGACCTTGACGCCGCTGCGCTCGACGACCAGGTCCGCCGGATTGACGTCCGATACCAGCCCCATCATGTATTTGAGACCGGCGCAGCCACCCGCCTCGACCATGATGCGCAACCCCTCGACCGGCTGCTTTGCTCCGGCGATCGCCGAGCGAACCGCGTTCACGGCGCTTTCCGTCAGTTGGATCATGGCACGCTCCTCTGCGCCTGATGGATCATCCGCAGTGCACTTCGCAAACTTCGTGCCAGCCGTTAACATGCTGGCAAGAAAGAGATTTTCTCGTGATTTCGGTGTCGTCTTCGCGACCGTTGTCGCAAGTGCGACAGGTCGGATTCGGGACGGATTGGCCATGCGACGGCGCCACGCCGCCCGCTCACCGGCGTTGCGACGCCATAGCGTGCGCGATCGCCTCGACAGTGCCGGGACTCGCGAGAGGCCGAAAATGCTTCGCGCTTAGAGAAGCCCTAATTCGAGTTTCGCTTCCTGGCTCATGCGATCGCGCGTCCAGGGCGGCGACCAGACGAGCTTCACCAGAACGATGCTGACGCCCGGAACCAGCGAGACGATGTGCCGGACCTGATCGGGCAAAGAACCGGCGACCGGGCAGGCCGGCGTCGTCAACGTCATTTCGATGTAGACCAGGCCGTCCTTGCGCACGAAGAAGTCGTAGATGAGCCCGAGATCGACGAGACTCACCGGGATTTCGGGATCGCGGACCGTCTTGAGCGCCTCGAGGATTTCGGCGTGCAACAGCGGATTGCCCTCGTCGGGCTGCGGCCGGCTCGGATCGCCGCTGCTGCGCCGGAGCGCTTCTGCGGGCTCCTGCTCCCGGAAATTCGCGAGACCTATGCCGTCATCGGCGATCGCCATGGCGCTACTCAGTCTTGACGGTTCGATCGACGGCGCCGCCCGTCGCGGCCGCCTCGAAGGCATGCCAGGCGAGCGTCGCGCATTTGACGCGTGCGGGATAAGTCTTGACGCCGGCAAGGGGCTCCAATCTTTCGCCGTCATCTTCGAGCGCCGGCGGCAACCCGATCGCCTCGCCGCTCGTCACCTTCGCGTGGAACGCCTTGAACAAGGCCCTGGCGTCCGCCAGCGTCTTATGCTTGACGATTTCGGTCATCAGCGAGGCGGAGGCGGTGGAGATGGCGCACCCCCTGCCATCGAAACTCACATCGGCGATGCGATCGCCTTCGAGCCGCAGATAGATCGTGACCTTGTCGCCGCAGAGCGGATTATGCCCATGCGCGACATGGCTCGGCACGGCAAGCGTGCGGAAGTTCCGCGGATGGCGCCCGTGGTCGAGAATGATGTCCTGATAGAGCTCGCGCAGATCCATATTCCCCGTACCCTATCGACGAATTTACCGGCCGAAGAGGCGCTGCGCCGTCTTGACGGCGGCGACCAGCGCATCGACATCCGCCGCGTCGTTGTAGACGCCGAACGAGGCGCGCGCGGTGGCGGCAAGGCCCAGACGGTCCATCAGCGGCTGCGCGCAATGATGCCCGGCGCGGATCGCAACATTGCTCTGGTCCAATATGGTCGCGAGGTCATGGGGGTGAACGCCGTCCACCTCGAAGGACACCACGCCCAGGCCCTGCCGTCCGGCGCCGACCAGCGTGACGCCGGGCATCGCCGCCAGTTGCTCGCGGGCGTAACCGGTCAACGCCTCTTCGTGATCGCGGATCGCCGCGCGGCCCAGAGAGTCCATGAAGTCGAGGGCGAGCTCCAGGCCGATCGCGCCGGCAATGTCCGGCGTGCCGGCCTCGAACCGTTGCGGCGGCTCCTGATAGGTCGTTCGCTCGAAACTGACCGTCAGAATCATATCGCCGCCGCCCTGCCAGGGCGGCATCGCATCGAGCAGCGCGCGCTTGGCGTAAAGGACGCCGATGCCGGTGGGGCCGTAGCATTTGTGCCCGGAAAAGACGTAGAAGTCGCAGTCGAGCGCGCGGACATCGACGGGAAGCCGCGGCACGGCCTGGCAGCCGTCAAGCAGGACCTTGGCGCCATGCGCATGAGCAAGGCGCACCACGGCATCGGCCGGAACGATGTGACCCGTGACATTGGCGAGATGCGTGAGCGCCACCAGCTTGGTGCGCGAGCTCAGGCACCGCTGGAACGCCGTGAGATCGAGACCGCCGGAATCGTCGATCGGCGCGACGACCAGCTCGATGCCGGTGCGCTCGCGCAACATCTGCCACGGAACGATATTGGCGTGATGCTCCAACTCGGAGATCACCACCTGATCGCCGGCCTCGAGAAATGCCTCACCCCAGGACTGGGCGACCAGGTTCAGGCCTTCGGTTGCGCCGCGAACGAAGACGATCTCGCTGGCATCGGCGGCGTTGAGGAAGCGACGCACGGTCTCACGCGCGCTTTCAAAGCGCGCGGTGGACCGCGCGCTCAATCCATAGACCCCGCGATGCACGTTGGCATAGTCGCTGCGATAGAAGTCGGCAACGCCGTCGATCACCGCGCGCGGCTTTTGCGCGCTCGCCGCCGTGTCGAGAAAGACGAGACCGCGATTATGCTCGAAGATGGGGAATTCGCGCCGGATCGCGCAGGGATCGAGTCCGCGGCTGGCCGCCGGCCGAAGCTGGGCGATAGCGGTCACGGCGCGCGCCCTTCCGCGTCGAGCCAGCCTTGCAGATAGCGGCGCAGATGCGCGCTGAGCGCCTCGCCCAGCCCGGCGGCATCGATCGCGTCCGCGGCAAACGCCTCGATCAGCATGTGGCGCGCCGTCGCTTCATCGATGCCGCGCGCGCGCAGATAGAACAACGCCGCCTCGTCGAGATCGCCCACCGTCGCGCCATGGCTGCATTTCACCTCGTCGGCGAAAATCTCCAATTCGGGCTTGGTGTCGACCGCCGCCCGCGGACCGAGCAGCAGGTTGCGGTTGAGCTGATGCGCGTCGGTCTGATCGGCGCCGGGACGGACCGTGATCGTGCCGAGAAAGACGCCATGCGCGCGTTCCCCGACCACACCTTTCACGAGCTCGCTGGTGCGGCCGCCCGGCGCCTGATGATCGACAAGGGCGGCAATCGTCGCCTCCTGCTCGCCGCGCAGGAGATAGGCCCCGTTGAGCGCAAGGGCGGCGCCCTCGCCGGCCATCGCGATCTGGATATCCTGACGCGACAGCCTTGCGCCCAAGGTCAGGGTGAAGCTCTCATAGCGGGCGCCCTGCGCCAGAACGGCGCGGGCAAGCGACAGGTGCAGCGCCTCGGGCGCCTCGTTCTGGACCTTCACATGGCGAAGGCTGGCCCCGGCTCCGATATCGAGACGGGTCACGGTGTTGGTCCAGGCCGCGCCCGCACCGGCCGCGGTCTCGATCAGCGTTGCCTTGCTGTCGCGGCCGGCGATGACGGCGCTGCGCAAGTGGACGCCGCCCAAGGTGTCCGCATGCGCGACGTGAATGATCTCGACGGGCGTTTCAAGCACGATGCCGGGATCGAGCGCCAGGAGGAAGCCGTCGGTGAAGAAGGCGGCGTTGAGCGCGGCAAAGGGCTGCGCGTCCGAGGTCTCGGTGCTGTCGAAGGCGGCTTCGGCCAGATCGGGGCGCGTTTCGAGCGCCTCGGCGATGGAGCCGAGCCAAACGCCCTGCGGCAGCGCGCCGATATCGGAAAGCGCCGGCGCGTAGCGCCCGTTCACCAGAACGACGCGATGGGTCGGGCCGGCCAGCCGGCATGAGCCCACCAGCGCCGGATCGATGCCGCCGTCCCGCATCGGCAACGGCAGGATCGGCGACGTCGTGAGCGGCCGCAAATCGGTAAAGCGCCAGGCCTCGTGCTGTCGCTTGGGATAGCCCAGCTTGGCAAAGCGCTGGATTGCCGCCTCGCGGCGTGCGACGAGCCAGGTTGGTTGCCCCTCGACATTCCGGCGTCGGCGAAACGCATCGAGAAACGGCGCGGCTTCTTCCTTGATGTTCATCGCGCCCACCCGCTAGGCCGCGGTGCCCAAATGAGCATAGCCAAGCCGCTCCAGCTCCGCGGCGAGACCCTTCCCGCCGGAAGCCACGATCTTGCCTTCGCTCAAGACATGCACATGATCCGGCTCGATATGGTCGAGCAGCCGCTGATAGTGGGTGATCATTACGATGGCGCGTCGCGGATCGCGCAATCGGTTGACCCCGCTCGAGACGACGCGCAGCGCATCGATGTCCAGGCCGCTGTCGGTCTCGTCGAGGATGGCGAGTTTCGGCTCCAGCATCGCCATTTGGAAAATCTCGTTGCGCTTCTTCTCGCCGCCGGAGAATCCGACGTTGACGGCGCGCCGCAGCAGGTCCTCGCCGATGTCGAGCAGTTTCAGCTTGAGCTTCACCTCCTTCAGAAACTGCGACGCGTCCAGATCTCCGTCGCCGCGTTGCCGGCGCACCGCATTCAGAGCGGCGCGCAGAAAATACATGTTGTTGACGCCCGGGATCTCGACGGGATATTGGAACGCGAGAAAGATGCCCTCGCGCGCCCTTTCGTCGGCCGCCCGCGCGAGCAGATCGCGCCCCTGGTAAAGCACGGTGCCCGCCGTCACCTCATATCCCGGCTTTCCCGCGAGCACGGCGGAGAGCGTACTCTTGCCGGCGCCGTTCGGACCCATGATGGCGTGGACTTCGCCCGGCCTGACAGCGAAATCGATGCCTTTGAGGATTTCCCGGCCGCCGGCGATGCGCGCGTGCAAGTTCCTGATCTCGAGGAGGTTGGTCATGTGGACCTTCGCTGTTCACTGAGGTGGCGAGCTTCCATCATCCGACACTGCCCTCGAGGCTCACGGCCAGGAGCTTCTGCGCCTCGACCGCAAACTCCATCGGCAGTTCCTTGAGAACCTCCTTGCAGAAGCCGTTGACGATCAGCGACAGCGCGTCTTCCTGGGTCAGGCCGCGCTGCCGACAATAAAACATCTGGTCCTCGCTGATCTTGGAGGTCGTCGCCTCGTGCTCGATGCGCGCGCTGGGATTGCGCACCTCGATGTGGGGCACCGTATGAGCGCCGCATCGCTTGCCGATCAGAAGCGAATCGCATTGCGTGTAGTTGCGCGCGTCTTGCGCCTTGGGCAGCACCTTCACCTGGCCGCGATAGGTGTTCTGCCCGCGGCCGGCCGAGATGCCCTTGGAAATGACCGTCGAGCGCGTGTTGCGCCCCAAATGGATCATCTTGGTGCCGGTATCGGCCTGCTGCAGATTGTTGGTGATGGCGACCGAGTAGAATTCTCCGACCGAATTATCGCCTTCGAGCAGGCAGCTCGGGTATTTCCAGGTGATGGCCGAGCCGGTTTCGACCTGGGTCCATGAGATTTTCGAATTATCGCCCCGACACGCGCCGCGCTTGGTGACGAAATTGTAGATCCCGCCCCGCCCTTCAGCGTCGCCCGGATACCAGTTCTGCACCGTCGAGTACTTGATCTCGGCGTCTTCGAGCGCCACCAGCTCGACGACGGCGGCGTGCAGCTGGTTCTCGTCGCGCTGGGGCGCGGTGCAGCCTTCGAGATAGCTGACATAGGCGCCCCGATCGGCGATGATGAGCGTGCGCTCGAATTGCCCGGTATTCCTCTCGTTGATACGGAAATAGGTCGAGAGCTCCATCGGGCAGCGCACGCCCGGCGGCACATAAACGAAGGAGCCGTCGGAGAACACAGCCGAATTGAGCGTGGCGTAGAAATTATCCGTTATCGGCACCACCGTGCCGAGGTACCGACGCACGAGATCGGGATGATTTCGGACCGCCTCAGAGAAGGAGGAGAAAATGACTCCGGCCTTGGCGAGCTCAGCCTTGAAGGTCGTCGCGATCGAAACGGAGTCGAAGACGGCGTCGACCGCCACCTTCGGCCTCTCGACCCCCGCTAGGATCTCCTGCTCGACGAGCGGGATGCCGAGTTTGGCGTAGGTTCGCAACAGCTCCGGATCGACCTCGTCGAGCGACCTCGGCGCCGGCCCCGTTTTTGGCGCAGCGAAATAGTAGATATTCTGATAGTCGATCGGCGGATAGCTGACGCGCGCCCATTTTGGCTCGTCCATTGTCAGCCAACGACGAAAAGCCTCGAGCCGCCATGTCAGCAGCCACTCCGGCTCTTCCTTCTTTAGCGAAATGAACCGGACTGTGTCTTCAGTCAGGCCCTTCGGGGCCATGTCCGACTCAATCGGGCTGATAAAGCCATATTTGTACGCATCAACGTCAATCGAGCGCACGCGATCGACGGTCTCCTGGTCGGCCGCCATTGGTGACTTCTCCTCGCCTTGACGGTTTCAAGGACCGCCGGT
>JBKQTR010000258.1:0-2687 GCA_052143095.1 Allostellaceae bacterium
CGACCGGCTGAAGCGTTGGCTCAACAAATACAAGCGCTATCCCGAGCCGGCGCAGAAGGACAAGCAGCAAGGCCAGCTCGTCGTCAGCTTCACCATCCTGCGCGACGGCACCGTGCTCGATCCGCGCATCGAGCACAGCTCAGGCTTTCCGCTGCTCGACGCAGCCGCGCTCCAGATGCTGCGCGACGCCTCGCCGGTGCCGCCGCTGCCGCAGAGCTATCGCGCCCCGCGCGTCGCCGTGGATCTGCCGGTGCAATTCTCCCTGGGATTCTTCGCGCGCACCTTCTGAGCGCCGCCAGCCCGGTCACAGCGGCGCGGCGAGCGATCCGGCGGCGACGCCGCAGAAGTGACGCCGTCCGGGGCCTGCCGCCGCCGCCCGCGCGCGGCGATCAGCTCCGGCCGTTGATCGTGGGATAGCCGGGGATCGGCGTGCCGTAGATCGGGTCCACCGGCTGCTGCGCGCCGTTGCGCGGGCTGTCCGGGCCCCACAGCGGCCCCTTTGTCGCGGTGCAGCCGGCCAGCGCCATGAGCGCCGCGGCCAAAACCAGGGCGATCGATCGTCCGTGCATGTCTGACGCCTCCTGATCCCTGGGAGATGGGCACTGCCGGCGCGCCCTACAAGCATCAGGCGAATCGATCGCGGCCGGCGCTATCGACCTGCCGCGGCGATGACCGCGAGAAAGGTCTCGCCGTAGCGATCGAGCTTGCTGCGGCCGACGCCGGGAATGACGCTCATGGTGCCGAGATCGCGCGGCCGGCGGCGCACCATCTCCAGCAGCGTCGCGTCGTGGAAGATGACGTAGGGCGGCACGCCCTGCTCACGCGCCAGCTCCAGGCGGCGCGCCCGCAGCGCCTCCCACAGCGCCTCGTCGCCCGGCGCCGCGGCGCCGTCGAGCGCCGCTAACCCCGCACGCCGCTCGCCGCCCCGCGCCGCGCGGCGGCGCCCGGGCTTCGGCTCGGCCGGCTCGCCGCGAAAAGCGACCGGCACCTCGCCGCGCAGCACGGCGGGCGCGCTCTCGGAGAGATGCAGCCCGCCATGGCCCTCGACATCGACGTCGAGATGGCCCTGCGCCACGAGCTGGCGGAACACCGACTGCCATTCGCGCTTGTCGAGATCGGTGCCGACGCCGAAGGTCCTAAGCTTGTCATGGCCGAAATGCTGGACGCGCTCGGTGAGCTGGCCGCGCAGGACGTCGACGAGATGGCCGACGCCGAAGCGTTGGCCGGTGCGGAAGACGGCGGAGAGCGCCTTCTGCGCCGCCACCAGCCCGTCCCAGACCCGCGCCGGCCGCAGGCAATTGTCGCAATTGCCGCACGGCGGATGCTCGCGCTCGCCGAAATAGCCCAGCAGCGCCTGGCGCCGGCAGGTCGCGGTCTCGCAGAAGCCCAAGAGCGCCGTGAGCTTGTGGCGCTCGATGCGGCGCTGGCGCTCGTCGAGCGCGCCGGCATCGAGCAGCGCCAGCAGCGCCGTCACATCCGCCATGCCATAGGTCATCCAGGCATCGGCGGGGAGCCCGTCGCGTCCCGCGCGGCCGGTCTCCTGGTAATAGGCCTCGAGGCTCTTGGGCGCGTCGAGATGGGCGACGAAGCGCACGTTGGGCTTGTCGATGCCCATGCCGAAGGCGACGGTGGCGACGATGATGACGCCTTCATCGCGCAGGAAGCGCTCCTGGTTGCGCTCGCGCGTCTGGGGATCGAGCCCGGCATGATAGGGCAGCGCGATCCGGCCGCGCTCGCACAGCCAGGTGGCGACCTCCTCGACGCGGCGGCGCGACAGGCAATAGACGATGCCGGCATCGCCCTGATGCTCGGCGGCCAGAAATTGCAGCAGCTGCGCCTTGGCGTCGGCCTTGGCGACGACCCGGTAGCGGATGTTCGGCCGGTCGAAGCCGGCGGCGAAGACCCGCGCCTCCTCGAGCTTCAACCGCGCCAGGATGTCGCTGCGCGTCGGCCCGTCGGCGGTGGCGGTGAGCGCCAGGCGCGGCACGCCGGGGAAGCGCTCGTGCAGCACCGAGAGCTGCAGGTATTCCGGGCGGAAATCATGGCCCCATTGCGAGACGCAATGCGCCTCATCGATGGCGAAGAGCGCGAGCCGGCAGCGCGCCAGCAGCTCGAGGCAGCGCGCCGTCACCAGCCGCTCGGGCGCGACATAGACGAGGTCGAGCGCGCCCTGGCGCATCGCCTGCTCGACTTCCATCGCCTCGGCGCCGGAGAGCGTCGAGTTGAGATAGGCGGCGCGCACGCCGGCTTGGCGGAGCGCGTCCACCTGATCCTTCATCAGGGCGATGAGCGGCGAGACGACGATTCCGAGGCCGGGCCTGACCAGCGCCGGGATCTGGTAGCAGAGCGACTTGCCGCCGCCGGTCGGCATCAGCACCAGCGCGTCGCCGCCGGCAATCGCATGCTCGATGATCGGCCGCTGCAGCCCGCGGAAATCGCCGTAGCCGAAGACCGAGCGCAACACCTCAAGCGCGCGCGCCGGCGCGCTCGCGGGGATCGCGCATGCAACGTTCTCCGCACCCTGCGTCGCCATGGCCCCGGGCTTAGCATGAATCGCGCGCGGCTGAAAGATGGCTGCAGTGCCGACGGCGCGTTTTGCCTTGCATTGATCCTAGAGCGTGTTTCCGCTGCAAGGACGCCGGTGCGTCCTTCGACAGGCGCGCTGCGCGCGCCAGCTCAGGATGAGG
>JBKQTR010000259.1:0-9712 GCA_052143095.1 Allostellaceae bacterium
AGCGCGAAGGACGATACGTTGCCGTCTCGGCTATTGAAGGAACCGATCAAGACAGGCCCATCAAAGGGCATGCTCAGCCGGCTTCCCGAGATGCTGCCGGCCTATTACGAGCTGCGCGGCTGGGACGAGAAGGGGATCCCGACTCCGGCAAAGCTCCAGGAGCTGGGCCTCAACGCATAGGATTGTCCGGGAATTCAGATGCGGTGAGCGCGACGATGAAAATCTTGTATTTTGCGCTCCTTCGAGATGTCACCGGCAAGAAAGAGGAGGACTGGCGTCAACCGGAGGCGACGCTTGGGGACTTGGTGCGGGCGCTCGTGTCAAAGTACGGCCACGAGTTCGAGCGATGGGTCCTCAAGGATGGTGACTTGTGGAATCTTGTCGTCATTCTTGTCAATGGGCGCGACGTGCGCCAGATGCAGCGTCTCAAAACGCCGTTGGCGCCCAATGACACGGTCGTGATCTTCCCGCCGCTCGGCGGCGGATAAGGGTAAAGGCCCATGATCCACCCCGTCTTCTTACCGACCGGCGTTTTGTTCGCCGGCGCCCTTCTGGAGATCGTCCTCGGCGGGCTCCTGTCGCGGGCGATAAAGGGTTGGCTGGCGTTTCTCGCCGCTGCCCTTGCCCTCGCGGCCGTGCTGGCAATGATACCGGGCAGCATTCACGGCGGAGTTTTCACGGCGACATTGCTCGATTGGGATGCGGGCATAGCGCTTGCCTACCACGTCGACGGCCTAAGCATTCTTTTCATGCTGCTCGGTACTGGCATGGGTTCGACGATCCTGCTCTATTCCATCGGATACATGGAAGAGGAAGAGGAAGGAACGACCCGTTTCTATGTGCTGATGCTGGTTTTCATCGGCGGCTTCGTGATGCTGGTGTGCGCCGCCAATCTGCTGATGGCCTACTTCGCGTGGGAAGTCATCGGCTTGTGCTCCTATTTCCTGGTCGGCTTCTGGTACAAGCAGCAAGAGGCCGCAGACGGGTCGCGCAAGGTGCTGATCATTACGCATATTGCCGGCTACGGACTGCTCGCTGCGATCATGCTTCTCTATGTCAGGGCCGGAACCTTCCTGTGGACGGATCCCGCGGTAGGAGCCGCTTTTTCCGGCGCCATCGTCCTGCTGATGATCGTGGCGGCAATGGCCAAGTCGGTCATGTATCCGCTGCATACCTGGATCCCCGAGGCGATGAATGCGCCAACGCCGGTTTCGGCGCTGCTGCACTCGGCCTGCTATGTCAAGGCGGGCGCTTATCTGATCGCCCGAATGTATTCGATCGGGCCTTGGCATGGAGCATTCGGCAATTTCTTGCTTTTGGTTGGCTGCCTGACGATGCTGGTCGGCGTCGTTTTTGCCATGGCGCAAACCGACCTGAAGCGGCTGCTCGCCTTCCACACGGTGAGTCAGCTCGGCTATGTCGTGACGGGTCTGGCTCTCGGCACGAGTCTCGGCATCGCTGCCGGCCTCTTTTACGCAACCAGTCATGCGGTGTTCAAAGGGACGCTTTTTATGTGCGCCGGCGCGGTGCAGCGCGCCACCGGCACGCGCGACATGCGGAAGCTCGGGGGCCTCAGCTCGCGGATGCCGGTGACGACGCATGTCTGGCTTGTCGCCGCCGCCGCGATTGTCGGGGTGCCGCTGACGAACGGGTTCGTGGCCAAGTGGTTGATATTCGATGCGGCGCTCAGTGCCAATCAAGCGGTGGTCGTCGTTGTCGCCTGGGCGGTCAGCATCCTCACGACCTTTTCCTTTTTGAAGGCAACCGTGACCGTGTTCTACGGAATGCCGCCGGACGAGCTCCGTGCGGAGGACGTCCACGAGGCCGCGCCCTCCATGCGGGTCGGGATGGGGATTACCGGCGCGCTGTGCCTCGTCTTCGGCTGCGCCCCGCAATTGCTGATGCAGCCGGTCATCGAACCGGCAGTGCGCTCCCTGGGTTTCGACTGGCGGGTCCAGGCGACGTGGCTCGGAGTCTTGACCGGTTCCGGAACGATCGGCGTAACGGTCGGAGCGGCAGCGGGGCTGGTGCTTGCGGCATTGTTCGGCACCGGTGCGTATCGCCTCGTGCGGGCGCCGGCGGGAGGACATCCAGTGGCCGTGTTCACCGGGGGCGATCCCTTGCCCGAGGATGACACGCTCGGAGCGGTCGACTTCGCCGAGATGGCGGAGGCAGCGTTCGAACCGGTTTATTCCTTGAACCCCGACCCCCTCTATTTGCTGATTTGGCGCGAGATAAAGGATGTCGCCATAGGCGCTCGGCGGTTTGCGACAGCCGGGCTCGAGCGGCAACCGTTTCTCACTGCCCTGGTGTGCGCGGCGGCCCTGTTCGCCGGCGTGTGGCTATTGTGAGTACGCGTCGGCAAACGCGCCCGCGATCGATCGTGAAAGAGTGTGAATGGACCTGATTCTTATCGGAGTTTTTTCCATGTTGGCCCTCGGGATCGGGCTCTACGCCGTCTCGGTCCCACAGGATGGCCGAGTGTGGTGGGGGCTTGCGGCGGCTATCATAGTGCTCGTCATCGCGAGCAAACTGATAGGCGATTCCCGGGCCGGCGCGATTTTTTTGGACCTGGCAGAACTCGCCGCCGTCGCGCTGGTCTGGTCACATGGGACCCCGGAAGCCGCCGCGGCCGGGCGCAAGTACCTATACTCGATCAGTCCCGCGATCGCGTGCACGGTGATCGCGGGAACCCTGATCGGAACGGGTGCGGAGCCACTTCGGCCGGCCCTCGAAAAGCTCGTGATCTGCCTGGTTATTGTCGGCTTTGCTCTAAAGCTCGGGCTGATCCCCTTCTACTTCTGGCTTCCGGCCGTGGCCTCAGCCGCCGCGCCGATGACGACGGCGCTGATCGTATCGGTCGTGGACATTGCGACCTTTGGCGAACTCGCGGCCCTGCGCGAGGTCTCGCCGTGGATCTTCGGCGAGTACGCGCCAGTCTGGATGGCCGTCGCCCTCCTATCGATGTTCGGCGGCGCACTGCTCGCCCTTTCCCAGACCGAGCTCAAGCGAATGCTTGCCTTCTCGACCATTGATGATATGGGCTTTCTTCTTTTGGGGCTGATCGTCGGCGGTCCTGCAGGTATTTCCGGCGCCTGGCTCGGCTCGCTCAATCACGCTCTGTCAAAAGTCATTCTCTTTGGCGCGGTCGGATTCGCGGAGAGGCAGATCGGACAGACCGTCACCCTCGACACGAGCGGACTTGCCGCGCGCCTGCCGCTGGCAGGAGCGGCGTTCATCATCGGGGCACTGGTCTTCATCGGCGTGCCTCCGGGCTTCGGTTTCGTCGCTTACTGGCGGATCTACATTGCCGCAACGCAATTCGGCGGGCCGGCACTCATCGCTGCCTTGCTCATGGTCGCGGCGCTCGATCTGTTGTGCTACGCGCGCGCCATTCACCGCACCTGGCTGGGACCGGCGCAGGTCCCGGTCACCGGCGCCCCGGCCTATCTAGCGCCCGGCGTGTTGACCTTCCTTGCCGTCATGGCAGTGCTGCTGGGATGCTACCCGAGCGTCTTGACCGGGGCTGCTGCGCTGGCAATGGCCCAATAGAAAGGGACGCGGCATGAACCCCTTTGCCAAGCTCCTCGCCGTCTCACGGCGCAAGTCCCCGTGGATTTTCATCGTGAACTCCGGCGGGTGCAACGGCTGCGATATCGAGATCGGGCCGTGCGTGAGCCCACGCTATGACGGTGAACAGATCGGCATGCTGCGACAAAGTAGCCCCAAACACGCCGACATTCTGCTGGTCACCGGACCCGTGACCAAGCGATCGCACGGCGCGGTCTTGGACATCTATGCGCAAATACCGAGCCCCAAAGCAGTCGTCGCGCTTGGCTCGTGCCCGGCGAGCGGCAATGTCTTCGCCGGCAGTCCCACGGTCGACGGTCCAATAGACAAGTTTATTCCGGTCGATGTCTGGGTGTCCGGCTGTCCCCCGCGACCGCAGCTGATCATTGCCGGCATCGCGCAGGCAGCGCAGCTGTTGGCGGACGGTAGGACGGCGGACCAGAAAAGGAAAACGAAGCCGTGTTGAAGGAGGTCTGGCAATACGTATTCGCGGTACTGGTGTGGCCCGGATTTCTCGGCGCGGGAGCGCTCGGCTTCCTCTACCTGTGGATCGCGCGCAAGCTCATGGCCCGGCTGCAAGGCCGCAAGGGCCCGCCGTTTTACCAGTCCTTCTTCGATTTCGTGAAGCTCTTGGGCAAGGACACCGTCGTCCCCAGCGGCGTAAACCCTTCGCTGTTTTACGCACTGCCGTTCATGTCGCTTTTAGCGACGGGTTTCGGTCTGGTGATCGTGCCAGTGCCCGGACACATCGTCGGCTCGTTTCCTGGCGACATCGTGCTGCTGCTGTACTTGCTCGAAGTTACCGTGATTTGCGACGTGATGGCCGGTTACGTGAGCCAGTCCATATACGGTCAGGTCAGCGCCATGCGCGAGGCCGTAATGTCGCTCGGGTACAACCTCCCGTTGCTCGCCGCAGTGATCGCTATGGCGCAGAACGCCGGCAGCTTTCGCCTCGGCGACCTGCAATCTGCCCCGTTTGGTCTGGTCACCGGCTTGGCCGTAATCGCCTTTCTCGTGGCGATCCCCGCCCGTCTCAAGAGCAATCCGTTCTCTATTCCTAATGCCGAACAAGAGATCGTGGCCGGCGCGCACGTCGAATACAACAGTGCCCCGCTCGCCATTTTCGAATTGTCGCACGCTATTGAAGTGGTGCTGTTGTTCGATGTGTTTTTCGTGCTGTTCGTGCCGCGCTTAGGCAATTCGCTGGCGAACGCATCGTTCTACCTCACGGTCAGCCTTGGCTTGATCACGCTGGCCACGCTGACCGCGGCGATGACGGCGCGTCTCACCGTGAAGCGGGCATTTCGATTTTATTGGGTCTGGGGCGGGTTGGCCGCCGCGGCGGCGATGGTCGTCGCGGTCATTGGCTAAAGGAAGCACCGGATGGGCATTATCGATATCGTCTGGCGGAATTTCGGTCGTCGCGCGCGGACGCTGCGCCCCGACGACATGCCGCCGCGCCCGCCGCCCTTTCGCGGGTTGATTGAGCAGGATGCAGGCTTGTGTACCGGCTGCAGGGCGTGCGCTTATGTCTGCTCACCCAAAGCAATCTCGTTCGCAGAGGAGCACGAGACCGGGATTACCTGGAAATTCTTCGCCGGCCAGTGCTCGTACTGCGGGTTGTGCGTCCAATACTGCCCGACTCACGCGATCACCAACCGCGGCAAGCTGCCGCCGGTAACCGGCGACCAGTCGCTACTCAGAGTCGCGCATGAGATCCTGTATCAGCCTTGTGCGAGCTGCGGCAAGCCGATCATTCCGATACCCGAAGAGGCTCTGAAGCAGGTGTATGGCGGGGCTCTCACCGAGTTGGAAGCGGAGCAACGAACATTGTGCCAGGACTGCCGGCGCAAGGCGGCCAGCCAGCGCCTTCACGACGTCTTTTTGAGGCCTGATGGCAAAAATGACTAACAGTGACTGCAAAACGCCATGCGCTGACCTCGTCGCCAGACTGGCGGCAATTCCTGGCTCGGCGCAGGCAGAAGAACGCGGCGACGGTTTGTGGATATCGGCGCCGCAGCTCGACGTCGAGGCCATGGCCCGCGAGATGAAGGCGCTGGGCTACCGCCTGGTCACCATGACCGGGCTGGCGCGGGAACACGGCGAGACCACGATCATCTACCACTATGCGCGGCGACACCAGTACGTCAGCTTCAGAACCTCCACCCGCGGAGGTGCGATCCCGTCGCTTACCCCGATGCTTCGTATGACATCGTGGATAGAACGCGAAATCCACGACTTTTTTGCAGTCGAGTTCATCGGCCATCCGAACCTTATCCCGCTGCTGCGCCCGCCAGGGGTGCAAGAGGGATTTTTCCGCGAGCCGGAGCCCGGTTCGGTCACCCCGGTGGGAAAATAAGCGAGGCGTCATGCCGTACACGATCCCGATCGGCCCCTACCATCCGGCGCTCGAGGAGCCTTACAAGGTCAGCGTTCACTGCGTCGCCGAAACGGTCCAGCAGGTCAGCATTGACATCGGGTTCACCTGCCGCGCCATCGAGCTGTTGGCGCAGCGCCGGGATTGGGTCCCCGCCGTCACCTTGATCGAGCGCGTTTGCGGCATCTGCTCCAATGTGCATGCCATGACGTTCTGCCGTGCGGCAGAGCAGATTGCCGGCATCGAAGTGCCCGCGCGCGCCCAATACATCAGAACGATCGTCGCCGAGCTCGAGCGTGTGCACTCACATCTTCTGTGGGCCGGAGCCGCAGCGGAATGTATGGGTTTTCAGACGCTGTTCATGGAAATCTACGCGCTGCGCGAACAGGTGATGGATCTGCTGGAGACGATTTCCGGCAATCGCGTGAATTACGGGATGAACCGCATCGGCGGGGTGAACCGAGATATCCCCGACCCAAAACCGCTGATCGCCAGAGTGCAGGCGATGGCCGAGCCCATCGAGAACGATGTTGTGCCCGCCTTTATGAACAATGCCACGGCGAAGACCCGAATGGGCGGCATCGGCCCGTTGACCAAGGAGCAGGCGATCGAGTGGGGCGTCGTCGGGCCGGTGGCGCGCGCCTCGGGTTTGGACATCGACATCCGCAGCGATCATCCTTACAACGCCTATCAGGAGCTCGGGTTCAAGATCGTCACCCAGCAGGAGGGCGACGTCCGCGCCCGGGTCGTTGTCCGCGCCCTCGAAGTGCTCGAGAGCATCCGCCTCGTCACTGAAGCGTTGCGCAATATTCCGTCCGGTCCGTTTCGGGCCTTCGAGGGAATGCCCAGCATCCCGCCGGGAGAGGCTTTTGCGCTCACCGAGGGGCCGCGCGGAGAGGCCTTCTACTATGTCGCCTCCGATGGCGGCAAAACACCGGCGCGCGTCAAGATCCGCACGCCGTCCTTCGTCAACATCCCCGCCCTCGAGGTGATGACCATCGGCCAGCAGTTTGGCGACATAGCGCTGATCCAGGCGTCGGCCGACCCGTGCCTCGCCTGCATGGACCGGTAGCGAGCGGCATCAATGAAAGCGGAACCAATGCAGACACGCTATGCGCGTCAAACGGTGCTGAAGGAGATCGGTCAAGCCGGACAGCACATGCTTGCCGGCGCGACGGCGGTGGTCGCCGGTTTGGGGGCGCTCGGCTCCAACAGCGCGAACCTGTTGGCGCGCGCCGGTATCGGCACATTGCGTGTGGTGGACAGAGACATCGTCGATTGGACCAACCTGCAGCGGCAGTGCCTGTTCGAGGAGGAAGACGCCGCCCAATCGCTGCCAAAGGCCGAAGCGGCGGTGCGATACCTGAAACGGATCAACTCTGCGATCCGGTACGAATCCATCACTGACGACATCAACCCCGGAAACATCGAGCGGATCGTGGCCGGGGCGGCAGTCGTGGTCGACGGGTTGGACAATTTTTACACGCGGGCGCTCGTCAACGAGGCGTGCGTCAAGCACGGAATTCCGTGGGTCTATGGCTCGTGCCTCGGAACCTATGGGACCGCCGCCACGATCATTCCGGGGGCTTCGGCGTGCTTGAACTGCTTGTTGCCCGATGTAGGGCAGGCGACCACCCCGCCGTTGAGCTGCGAAACGGTAGGCGTGCTCGGGCCGGTCGCGGCATTGGTGGCGGCGTGGCAAAGCTCCGAAGCCCTCAAGATCATGGTCGGCAAGAAGGATGCGGCATCGCCCCAGCTCGTTCATGTCGAATTATGGCAGAATGATTTCTCGACCTTGCCGATGACGCGGGTCGCTGGGTGTGCCGTGTGCGGACAACACAAATTCGACCTTCTCGAACATGGCAGTCGCCTGGCGACTGCATCTCTATGCGGACGCGACGCGGTGCAGATCGTGCCGCCGCCTTCGTTCAACCTGGATTTCGATCTGCTTTGCAAGACCCTCGGTCGGATCTTCACGCTGGAGCAGAACCCATATCTGCTCAAATTCCGCGCCGACGACCATGATGTGGTGGTGTTCCATGACGGCCGCGCGATGGTCTTTGGTACTTCGGATCCGAACGCGGCGCTGAGCCTCTACGGCAAGTACATCGGAGGCTGACGCGCATGACCAAGGGTACGATCTACCTGGACAACGCCGCGACGACCTGGCCAAAGCCGGAAGAGGTCTATCGCGCCGTCGATATGACGATGCGCGAACACGGGGCCAACCCGGGCCGCGGCTCGTACCGGATGTCGGTCGATGCGCAACGCATGGTCGACGAGACCCGGCAAGAGGTCTGCCGCCTATTCAATGCGCCGGCTCCCGAGCGTGTCATTTTCACGCTGAACTGCACCGACGCACTGAACCTGGTGTTGAAAGGGCTGATCAAATCGGGCGACCGGGTGGTGACCGGGCCATATGAGCACAACTCCGTCGCGCGCCCGCTCTACTCGCTCCGCCGCGCCGGGGCACAGGTCGCGGTGGCGAAATCGACCAAGACATTCGGCATAGACCTCGATCATTTGCGTGAGCTCTGCCGCGATCGTCTCGATTACGTCGTCCTCTCGCACGTCTCGAACGTCACGGGCTGTGTGTCGCCGGTCAAGGAAATTGCCAAGATTACCCACGAGCGCGGTGGATTGCTCATTCTCGATGCGGCGCAGAGTGCCGGGGACCTCGATATCGACATGCAAGATTTGGGCGTGGATATCCTGGCGGCTCCGGGACACAAGGGGCTCTACGGACCGATGGGGACCGGCGTGCTCGTCCTGTCCGCGCCTCTGCCGGTGAAGCCCTTCCGTGAGGGCGGCACCGGCTTCAAGTCGGAAAGCCCCGATCAGCCCGAGGAGTACCCCTGGCGGCTCGAGGCGGGAACCCTCAACCTGCCGGGCATCGCCGGCCTAACCGCCGGGGTCCGTTTCATCAACTCCGTCGGAGTAAACGCCATCGCAGAGCACGAGGCCAATCTTGCGCGGATGTTGGCGGACGGGCTGAGGCAGATTGATGGGGTCGGCGTCTATTGCGACCCAGTACCCCGTACTGGTGTCGTCTCGTTTCGACTCGATGCCGTGGACGTTGCCGTCACCGGGACGATCCTCGATGAATCATTTGGGATTGCCGTGCGCACCGGGCTGCATTGCGCCCCGGCAGCGCATCAGGCCATCGGGACTTTTCCCGAAGGAACCGTGCGAGTCAGTTTCGGCCAATTCAACGCCCGCGGTGATGTGGACGCGCTCGTCGCCGCCATGCGTCAAATCAGGAACATGCATGCCGCTTATCGATCTGTTCGAGCCTAGGGTCACCTATCGGTATCAGTTACTCGATCCCAAAATGATTGATATATACAGATGACCTGATGACTGCTTTCCACCCGTTGCTGCCATTCCGAGTCGCGGGCGCTCAGTATGCGTGAGGCCTACCTGCTCGACGCACTCTCACCGAATCGCGATAGGCGTCCCATATCGGAAACAGCTCCACCATCGGAGATACGTCCCCCATCCCCAAACGACTGTTCCAAAAGCCGACAGAGCAAGGCCGAGCTTGCGCGTGAGAATGTCCTCCAAGAGCTCTTTTACGTCCAATCTGAGCTCGTCGGTCAAGTGCAACATCGCCAGTTCGCGTAGGCCGTGCCGGAGGTAACGCCGCGACGCCACGAGGAGGCCGTGTCCCTACCGAGAATTTCATCCGGAGTGGCTTGCGGCCGCGGATGGGGTAATCTGCTGCGGGATGATCGATGGTCTGAAGCTTCTGGCATGCTTCGTGGT
>JBKQTR010000260.1:0-4414 GCA_052143095.1 Allostellaceae bacterium
CCGCCTGCGCAATGCGCGCGGGCGCGGAAAGCCAGCCGGTTCGCAGGCCATATCCAGCCGGCCCGAAGATGGCCAAGGGGAGCGAGCCCTTGGCGATCGTCAACATGCCGTTGCCGGCGCCGTGAAGCACGGCGAAGGCCGCCGCCCCCGGTCCGCCGAACGCCATGAGCGCAACCGCGCCCAAGGGATGGAGAATCGTCGCGGCCTGGGCCGTGGTCAGAGGGTTCAGCCGGCGCAGCGCGCCGAACTCGACCAGCCGCGCCGCGACCTGGGCCGGCCCGACCAGCGCTGCCGCGGCTATCGCGGCGGCCGGGCTTGCGCCCGACGCCTCGAGCAGACGCGGCAAATGCGCTGCCATGGCGGTGGACACGAACCACGTCACGGCGAAGACGAAAGCAAGCGCGACGAAGGCAAACCGTGTCGGCGGGGCATCCGCGCCGCTCGCAGCGGCCACGGGCGTCGGCGGCGCCGCCTTCGGGACCAGCAGCGCGTTGAGCGGCATCCCCAAGACGAGATGAAGCCCGGCCCAGGCGAAGCACGCGCCGCGCCAGCCGAAGGCGTCGTTGAACAAGCTCGTGGCCGGCCAGCCGATGGTGCTGGCGAACCCGGCGATCAGCGTGATCCCGGTGATCGCGCTGCGCGCGCCGCCGCCATAGAGACCGGCAAGCGTCGCAAAGGCCGTGTCGTAGAGCCCCAGCGCCATGCCGACGCCGAGCACCCCCCAGGCCGCCGCCAGGACAACAGGACCGCGCGCGGTCCCGAGCAGCAGCAGCCCGGCGGCGAAAATCAGGTTCGAGAGCACCAGCACATCCCGACCGCCGCGGCGATCGATGGCACGCCCGATCGGCGGCCCGAGCGTGGCGGTGAGCAGCATCGCCGCCGAAAACATGCCGAAGATCGCCGACCGGGGCAGCTGCAGATCCGCGGCCATGGGATCCGCCAGGATCGCCGGCAGGTAGTAACTCGATGCCCAGGCCAGCGTTTGCGTGCTCCCGAGGACCGCGACGACGATCGCGCGCCTGCTCATCCGCGACACCGACCGGCGGTCACGCGCGTTCGTACCAATGGCGGGTCTTCAGGACGATGCGGACGACCGATAGCATCACCGGCACCTCGATCAGCACGCCGACCACGGTCGCGAGCGCCGCCCCGGAATTCAGGCCGAAGAGCGCGATGGCCGTAGCCACGGCGAGCTCGAAGAAGTTGCTCGCGCCGATCAGCGCAGAAGGCCCGGCGACGCAGAAGGCGGTACCGAGGCGGCGGTTGAGCCAATAGGCCAGCCCGGCATTGAGGTAGACCTGGATCAGAATCGGCACGGCGAGGAGCAGGATGACCATCGGCTGCGCCAGGATCTGCTCGCCCTGGAAGCCGAACAGCAGCACCAGCGTGAGCAGCAGCGCGCCGAGCGACACCGGCGCGAGCCGCTTCAGCATGGCGCCGAGGGCCGCCGCGCCGCCGCGCGCGAGCAGACGCCGCCGCCACGCCTGCGCGGCGACGACCGGCACCACGATATAGAGGAGGACCGACAGCAGCAGCGTCTGCCAGGGGACCGTGATCGAGGAGATGCCGAGCAGCAGGCCGACGATGGGCGCGAAGGCGAACACCATGATCACGTCGTTGACGGCGACTTGGCTCAGGGTGAAGTGTGGCTCACCGTCGAGCAGATTGCTCCACACGAACACCATCGCCGTGCAGGGCGCGGCCGCCAGCAGGATCAGTCCGGCGATGTAGGACGGGATCTGCTCCGGCGGCAGCAGCGGCGCAAAGACATGACCGATGAACAGCCAGCCGAGCGCCGCCATCGAGAACGGCTTGACCGCCCAATTGATGAACAGCGTCACGCCGACGCCGCGCCAATGCTCGCGCACCTGGTGCAGCGCGCCGAAATCGATCTTCAGCAGCATCGGCACGATCATCGCCCAAACCAGGATCGCCACCGGGATGTTGACCTCGGCCACGGTGGCCGATCCCAAGGCGTGAAACGGCGCCGGCAGCAGCCGGCCGAGCGCAATCCCGACGACGATGCAGAGGGCGACCCAGACCGACAAGTATCGCTCGACGATGCCGAGCGACGGCGCCGCCCGACGTGTCGACGGCGCCGCTTGGACGCTCATGGCGACGCCTCGGCGAACCGCGTCTCGCCGATCTCGTCGGCCTTGCGCTTGAGGGCGAGCCGGTCGAGTTTCTCCATGCTCCGCGCCGAGTTGCCCGTGCACAGGAAGAGCACAGCATAGGTCGTGCTCATCGGCTCTTCCCCGCCTAGCCGCAGCATTTGGCGGCGGCCAGCTGGGCCGGTTTCGCGGGGGCGCAACACGACGCCTTGCCGGCGGCCGGCTCCTCAGTCGCCACCGCCGCGAGCGACTGTCCGCCGGCACCGCAGGCCGAGGCCAACTCGGCGAGCTGCTCGCGCACGCCATGGCCGTAGACGGTGCTCTCACCGGTGGTATGGAAGGTCTCCCAGGCGAGACCCTGCGGATCCATGATCCAGGATTTCTCGGACTGTGCGTAGCAGCAGGTGGTCTGGCCTTCCTCGAGCACCGGGCCGTCGGCGTTCCGAAGGCGCGCGTAGACCTCGGCGAGCTCGCCCTCGCTCTCGACCTGGATGCCGAGATGATCGAGACCGACCTTCTGACCGCGGCTGGAGATCGCGAAATTGACGCGGGGATCCTCGAGCATCCATTTGGCGTAGTCGGACTTCACCACGGTCGGCGCAACGGCGAACAGCGTCGAATAGAAGCCGATCGATTTCCGCAGATCGTCCACGGCGACATGCACATGCAGGCGTTTCATCGTCCGGTCTCCTGGTGATCGCCGACGCGCGACGCGCGCCTCGGCACGGTGTGAAGCAGTCAGGTGGTGAAACGGCGAAGGCTGGGGTGATCGATGGCGAGAGCCAGGGAGCGCTCGCTCATGCCGGCCTCCGACGGCCCCGCACCCGAGCTGCGGGCGGGGCTGTGGTCTCGGCTTCGGCGGGTGCGGCGCAACCGGGCGCGCAGGATGCGCCGCGGCCGCAGCAATTCTCGGTGAGGTAGGCGACCAAGCCGTTCATGCCGTCGAAATTCGCCGAGTAGATCAGCGAGCGGCTGGCGCGGCGCTGCTCGATGAGGCCGGCATGCATGAGCTGCTGCAGATGAAAGGACAGCGTCGCCGCAGCCACCCCGAGCACCTCGGCGATCGCGCCCGCGGCGAGCCCGTCGGGCCCGCGCTGCACGAGGAGCCGAAATGTGTCGAGCCGGGTCTCCTGCGCCAGGGCACCGAGCGCCGCGATGGCTTGCTTCGTTTCCATCCACCTTCCCAAATCAACCTAAGGCGGGGCACGCGCGCCGTCAACGATAATTCGGCAAATATCGAATCGTCACACGGAGGAAAGGGTCTCGAACGGTCGTGGCGGCATCCCCTGCGCATGACGGAATTGTCAGACCGCGGGCAACGGCTGGTATCCGATTCGGCTCATCATCGCTTCAAAATAGTCTCGGACCTTCCTCGGGAAGCGAAGATCTTTGACGACGGCAGCAGATCGAAGCAAAGGCAGCACGCGAATATCATCGACTGACAACGTGCCGTTGATCGCCAGGGGAGTCTCGATCAGTCGATCGAGCTCTTCGAGACTCGGCATGACGTCGCTTATGTAGCGTCGCGTGTTCGCGCGAAGCTCGACGAAGTCGCCGAACGCCTTGCGCTTGCGCAGGGTGTAGTGGTCGAGCGCGGCCACGGTGCCGAACTCCGGCAGGCCAAGCAACGGATAGCGCGGCATCGTGAGTGGCGCGATCTTAGGAACGAAATGGTCGGCCCAGGCGGTGACTTCGGGGCGCTCCGGACCGGTCAGAACGGGATCGCCGCGGCCATCGACGTATTTGACCATGTCCATGCTTTCGAGCATCGGCTGTCCGTCATCCTTCAGCAGAATGGGGATGACCCGCTTGCCGACGAGCCCGACCATGGTGTCGGTGTCGTCGTCGAGGACCACGACTTCCTGCAGATGTAGACGCTTGAGCGCCGCAATCATGCGCACGCGAAAGCAGAGAGAGCAGTGCTCGAACAGGTAAATCCTCATGATACTCCCGCCTTTCCGCACGCCGGATGGATATGACATGCTGCCGTTGCATCACATTTCGATAGTTCGATATATATGGAAATGTATAGGAGAGTCAAGAGATACTTCGACAATGGCTGAAACGCGCGACGATGTCTGATTCCGCACTCAACTTGGCGTTTTCGGCGCACTCTCGGGTCTTCAATCGGGCGCTCCTGGAGATAATTCATTTAAAAGATTTTTTATCTATCTCGACTAGGTCGCGTTGACATTCACCGCAACCAGACCATGAAGGCGGCGATTGCGACGAAGCCGAGGAACGAGGCGACAGTCTTGTCGTAGCGCGTGGCAACGCGGCGAAAATGCTTGATTTTGTTGATG
>JBKQTR010000261.1:0-5116 GCA_052143095.1 Allostellaceae bacterium
TCGCAAAGCGATCGAACGGGTTGTCCGAAGGACGCACCGCACCCATGCAGCAGACTTGCTCTAGTTATACTTCTGCAGCTCGATGCGGCCGATCTGGTTGCGGTGGACCTCGTCCGGCCCGTCGGCCAGACGCAGCGTGCGCGCGCCGGCATAGGCCTTGGCCAGGCCGAAATCGTCGGAGACGCCGCCCGCGCCATGCGCCTGGATCGCCCAGTCGACGATCTGACACAGCATGTTCGGGGCGGCGACCTTGATCATGGCGATCTCGGCACGCGCCACCTTGTTGCCGACCTTGTCCATCATGTAGGCGGCCTTGAGCGTGAGCAGCCGCGTCTGCTCGATCATGATGCGCGCCTCGGCGATGCGCTCCAGCGTCACCGTCTGCTCGGCGATCGGCTTGCCGAAGGCGATGCGCGACTTGACGCGCTTGCACATCTTCTCGAGCGCCCGCTCGGCCTGGCCGATCGTGCGCATGCAATGATGGATGCGGCCGGGACCGAGCCGCCCCTGCGCGATATCGAAGCCCCTGCCCTCGCCCAGCAGCATGTTGGTCGCGGGCACGCGGACATTGACGAAATCGACCTCGGCATGGCCGTGCGGCGCGTCGTCATAGCCGAACACCGGCAGCCAGCGCACGGTCTTGACGCCGGCCGCGTCCATCGGCACCAGGATCATCGATTGCTGCAGATACTTGTTGGGGTTGTTGGGCGCGGTCTTGCCCATGAAGATCATGATCTTGCAGCGCGGATCGGGCGCTCCGGAGGTCCACCATTTGCGGCCGTTGATGACGTAGTGGTCGCCGTCGCGGACGATGCTGGACTGGATGTTGGTCGCGTCCGAGGAGGCGACCGCGGGCTCGGTCATGGCGAAGGCGGAGCGGATCTTGCCGTCGAGCAGCGGCTCGAGCCAGCGCTTCTTCTGCTCGGCGGTGCCGTAGCGCACGAGCACTTCCATGTTGCCGGTATCGGGCGCCGAGCAGTTGAACACCTCCGGCGCCCATTGCACGCGGCCCATAATCTCGCAGAGCGGCGCGTATTCGAGATTGCTGAGGCCGGCGCCGTAATCCGATTCCGGCAGGAACAGGTTCCACAGCCCCGCCGCCCTGGCCTTTTGCTTCAGCTCCTCGACCACCGGTCGCGGCTGCCAGCGGGTCTCGGGCGTCACCCCTTCGTGGTAGCGATGCTCATTGGGATAGACGTGATCGTCCATGAAGCGGGTGAGCCGCTCCTGCAGCGCTTTCACCTTGTCGGAATACTCGAAATCCACGGCTTCTCTCCCTGGCTCGTTGGCTGGGCACCAGCTTATCCCGCCGCGATGCCTCCCACCAAGCCCGGTGGTCGCACCGCCCGCGGCGACGCGCCTCGGCGCGGCTTTCGATGGCTCGTCGGGCGACCACGACGCTGCTCAATCTTGCTCGCCAGCGGCGACGGTTCATGCTACTTTGAAGCGCAGTTCCGGAAAGAGAAACTCTTTAGGGTTGATTAACCATGCTGCTCACCGGAACCGAGGAAAGCCCTCCCGAAGGCTTTGAGAAGAGCTAGCAAGCTGTTCCGCCAGCGATTCTGGCGCGTGAGGGCGAGGCCGCCAATGGCAGTTCTGTTGATCATCGACGACGACGAGGGCATGCGCAAGCTGATGGTGCGTACCTTCAGCGGCAGCAAGCACCGCGTGCTCGAAGCCGAGAATGGCCGCGAGGGGCTGAGGCTCGTGGACGAGCACAGGCCCGACGTGGTGATTACCGACATCCTGATGCCGCAAAAGGAAGGCATCGAGACCATCCGCGAGGTGCAGGAGCGCGCGCCGGCAACCAAGATCATCGCTATCTCCGGCGGCGGGGTGTCGCACAATCTGATGTTTCTCGACGTGGCGCGCGCCTTCGGCGCCGACGCCGTCCTTGCCAAGCCTTTCCGACCCGCCGAGCTCGTGGAGACGGTCGAGCAGGTGCTCGGCGGCGCGGGCTAGGTTTGCGATGCGCCGGCGGCACGGCTAAAATCCACCAGCGCAACGACGAAAGCAAACCCGATGCAGGAGTTGCTGCCGCTCGCCGAGGTGATCGCCGAGCGGCTCAAGGCGCGCGGCGAGACCATCGCCATCGCGGAATCCTCGACCGGCGGGCTGATCGCGGCGGCGCTCCTCGCCGTGCCCGGCGCCTCCGCCTACTTCATCGGCGGCGCGGTCGTCTATACCCGCCAGGCACGGCGCGCCCTCCTCGACATCCCGGACGCGGCGCTTTCGGGCATGCGGGCGGCGAGCGAGCCCTATGCGCTGCTGCTGGCGCGCACCGCGCGGCAGCGCTTCCCGGCGAGCTGGGCGCTGGCCGAGACCGGCGCCACCGGACCGACCGGCAACCGCTATGGCGATGCCGCGGGGCATAGCTGCCTCGCGGTTGCCGGAGCGGTGGAGCGCAGCCTGACGCTCGAGACCGGCAGCGCCGACCGGCGCGCCAACATGCGCGCCTTTGCCGCCGCGGCGCTCGATCTGCTGCGGCAATGCCTGGCGTAAGGGCATGACGGCGACGCGGCAGACGCTGCTGGTGACGTTCGAGCTGCCGGCCGAGCAGCGCGGGCTGATCGCCGAGGCGCTCGGCACCCTGGCGCAAGCGGTCTACCTGGCGGATCTGGCGCCGGCGGCGCGCGCCGAGGCGTTGCGCGGCGCCGACGTGCTGCTGGCGCGAAACACCGCGCGCGAGCTGCGCCCCGGCGAGCTCGCGCTCATCGGCAAGGCGCGGCTGGTGCAGTTCGTCTCGGCCGGCGTCGATTTCATTCCGTTTAGGGATTTTCCACCCACGGTGCCGGTCGCGGGCAATCGCGGCGCCTATGCCGAGCCGATGGCGGAGCACGCGCTGGCCATGGCGCTTGCCGCGGCCAAGCGGCTTTTCATCGAGCAGGCGAGGCTGGCGCGTGGCGAGTTCAACCAGTTCACCCCGAACCGGATGCTGGCCGGCGGCGTCTGCGGCGTGCTCGGCTTCGGCGGCATCGGCGTCGCGACCGCCAGGCTGATGCGCGCTCTCGGCATGCGACTCCACGCCATCAACCGCCGCGGCGCCACCCCCGAGCCGGTCGACTGGATCGGCACGCCGGACCGGCTTGACGCGCTGCTCGCCGCCGCCGACGTGCTGGTCATCAGCGCGCCGCTGACGCGCGCGACCGAGCGGCTGATCGGCGCGCGGCAACTGGCGCTGATGAAACGCGACGCGATCCTGATCAACCTCGCACGCGGCGAGATCATCGACGAGACCGCGCTCTACCGGCATCTCGTCGCCGAGCCGCGCTTCACCGCCTGCATCGACGCCTGGTGGATCGAGCCGGTGCGCCACGGCGCCTTCCGCATGGACCAGCCCTTTCTCGATCTCGCCAATGTCATCGCCTCGCCGCACAACTCGGCGTCGGTCACGGGCTGGCGCGAGGTCGCCCTCCGCCGCGCGCTCGAGAATTGCCGCCGCGTGCTCGGCGGCGAGGCGCCGCTGCATGTGATCGCCGCGGAGGAGCGCTACGGCGGGGACATTCCAACGGGATGATCGAGCCGGCCGCGGCGTCCCCTCTGGCAGCTTGCCTCGGCGCCCGTCTGCATCGACGCGCGGGCTAGCCGACCTGTCATATCACTGTCATCCGAGCGCGGTTTGCGGACTTAACACGCCGCAAGCGGTCTTTCGGCTTCCGCGCATTACAGCATAATGCTAGCGTTCGCGCCGAACGAATTCCCTGACATCAAGCCGAGAGCACGAGGGGTCGCGCATGGACTTCTTCCGGCGGTTCACGTTCCTGCTCTGCGCTCCCGCCTTCGATGTGGACGAGCTCGAGGGATCGCGGCTGCAACAGATCATCGCCGCCGTGGAGAAGCTCGGCTTTGCCGTGGTGAAGGCCCGCCGGGTCGAAGATGCCGAGCTCGCCATCAAGACCGACGCCGCCATCGGCTGCATGATCGTCGACTGGGGCAAGAAGGGCATCGATGGCAAGATGGCCGCGCTCCCGGCCTATGTGCGCGGCCGCGGGCTGGAGATGCCGATCATTCTTCTGGTGCGCCGCAAGCGCCTGGAAGACGTGCCGGTCGAAGTCCTCGACCATGTCGACGGCTACGTCTTTCTCGCCGAGGAGACGCCGGAGTTCATCGCCAAGAACCTCGTCAGCCGCCTCAAGCAATATGCCGAGACGCTGAAGACGCCGTTCTTCGGCGCCTTGGTCGACTACGCCGAGGAAGGCAATCAACTCTGGACCTGCCCCGGTCATAACGGCGGCGTCTTCTACAATCGCAGCCCCATCGGCCGCATCTTCGTCGAGCATCTCGGCGAGGCGATCTTCCGCGACGATCTCGACAATTCGGTGCTGGAGCTCGGCGACCTCCTGACGCATGAAGGGCCGGCGCTGCGCGCGCAACAGGAGGCGGCCAGGATCTTCGGCGCGGAGCGAACCTATTTCGTCCTCAACGGCACCTCGGCTTCAAACAAGATCGTCCTGTCGGCTCTCGTCGCCGAGGGCGATCTCGTCTTGTTCGACCGGAACAACCACAAGGCAGCGCATCACGGCGCGCTGCTGCTGGGGGGCGGCATCCCGATCTTTCTCGAGGCGGATCGGAACGCGCAAGGCATGATCGGTCCGATCGATATCGAGGCGCTCGACGAAGAGCGGATTCGCGAGAAGATCCGCCGGCACCCGCTCGTCGGTGACCCCGAGGCATGGAAGCGCGAAAGGCCGTTCCGGGTTGCCGTCCTCGCGCAATGCAGTTACGACGGAACCATCTACAGCGCCGAGACCATCTTCGGGAAGATCGGGCACCTCTGCGACTACATGCTTTTTGACGAGGCCTGGGCGGGCTTCATGAAGTTTCACCCGCTTTTCGCGGGACGCTTCGCCATGGGGCTGGAGCGTCTCGATGCCGACAGTCCCGGCATCATCGCCACGCAATCGACGCACAAGCAGCTCGCAGGGTTCTCGCAAGCCTCGCAGATCCACGTCAAAGACCGGCACATTCGCGGGCAAGCGCGTCGCATCGAGCACCGCCGTTTCAACGAGACGTTTCTCATTCACGCCTCGACGTCGCCGTTCTACCCGCTGTTTGCATCGCTCGATGTCGGCGCGCAGATGAAAAGGCAAGTCCGGCGAGGTGCTGTGGGACGACA
>JBKQTR010000262.1:0-10521 GCA_052143095.1 Allostellaceae bacterium
GGATCCTGGGGGACTACCTTGGCGCGGCCGCGCAGCGAACGCCCGCTAACATTGGAGACCGTGAATGGAATCTCCCCGTGGCGCTTGGCGTCCAGCGACATACTGCCGGAAGCCGCTGTAATCGTGAAGATTTGTGCCATGGATTGTTCTCCCCGCTAGTAAAGTTCGGTCTCGTAGGTCACGTAAGCCGGCTTTTCAGACTGTATGATCCGATCGATCATTGCGAGCTGCTCGGTCACAGACTTGGGAATCCGGACCCGGAAGTGAAACGGCCGCGGCACCTTGTCGGCGTCCGGGACCTGTTCGTCGATAACGAAGCCGGTCTCGCCGGTCGCCATCGTCAGGAACATCTGGAGCCCCTTGGCAGTGCCGCGCCATTGTGAAAGCAGTGCCGCGTTGGCAATCAGCTCGCGCAGCCGGCCACTGTCGACCTTCGCCCACAGCCGGGCCGGATCGCCGCGCTCCTCGCCGCTCGGATCGATGAGCACATGGTGCAGGTCGACCCAGTGGGCGAGAAAGGGCAGGAAGTCGGCCCGCGTACGCCGCGGATCGAACACCGCGTCCAGGGAACGCAGAATCGCCTCCGAAGGCTCGTGAAGCGCCTCCATCACCTTGAGGATCGCGAACAGCGGGCCGCCCTCATGCAGCGTGCGCCGGAAGATCCCGGGCAGTAGCTGTCTAATCCTGACCAGTTCCATGCTCGTACACCATTTCGATCTGATGCTCGCCGGAACAAAACAGCCACGTCGGCGGCAGCGTTACCTTGTCGGTGAAGACGCGGCTTGAACAGCATTCGTACTGTCCAAGGGCTGAGGCGCTGCGATAGATACCCATCGGACCGGCGGCCAACAGTATTCCGCCCTTGGGATGCGCGGCGACCGCATCGACCGGATAGAAGAGGCGTTCCTCTTCGGCCTCGCGCAACGGCAGGCGGCATCCGATCGCGGGCTTCTCCCACGCCGAGTCGGCCTGACGCGGCGTGATTTGCAGGACTCCCTTGTGATGAGTGGCGGCGAGAATCTTCGAACTTTGCACCGCGAGACCGCGGCAGCTTCCGCCGTCCCATCCCTTTTCCGCCGGCTGCCATCCATCGGGCGAATCATGCTCGCCGAGCAGTTCGAGACTCGAGCATCCCTTGCCCGCTCCGCCAGCTACATCGGTCGCCCTACCGGCCCACAGGAACGAGCGCAACGCATCACGTTCGATGACGAGTTGACGCACGTCTTCGCCGACAAGTCCGACGGTGCGGAAGCTATTGGCGCGTCCGCCGCTGTATGAATAGAAGACGCCGCCGGTGCCGCGCGCCGCAACCGCGACGTTGACCCAGCCGCGGATATCGGAAGCGGCCGCAACGGCATAGAAGCCCTGTTCCTGATCGCCCGGATGGACAAATACCTGCACCGGCGAGGCATCGGGTTGCAGGGCGAGCTCATAGAGGCCTACGTCGGTGGCGAGCAGGAGCAACGCCCCGCCGTCGCGCACCGTCCACGCCATCGACTCGACGATGAACGCGGTCTCCGCCCTCATCTCCCACGACTCGCCGCAGTTGCGCGATAGGTGTATGCGCGAGCCCGGCTGGCTCGTCAGCCGGGTCGAGACCGCCAGTAGCCCGGCGCGTTCGGGATGCGCGCAGGCCGCCGAGACCCTCTCATCAGCGAAGTGCGCGATCATTTCCCACCCGTCGCCGTCGTCCACCGAGCGGAATACTATCCCGCCGCTGCCCGCGTACCAGGTGTGAGGCTGAAAGAAATCGACGGCCAGCATGGTGACGTCCTTTTCCGGCACGTCGTCGACCAGCAACGAGACCTGATCGACGTAGCTGACCCCCGGCTCCGAAAGCGCGACGTCGTAAACGCGGGAAACGCGCAGCGCCTCGCCGAAACGCCAGCCCGGGATGCCGGCGCTCGCCAACGGACTAATGGATTTGTATAGCCGCGACAGCACGTGCGACTTGAGCGCGTCGATATCCTCCTCGACATGCGCGACCACCCGCGCCTTCACGCGGACCGTCTTGTAGCGCGCCCAGCTCACCACGCACGTGGTGCCGAGTGGCCGGCGCTCGTCGAGCGCGTCCTGAATCTGAGCGAGCGCCTCCTGGCTGTCGCACTCGTGAAGGCGCGCCGGCGTGATTCGCGCCTGCTCGCGCTCTGCCTCCGGCAGGCTGGGCACCATCACCACGCGCACCGTGCCCGGGCGGGCATAGCTCCACAAATTGACTTCGGTGAAGGCGGTGGCTCGAGCCACCGCGCCCGAACTGCGCAGCGCGACTAGCTGAAAGTCGCGTGCTGTGACGGCGCGGCGCAGCGAGTGCAATTCCTGTGGGCCGCGTATCAGGGCGTTCTCGACACTCTCCGCTGACAGGCCGCCGACCCCGGGTTTGCGATTGGTGACCGCAACGCCGGGGATCTGATCCTTGAGCGTGGTCAAGGTGCCGGCTGCGACGTTGCCGGCCGGGCCGCCGCCGCGCCGGTACCATGCGTGAATTTCGCGCCCGGCGCCCGGTATCGCCGCAAGCGCATTCTGGGTCTCCGCGAGCAATCCGGATTTACTATCGATGCTGCGCAGGGCGGGCGCGAACTTGATCCGCCCTGCCATCCGGTCCACAACGTAGACGTGCGAGTCGGCGCCGAGGTTGGCGAAGTTATCCACCTCACGCCAGACGCGGAAGGTCTTGCCTGCCCACAGGCGGACGTTCAAGCGCTCGACTTGTTCACGTGGGTCCGGCTCGACGCCGACGACCAAGTCGCTTTCCCCGCCGCTGGGCAAGATGATCGGCGGCCGCGCCACCGTGACCACCAGGCCGGGTAGCCCCGTGCCGGTGCCGACAAGCTCGCCATCGACCAGCTCGCATTGCAGCGCTATGACCTGCGTTTCGAGCTCGCCAGCGGAGATCTGTCCTGGCCGTACGGTGGCGAACACGATTGGTTCCGTACCGCTGTCGGAGCGCGTAACGGTCACCCGCGTCCCGCGCGGGATCGCCGTCACTGCAGTCGCCGGCTTGCTCAAGCTGAAGGTCAAGTCAACCTTGGCCGCTGAAGGAGGCTCCGGGGTCAATCCGATCATGCGCAGGAACTCGATGTAGGCCTTCTCCGGCAGGCGGTTAAGCCGGTAGATCATCGTTTCTGTCAGGTGGGCGAACACCTCCAGCAGCACCATCCCGGGATCGCTCGGGGAGCGATCGCTCCACGCAGGGCATGCTTTCTCGATCTCGCGTTGCGCTTCGGCGAGGAGCTCATCGAAGTTGCGGTCGTCGAGGTTGAGCGCACGCAGCGGCATCAGAGGCTTCCCTTTGCCAGGTTCATCGCGAGCGCGATCCGATCGGTGCGCTGCACCGTGCGAATCCGGTATTCGAGCGAGATGTCGAGCCAGTCCGCGTCCTCGCGTTTGCGGGTCGCGTCCAGATATACGATCTCAACGCGCGGTTCCCAGCGGGTGACAGCGCGCCGCACGTAATGGATCGCCAGCCCGGCCGTGGTGCTGTCGTTAGGCGAGAACACCAGCTTGAACAGGTCGCAGCCATATGCCGGCCGCATCACGCGCTCGCCCGGCAGTGTAGTCAGCAGGATCAGGATCGCCTGGCGGATGGATTCCGGCTCGTCGATCATCGCGATTCCACCGCCCGTCGAAATAGACAGGCCCGGCTCGCTCGTGGCGAAGTCCGGATGCTCGAAGCGCCAAGCCCGGAAGCGGCCGCCGCTCATGCCAGCTCCGCGACGAACGGCTGCCCCGGCTCGCGCACCATGTACTTGACGATGCCCGGCGGAGTGCCATCAGTCAGCCCGCTGATGGTGTCGAGGCAGACGCGCCGTCCGTTGACCCGGATCAGCTCCGAGTAGCCCTCGCGCACCGCGAGCGAGTGCAAGCAGGGCTTCATCGCGCCGACTTCCGGGCATCCTCTGATCGGACGGCCCTCGGGATCTTTCTCGACCAGCACGCGGCGCTGGTCGATCGTGACCCAATCCTGGCAGGGATCGACCCTAAGGTGGCCGTTGATATGTGCGCATACAAGCACCGCATCTTCGGTGAGCAGCAGCATCTATCCCCTCACGAAGTCGATGGTTTTAGCCCGGACTGTCAGTGCGCGGCCCGGCGCCTCGATTTCAAGATCGGTATTGGCGTGGATAATGACCTTTCGCGGTGACAGTTCGAGATAGCTGCCGCCGATGTCCTGCAGGCGGATCGAGCGATGGCCGTCGTCGAATTGCAGCCGACTCCCCCCTGGCGTGAACAGGCCAAATCGCTTGACCAAACCGCCCTCGATGCCCCAGTCGGGCGGCGCCTTTTCTCCGTGCAATCCGCCGAGCACCAGGCCCTGGCTCAGATCGCTGGCCTGCGCGACCACGAGCACCTGATCTCCGACTTCGGGCAGGGTGACCAGCCCCTTGCCCGCGCCTGCCCCCGCTCCGACCACGCCCATCCAGTCGCTCTGGATATCGGAGAAGGCGGGGAGCTGGACCTGCACGCGCCCGAGCGAGTCGGGATCGGCGATGCTCGAGACGATACCGAGGGTGCCAATCAGTCCGCCGTCGCGCTCGCGAGGCGGTGCTGGCGGAGACGCCGATGAGATCTCGGATACGAAGCCGCGCCGTCGATCGATCGTATGCGTCACCGCGCTTATTACGTAGGTGCCTGCTACCTGGCCGTCGACTCCGCTGACTCCGATGCGCGCGCCCGGCGTCAGGCTCGGGTCGCCCTGGGCTATCGCCCACAGCACCACCTCGCCTGCGGCCAGTAAGTCGAGCTCGGCCTGCGCAGTCGCGTCGGCGTGATGATCGTCCTGCGCGGTGATATTGGTGAGCGTGCGCTCGCCGCTGCCGCCGACATCGGAGGGCGCCGCTTCGGCCTCGACCTCGCGTCCGCTGCGCGGCTCGTCGGCGTGCCCCGTGCGCTCCTGGACCCGCCATGCGTCCCACGCCGACGCGGTGACTTTGCGGCAGGCGTCGTTGGAGTTGACCTCGATGCTTGCCTCGAGCAGGGTGTCGCCGAGTTCGAGCGCAATTGGGTCGTCGATACCTTCCAGTGTGATCAGATGCAGCACGTCGCCGCGCACCGCGAGATAGAGTCCGCATCTGGCCGCCACCTCGACCAACAGATCGAGATCGGACTGCTGATATTGGAAAAGGCGCCGCCACAGGGGTCCAGACTCCTGCGCATTGACTTCGAGTCCGACGTCAGCCGCCATTTCACGCGCCAGATCTTCGGTGGTGACCTGGACATGCACGCGCACTGGCTGGCGCTTGCGCAGGCGATGGAGCGGATCGTAGGCGCGCAGTCTTAGTCGGCGCGCCCCCGACGGCTCGTAGCCATACTCGACCGCCGTGATTTCGCCGCTGAACAGAGCGTCGTTAGCACCGCGCACCTCGACGCGCAGACTCGCACCTGGTGCCGGCGCCGATAAGCCCCCGAAGCTCGCGGGCGGATCGGCAAAGGTCAGTTCGCACACGGTTGGCACCGACAGCGCGCCGCGCACCCGCAGCTGGCACATCGCATCGAGCACTTTGGCGCCGAGCGCGTCGCCGCCCACTTTCACGCTGAGGTGCGGAAGCTGTATGATCGGTTTCATACCTGCGAACTCGAAACCCAATCCAGCGGGATTCTAAGCAGCGTGCCCGAAGGGATGCGCGTCGGATCGTCCAGATCGTTGAACTCAGCCAATGGTTTCCACCATGGAAAGCCACAGTACTGGTGGGCGATGACATCGAGGCGTTCGGGCGAGCTTTCCTCGCTCTGCGGTCCCGGCCCTTCACCGATCACCTGATGGACCAGCACCTCGTCGGGACCGCCCTCACCGGTATCATCGTCGTCGTCGGGCAAGTCAGGCACGTCGCCCAGCGGCGACGCGTCGATGTCTTGGACCGGCGGTTCGTTCACGCGCAGCAGCTTCATCCGCAACCATGAACGCCCAGGTGCGCCCTCGGCGGAGAAATATTCCAGCCGTTCCGCGATCGCAACCACGATCCCTGGAAAGTTCCAGCTCTTGCCCCACACGAAGCGCACCAGTGGCGGCTCGCCATAGCCCTGCTCCGCCGCGCCGCTCTCAACCAGGTTCCAGAGCGGCCGCGTCAGATCTCGCACGTCGTCGCTCTGGATCGACGAACCGGCAACCGAGATGTCGAATAGCAGATCGAGCGTTAGCTCGGTGGTGCCGCCACCGGTGAAAAGCAGCGGATCGTCGCTCAGACCCGGACCGGTGAGCGGGCGGCTGCCGATCGCACGCGCGCGTACGCCTGCGAAACGCCGTGTTACGATCGATTCGGGGTTCAGCAGGCATCCGAGCCTGTCCCCGGTCTTCTCGACCAGAAACGCTACTCGCTCCATCGTCCCCTGCCGCGCTGCTCGAGATCGATGCGCCGCAGCCGCTCCGCCTCGCCAAGCTGCTCGTTCCAGTCCGGTTCCACGGCAGCCGGCTCCTCAGGCAGATCCGGCCAACGGTTGATAAGCTCATTGTATCGAATGGGTGGCATTGCGACGGGCGTCGGATTCGACACTGTGCCGGCTTGTGGAGTCGGCGCGACTTCCTCGAGGCGGGCGATGCGCTCCTTGGTCTCCGTCTCCCGCCGCTGCAGCGGCGGCGCGATCACGCTGGGTCCATCGATGATGGCATCGCGTTGCATCGAAGCGGGTGGCAACTCCGGCCCGCGGTGCTCGTCCAGCGAGACCGTTTGCAGCGACGTTTTCGCGGCCGACGCAGCAAGCTCGACAGGCCGCACGCCTTCGCTCTGCCGCACGAGGCCAGCATCGCCTGTGTGGTCGGCGTGGTCGTCACGTGCGACCAGTGCGCCATCCCTGGGTGGGTTCGCGATAAGAGCGGCTTGCCGCGCTGGCGTAGCCCTCTTGGGGCTCACGGTCGGCTCAACGTCGTCGGGACTGCCGGGAGCAGCGCTCCGGGAATAGTCAGCCATCGGGCTGGGATTGCCAGTTCTAACGGTTGCGCCCGGGGCCGAAACTGCGGACGGCAAGACGGTATGCGCCGGCTCGTGCCGTAGCGCAGGTCTCTCCGTGTGAGAGCGCAGCATTGGAACGGCCTGCCGACGCGGGGGCCGCTCCGATACCACATACTGGTCGGGCGGCTGAACGTTGTCCGGCGACACCCCGTCCGACCGACGCGAACCGATCGGACGGCGCTGCCCAGTAGGCACGTCCGTTGCTCGATGCGGCGGTGGACGAAGCAGTTCCGGCGCCGCATCCTTGACGAGTTCCACCCAGTGGGCGGGCGGACCGTTAGTCGACGGCGCCGGTATCTGGTCAGGCCGCGGCGCGCCGTCCGCGGCTACCTCAGCGCGTGGGGCGGTCGTCTCGGACGACAGCTCGCCTTCCTGCAGGATCGACAGCAGCCAATCTCGCAGCTGGCGCCTGAAGCGGCGCCGCAGCTTATCCAGGAAAGTCACGGCCACAGCCTAACCCCGCTCGAGCGTTTCAAACACGAGCGTTATGCTTTCAATCGCAATCTGGCGACCGAGCGCGTCGAGCGGAGCGCCGCGCCATTCCGCCACCCAAGCGTTAACCAGGTTCCAGCGCAGCACCTCGGAGACACTGTCGCTATCGAGCATTGCGATCGAGACGTTCTTACGTTCGACCTTGCCCTTGACCCCGGTCATCATCCAGTTCCAGAGCTCCATCGAGGTGGTGAGCCCATAGCGGAGCGTGATGTCGGAATACTCGACGCGACCGGGAATGCGATGGACGACCTGACTTTGTCCGCCTTCGCGGTAGGTCAGCGCCTCCACCTTGACTCCCATATTCGTACACTCGGTGAAATGTCCCTCGGTCACGCCCTGGATAACCAGCTTGAAGTTGTAGGCGCGATAGGGATCGACGAATACGCCCGGCTGTGCACCGGAGGGAGGAGTTTTGGGGGGTTGTTCTGCTGCCTCTGGCACGACGATTCCTCCTCAGCTTCCTAGCCAGCGGTTGTGACTTCGGTACCGGCCTGATGCTGGCCCACGCGGAAAATGATGAATTCAGCGGGTTTGACCGGAGCAAGGCCGATCAGGGTGACGACCTGTCCGGCGTCGATGACTTCGGGGGGATTGGTTTCCGCATCGCACCGCACGAAGAAGGCTTCCTCCGGCGTCGCCCCCATCAGGGCACCGTCGCGCCAAACCATGGTGAGGAAGGCGCCAAGATCGCGCCGGATCGCTTTCCACAGCGCCATATCGTTGGGCTCGAAGACCACCCAGCGCGTGCTGCGAACGATGGACTCCTCGATCATGTTGAACAGACGGCGCACGTTGAGGTAGCGCCACTCGCTGGCGCTATCGGCCAGGGTGCGTGCACCCCAAACCAGGATGCCTTCGCGCGGGAAGAAGCGTAGGCAGTTGACCCCGGCCTGGTTCAGCTCGCCCTGCTCCTCGTCGGTGAGGCGGTAGGTGAGATTGAGCGCGCCTCGAATTGGCTCGTTGGCGGGCGCCTTGTGCACGCCACGCGTCGCGTCGGTACGGGCGTAGATTCCAGCCAGGTGTCCCGAGGGCGGCACGTCGACAAGGGTCCGCGGCGAAAGCGGATCCTGCACCGTGATCCATGGAAAGTAAAGTGCGCCGTAGCCGTGATCGGAGACCCGCGGCCGCAGGCCGCCACCGCCGCGGCCCGCAGGCGTCTTGGGCGCGTCGTTGCCGGTGTCCTTGCCGGCCGACTTGGACGGCGAGGGGGCGGTGCCCACTTTGGCGAGCTGGTCAATGTCCTTGACCTCCTGCGGTGCGTCAAGGATGGCGACGCGATTGCGCTGTTTCTCGCAATGGGAAAGCAGAGCCTCGTATGATGGAGCGTCGGTGTATCCGGGCGCAGCGACGATATTCACTTCATCGATTTCCTCGAGCAACTCGAGCCCCTTGCGCCGGCCTCCGCCGCCCACGATCGGCTGCCCCTTGGCGAGATTGACGCAGTAGCAGCGCCGCCCGCCGTTTTGGAAGAAGCCGAACACCGCCTGCGCGAGCAGAGTACTGGCGGAGCCTTCGACGACGTACTCCTTGATGAACTGAGACCAGTTGTTGATTGCCACCGCCTCGTCCAGGCGCGCCTCGGGGTTGGGCGCCGTTCCGACGAAGGCTGCGGTACTGGTTCCGACCGCTTCGATCGGCCGCGCGCCGGTGGAAACCTCCTCAACGTAGACGCCAGGAGTCAGGTATGTGGGCATTTCAGTCCTCCATCCGTTCGAAGCGAACCACCAGCGGTTCGCCGCCGCGTCTTTCGCCGTCAGTGGCGGTCGCCGTCATTTCAAAGCCGCGGGCCTTGACCCGCACGAAAGTTCCATCTTTCCCGGGCGCAGCCGTGGGAAAGCGAAAGCGCCCCTTGTAGTCGGTACGAGTGAAAAGCTGCAACGCGGGCAGTTCCACTTCGGCGCCGGCCAGTGGCACGCCGCCGGGGCCGAGAACCACGCCATCGAGCGGCGCTAGCGGTGCCTGGGTGATCACCAGCGAACCAACCCGGCGGGCTTTGGGCTGCGGACGCTCGACTCGCGCCGGCGCGCGCAGGATGAACGCCGGACGCGGCGCTACGCCCAACGCGGACCAGAGCGCTAGAGGCACTGGCTCGGACTCGACCTCGAGATCGGGACTATCCATCGCGGCGAAGATGAGATCGCCGAGCATTCGATGCGCGTCTTCGGGGCGTTCGGCATCTGCGGTGACGAGGTAGCGCAGCAAGATCTGTAGGGGCGGTGGCTTGGAGCCACGCAGCACCGGCGCCTGGATCAGTTCAAGCAGGTAAAGTCCGATCGCGCGTCCTTTGCCGGCGGAGACCGGCGCGGCCAAAGAGACTTCAACGCCGCCGACAATCGACGCCAACCAGTTTTTGAGCTGTTCGTCAACTTGCTCAATCATGACCGCCATGTACCGGATGTTCCGGCGTGTCTACGTGGCGTTAATATACTAGAGGAGCAACGAAAGGCAACCGCAAATCTCACCCGCCTCCACCCATTTGAGCCAAAAACCTCTGTTTGGTTGAGGGGGTAACGGAGGGTTTTGAGGGTGATTTGCGCGGGGAGCGTTTCGCCCTCATCAGAACCCAGAGGTTGTTGCTCACCACGGCCCAGCCGACCCAGCGCTCCATTCCATCCATGCCGCGATAACGACAGCGCGTAAGACCGTCGCGTCGCTTCATGACACTGATCCGGCCCTCGCAACCCGCCCGCACACGCTGGCCGCGGCGAAACCAGCGTTGATGTTGCTCGGCGCGTTGTTCGGCGGAGAGCTTCCCAACGGTCGGTTTACAGACCCTCTTGACGCCGGTTTTTGGCGGCCTGCTTGTTGGCGTGGCTATGGCAGTATACGGGGAAACGGCTCCCACAGAGTGGGGATGTTACGATCCTAAACCTGGGCATCCTACGCAGTCAGCTCAAGACGCTGAAAGGCGAGGCGAGTCTCCAGCCGCCGGCCTAATGGCGATGGCCGCGCTCGAGTCCGGGTTCGGTTGGACGCGTACCGCCTTATCCGCGAACAATCTGTTCGGCTTTAAGTACACGAGCGCGCAGGCCGCCGACGGACGCGGGAAATGGATTCTCGCCTGTCAGCCTGCGTCAGATCC
>JBKQTR010000263.1:0-30686 GCA_052143095.1 Allostellaceae bacterium
AAGCCGATGGTGTTGTAGCCCCAGTAATTGGCGAGCCCGCCCTGCGCCAAATGCCGGTCGCCGACGAAAGCCTGGATCGGCAGCAGCTCGACGGCGGTGACGCCGAGCTGCAGCAGGTAGTCGATCACCGGCGGCGAGGCGAGGCCGGAGAGCTTGCCGCGCCGGCCGACGTCGATGCCGGGATGGCGCATGGTCATGCCGCGCACATGCGCCTCGAGGATGATCGTCTCCTCCCACGGCATGTGCAGCCGGTGATCCTCGTCCCAGGTGAAGGCGGTGTCGACGACGCGGCATTTCGGCATGCTGCGCGCGTTGTCGCGGCGGTCGAAGGAGAGGTCCTCGCGCGCGCTGCCGACGCGATAGGCGAAATGCGCGTCGCTCCAGCGGATCGCGCCGTGGATCGCCTTGGCATAGGGATCGAGCAGCAGCTTGTGCGGATTGAAGCGATGCCCGTCCTGCGGCCGATAGGGGCCGTGTACGCGATAGCCGTAAAGCAGGTTTGGTCGCGCATCCGGCAGGTAGACGTGCCAGACCTGATCGGTGTATTCGGAGAGCCGGATGCGCGCCACCTCATGATGGCCGGTGGGATCGAAGAGGCAGAGATCGACCGCCTCGGCATTCTCCGAGAAGAGCGCGAAATTGACCCCCTTGCCGTCCCAGGTAGCGCCGAGCGGATAGGGCCGCCCCGGCCAGACGTCGGCGCGCAGCTCCATCATCCGTCTCGGCGCTCGGGCGCGAGGATCAGCGTCGCCAGCGGCGGCAGGATCAGGCTCAGCGACTGGGCATGGCCATGCATTGGCTGCGCCTGCGCCTCGACCAGCCCGGCATTGCCGAGCCCGCTGCCGCCGTAGTCGAGCGCGTCGCTGTTGAAGCGCTCGTGCCAGCGCCCGCCGTGCGGCGCGCCGATGAGGAACCCTCGACGCGGCACCGGGGTGAAGTTGCAGACGATGACGGCGACGTCATCGGGGTCGCGGCCGCGGCGGAGATAGCTGAGCGTGCTCTGCTCGGAATCGCCCGCCTCGATCCATTGGAAGCCTTCGGGCTCGGTGTCGAGCTGATGCAGCGCGGAAAGCTCGCGATAAAGCCGGTTGAGATCGCGCACCGTCTGCTGCACGCCACGATGCAGTGGATCGGCCAGCAGGTGCCAATCGAGGCTGGTGTCGTGGTTCCACTCGCGCTCCTGCGCGAGCTCGCCGCCCATGAACAGTAGCTTCTTGCCGGGATGCGTCCACATGAAGCCGTAATAGGCGCGCAGATTGGCGAAGCGCTGCCAGCGGTCGCCGGGCATCTTGGCGATGAGCGAGCGCTTGCCGTGCACCACCTCGTCATGGCTCAGCGGCAGGATGAAGTTCTCGTGGAAGGCGTAGAGCAGTCCGAAGGTCAGATCGTTGTGATGGAATTTGCGGTGGATGGGATCGAGCGCGATGTAGCGCAGCGTGTCGTGCATCCATCCCATGTTCCATTTGAAGCCGAAGCCGAGCCCGCCGAGATATGTGGGGCGCGACACCATCGGCCAGGAGGTCGATTCCTCGGCCGCAGTGGTGGCGCCACGGCCGATGCCGAACGCCAGCTCGTTCATCCGCCTCAGGAAGGCGATCGCCGCCAGGTTCTCGCGGCCGCCATGCTCGTTGGGAACCCACTCGCCCGGCGCGCGGCTGTAGTCGAGGTAGAGCATCGAGGCGACGGCGTCGACGCGCAGCCCGTCGATGTGGAACTCGTCGATCCAGCAGCGCGCGCTCGACAGCAGGAAATTCGCCACCTCGCGCCGCCCGAAATTGTAGACGAAGGTGTTCCAGTCGGGCTGGAAGCCCTGGCGCGGATCGGCATGCTCGTAGAGCGCGGTGCCGTCGAAGCGCGCCAGGCCGTGTGGGTCGGTGGGAAAATGGCCCGGCACCCAGTCGAGCCACAGCGCGATGCCGGCGGCATGGCAGGTCTCGACGAAGTCGCGGAAATCGTCGGGCGTGCCGAAACGCGAGGTCGGCGCGAACAGGCCCACCGGCTGATAGCCCCAGGAGCCGTCGAAAGGATATTCGGTGACCGGCATGAGCTCGATATGGGTGAAGCCCATGTCGCGGACATAAGGCACGAGCTGCTCGCCGAGCTCGCGATAGGTCAAGTAGCGCGCCCGCTCCTCGGCCACCCGCCGCCACGATCCCAGATGGACCTCGTAGACCGAGATCGGCGCGTCGCGCTCGTTGCTCCGCCAGCGCGCATCGATCCATGCCCCGTCGCGCCAGTCGTGGTGCGACGGCCGCGCAATGCGCGACGCGGTGCCCGGCGGGCGCTCGGCGCGCGCGGCATAGGGATCGGCCTTGAGCGGCCTGAGCACGCCATCGGCGCCGACGATCTCGTATTTGTAGAAACGGCCGGCGTCGAGGCCGGGGATGAAGAGCTCCCACACCCCGGCGGGGTAACGCAGCCGCATCGGACAGCGCCGCCCGTCCCAGTCGTTGAAATCGCCGACGACGCTGACGCGGCGCGCATTGGGCGCCCAGACGGCGAAGGCGACGCCGGCGACACCTTCATGCTCGCGGCAATGCGCGCCCAGCACGTGGTAACTCTCCAGATGCGTACCCTCGGCGAGGAGGTGAATGTCGAGATCGCCCAGCACCGGCGGAAAGGCGTAGACGTCGTCGAATTCGACCGTGCCGCGATCGCCCTCGGCGCGCAGGCGATAGCGAAAGGGCGGACGCCGGCCGACCGCGCCCGACCAGAGACCATCCTTGTGGATGCGGGCGAGCTCGCCCGCCACCTCGCCGGTCGCGGCGTCGACGACCCACAGCCGGCGCGGCCAAGGCAGGAAGACGCGCACGCGTTGAGCGCCGCTTACGGCATGCATGCCGAGATAGGCGAAGGGATCGCCGTGACGCGCCTCGATCAGGGCGCGGGCGCCGGCGCTGAGCTCAGCCAACGGCGCTGCCCTCCCGCTCGAGCAGCTCGATGACCCCCGCCAGCGGAATCGCCACCCATTGCGGCCGCTGCGCCAGCTCGTAATCGACCTCGTAGACCGCCTTCTCCAGCACGAAGAAATCGAGCAGCGCCGCGGCGACGGCGGGATCGGCGGGAAACGAGCCCACCCCCGCCATGGCGACGCGATAGCGGCTCATGAACGCCTGCGTCACCTGCCGGCGCCATTCCTCGGCGCGCTCCTGCAGCACGGGCAGCGCCGCGGGCTGGATCTCGGCCATCTGCCGCACCGCAGTGGCGGTAGCATAGGCAAAGGAGCGCAGCATGCCGGCGACGTCGCGCAGCGGCGAGCCTTTCTGCCGCCGCTCGGCGATGCCGCGCAGCGGCTCGCCCTCGAAATCGATGATCGAGAAGTCGTTCTGCACCGCCAGCACCTGGCCGAGATGATAGTCGCCGTGGAACCGCGTCTTCAACGCCTCGATTCGGGTGGGCAGCAGCTCGGTAAAGCGCTGCGCCAGCGCCTCGCGCGCCTCGAGCAGCCGGTCGGCCATGGCCTGCGCCGGCGGCGGCAAGGCGTCGCGGCCGCGCGCGAGGTTGGCGAGCATGGCGCGCGCGGCGGCGACGGCCCGCTCGCGCCATTGCGCGAGATCCGCCGGGCTGACATGCTCGGGGGCGAAACCCGCCTCGACCTCGATCTCCGGGCAGAGCGCGCGATGCAGCTCGGCGGTGCGCAGGCCGAGCTGCGCGGCGAGCTCGAGATAGAGCGGGTGGGCCGTCGCCTCCGGCGTCGGTGGCGTCGGCAGCTCGCTCGCCCGCGTCTCGCGCGGCGCCATCAGCAGCGCCTCGTCGAGATAGCGTGTGAGGTAGTTGAGCGCCTGCGTCCAGGCGCTGCCCTGGTTGCGCAGGAAGGCGAAGAGCACCGCCAGCGCCGCCTCCTCGCCGCCCTCGGCGATGAAGCGGCAGGCGCCGAGCAACGGCGGCGTGTTGGCGAAATGCGCGACCTCGGTGAGGAACCGCGCCATCTCGATCTCCGGCTGAACGCCGGCAGTGAGGCGGCGATAGAATTTCAGCACGCCGTATTCCTCGATCAGGATCGAGCTGTTCGATTGCTCGCCGCCGACGCGCTTCACCACCGGGCTCGCCGGCAGGCTCACGCGCTCGAAAGCGCCGGTGCGCTCGAAGACGACGGCGCCGCCACGCCCCGAGAGCTTGCGCGCGACTGCCATCGCCTGCACCACCGCCAGCGCAAAGGCCGGCTCCGCCGTTGCCTCGTAGATCGCGCCTTCGCGCCGGGCGTGGCGTGCGCGGGCGAGCGTATACGCCAGCAGCGCATTGCGCCGCTCGCTCTCCTCCTCTTCCCACGTCATGGCGATCGGCAGGAAATAGCGCTGCGCCTCGCCGCCGCGCAAGCCGATCTCGATCACCATCATCGGCCAGCCCAGCTCCTTCTCCGTGCCGGGCAGCATGATGCCGGCCACGACGGTCGTCCGCGCGATCTGTCCGCCCTTGCCGGCGAACCAGCGCTGCCGCGGCAGATAGGCGGGCAATACCTCGCTCTCGAAGAGCTGCCGGTTGTGCTGGTTGAACGGTCCCGACCATCCTTCCTCGGGCATGACCATGGTAAGCAGCTCCGGCAAGGCCGCTTGCGCGCGCCTCTCCTGCTCGGCCTCCGCGGCGGGATCGAGCAGGAACCAGTAGAAGCCGTGGCCGGGCAGCGTCAGCAGATAAGGCAGCTCGCCAATCGGCGGGAAGGCGCTGCGGCCGAACAGCTCGACCGGCACGCGGCCCTTGAGGCCGGAAAGGTCGAGCTCCACCGCCTGCGGCGCGCGGGCGAGGTTGAAGACGCAGAGGATGATCTCCTCGCCATGCGCGCGCAGATAGGCGAGCACCTTGCGGTTCGCGGGATAGAGGAAGCGCTGATCGCCGCGACCGAAGGCGAGGCGCGCCTTGCGCACGGCGATGAGCCGCTTCATCCAGTTCAGGAAGGAAGAAGGCGAGCGGCTCTGCGCCTCGACATTGACCGATTGATAGCCGTAGACCGCGTCCATGATCGGCGGCAAATAGAGCTGCGCCGGATCGGCGCGCGAGAAGCCGGCGTTGCGGTCGGGCGACCATTGCATCGGCGTGCGCACGCCGTCGCGGTCGCCGAGGAAAATATTGTCGCCCATACCGATCTCATCGCCGTAGTACATCACCGGCGTACCCGGCATGGAGAACATCAGCCCGTTGAGCAGCTCCATGCGCCGGCGGTCGTTCTCCAGCAGCGGCGCCAGGCGCCGGCGGATGCCGAGATTGAGCCGCATGCGCTTGTCCGCGGCGTAGTGGTTCCAGAGATAGTCGCGCTCGCGGTCGGTCACCATCTCGAGCGTCAGCTCGTCATGGTTGCGCAGGAACACCGCCCATTGGCAATTGGGCGGAATGTCCGGCGTCTGGCGCAGGATGTCGGTGATGGGATGGCGATCCTCGACCGCGACCGCCATGAAGATGCGCGGCATCAGCGGGAAATGGAACGCCATGTGGCACTCGTCGCCCTCGCCGAAATACTGCAACACGTCCTCGGGCCATTGATTGGACTCGGCGAGCAGCATGCGGTCGCCATAGCGCTGGTCGAGCGCGCGGCGCAGCCGTTTCAGCAGGGCGTGCGTCTCCGGCAGGTTCTCGTTGATCGTGCCTTCGCGCTCGATGAGATAGGGCACGGCGTCGAGCCGCATGCCGTCGACGCCGATGTCGAGCCAGAAGCGCATCACGTTGACCACCGCCCTCTCGACATGCGGGTTGTCGTAATTGAGGTCTGGCTGGTGGGCGTAGAAGCGATGCCAGTAATAGGCCTGCGCCACCGGATCCCAGGCCCAGTTCGATTTTTCCGTGTCGAGGAAGATGACGCGCGTGCCGAGGAACTTCTGGTCGGTGTCGCTCCAGACGTAGTAGTTGCGCCATAGCGATCCCGGTCTGGCGTGGCGCGCACGCTGGAACCAGGGATGCTGGTCGGAAGTGTGGTTCACCACCAGCTCGGTGATGACGCGCATGCCGCGGTGGTGGGCGGCGCGCACGAAGGCGCGGAAATCGCCCATGGTGCCGTAGGCCGGGTTGACGCTGCGGTAATCGGCGATGTCGTAGCCGTCGTCCTTGAGCGGCGAGGGATAGAAAGGCAGCAGCCACAGCGCGGTGACGCCGAGATCCTGGAGGTAGTCGAGCTTGCGCGTCAGCCCCTGGAAATCGCCGATGCCGTCATCGGTGCTGTCGAAGAATGCCTTGACGTGGAGCTGGTAGATGATGGCGTCCTTGTACCAGAGCGGATCGGCGGCGAGCGGCTGGGGCTTGGGCTGCGAAATGAGCGTGGTGTCTGGCATGGGCGGGGCCGGGCAAGGGGGAAGGGCGCGTTAGCGCGCGATGCGGAAGATCGCCGCCGGGTTGGTGCCGGGGTCGAGGGTGAGGCGCTGACGGGCGCCCCGCCAACGATACTCCTGGCGGGTGAACAGCTCCACCGCGGTGAAGGTTTCAGTTTCGGCGATGCCCATCTCCGCCAGCGGGAACTCAACCTCCGCCGCATGCGCGGCGAAGGGATCGAGGTTGACGGCGACGAAGACGTGGTTGGCACCGTCGTCGCTGGCCTTGCCGTAGAACAATACCTGGGGATCGTCGGCGGGGCAAAAGCGCAGGTTCGTGAGATGATGGAGCGCGGGATTGTCGCGGCGCAGTTGGTTGAGCCGGGCGATATCGTCCTTGATGTGGCCCGGCCGGTCCCAGTCCCAGACCTTGTATTCGTATTTCTCGGAGTGGAGATACTCTTCGCTGCCGGGGATGGCGCGGTTCTCGCAAAGCTCGAAGCCGCTGTAGATGCCGTAGGCCGGCGACAGCGTCGCCGCCAGCACCAGCCGGGCGCGGAACGCCGGCCGGCCGCCCTGCTGCAGATGCACCGGCAGGATATCCGGCGTGTTGGCGAAGAAGTTCGGGCGGAAATACTCCTTCCCCGGCCCCTGCGCCAGCTCGGTGCCGTACTCGGTCAGCTCCGCTTTGCTCACGCGCCAGGTGAAATAGGTATAGGACTGGGTGAAGCCCGCCTTCGCCAGCGCATGCATCATCTTCGGCCGGGTGAAGGCCTCGGCGAGGAAGATCGTCCCGGGATGGCGACTCTGCACCTCGCGGATCAGCCATTCCCAGAACGGCAGCGGCTTGGTGTGCGGATTGTCGACGCGGAAGATGCCGACGCCCTCGCCGATCCAATACAGCACGACGTCGCGCAGCGCCTGCCAGAGCCCGGCGCGGTCGGGGTTGTAGAAATCGACATTGACGATGTCCTGGTACTTCTTGGGCGGGTTCTCGGCATATTTGATGGTGCCGTCCGGCCGGAATACGAACCATTGCGGATGCTCCGACACCCAGGGATGGTCGGGCGCGCATTGGATGGCGAAGTCGAGCGCCACCTCGAGCCCGAGCGCGCGCGCCGCGGCGACGAAGCGCCGGAAGCCGGCGATCCCGCCGAGCTCGGGATGGACCGCCTCGTGGCCGCCCTCGGCGGCGCCGATGGCATAGGGGCTGCCGGGATCGCCCGGCGCCGCGACCAGGCTGTTGTCGCGGCCCTTGCGGTTGACGCGGCCGATGGGATGGATCGGCGGCAGATAGACGACGTCGAAGCCCATGGCCTGGATCTCGGGCAGCCGGGCGATGGCGTCCTCGAAGCTCGCGCCGCGGCCGGGGGTCCGCCCCTGGCTGCGCGGGAACATCTCATACCAGGCGGTGAAACGCGCCAAGGACCGGTCGACCACCAGCTCGAGCTCGCGGCCATAGCGCGTCGCGGCACGCCGGTCCGGCCAGCGCGACATCGCCTGGGCGAGCAGCCGCGACAGCATGATCTCGATGCGGCCCGCCGCATCGGCGGGCTCGAAGGCAGCGAGCAGCCGCTCCAGCAGCTCCCGGTCGGCGCCGGCGGCGCGCGCGGCCGCCGCGGCGAGAAGGTCGCGGCCTTCAAGCAGGTCGACGGCGAGGCTCTGGCCGGCCTGCTGCTTCTTCAGCATGTCGGCGCGCCAGGAGGCGAAGGCGTCGGTCCAGGCCTCGATGGTGTAGCGGTAGCGCGTATTCTCGGCGAGCGGGACATGGCCCACCCAGCGGTCATTGTCGAAGAGCCGCATCGGCGCCTCGCGCCACTCCGCTGCGCCTTCCGGCCGGTAGAGGATGACGGCGGCAAGCGCATCATGGCCGTCGCACACCAGGTCGGCCCAGACGTCGAGCGTGTCGCCGACCACCCGCTTCACCGGAAAGCGGCCGCCATCGAGCTCGGGATAGACTTCCTCGATGAGGATGCGCGCATCGGGCGACCATTGGGGGTGCATGGCGGACCGATGCCGCCCCTCGGCCGGGATGAGGCGCGCCGGGGCGCGGCGACCGCGCAGGACCCTCACCTCGCGCGGCTCGACCGCGAGCTTGATGCCGGGGCCGGGCCCCTCCCCCGCCGCGGCCAGCAGCAGATCCTCGCCCTCGACGGCATCGAGCAGCAGATCGGTATCGATCTCGTTGGCGCTGGCGTCGTCGGTGTTGATCAGGCTGAACGCCCAGTCCTCGCCCCGCAGCGTGCGCCGCGCCAACACCACCAGCGGGTCGCCCGGCGGCGTCAGCCGACGCTGCGGCCCCTCGTCGTTGAGGGCCGGCGTCGCGCGCTTGACGGCATTGATCTCGGCGATCGCCGGCGAGAGATCGAAGCGCCGGGGCTCGGCCTGCCCCGGGCGCGTCGTCACGACGCCGAGCCGGCGCCGCCAGCCGAACTCGTAGCCCATCGGCATCATCACACCGGTGGAAAAGCAGGCGGCGAAGGCATAGGCCTGGCGACAGCGCGCCACGATCGCCGCCGCATCGCAGCCGGCGCGCTCGAGCTCGGCGGCGAGCCGCTCGGTGTCGTGGCTCTCGGGAAAGGCGATCGAGGGCGCGATGGCGCGGAAGGCGTCATATTGCTCGAGCAGCCAGGGGCTGGTGAAGTCCCACCATTTGCTGCTGTTGAAGAGATAGTCGAAGCCGGCGCCCTCGAGCCGCTGCACCTCGGCAAGCCGCGCGCCCAGCGTCTCCGCGGCGAAGACGCAGCCGGGCGCCGCGCTGCGGGCGGCGGCGATGAGCGCGCGCCACACCCGCGCCGGCACCTTATAGGCGGCATCGCAACGGAAGCCGCGGAAGCCGAGGCGCACGTGATACCGCACCAGCTCGGCGAAATAGGCGACCGTCTCCGCTTCCGCCGCGTCGCCGCGATACTCGATCTCGGCGAGATCCTCCCACACGGTGACGTTGGCGGCGTTCGCGGGATCGATCGCCGACGGCGATCGCAACCCGCCGCCCGGCTGCTGCGCGAACCATTGCGGATGGCGCGCCGCGAGCTCGCTGTCGCGCGCGGTGTGGTTCACCACCAGGTCCATCATGGCGAGCAGCCCATGGCTGCGGCAGGCGGCGGTGAAGCCGGCGAGCAGCGCCTCGTCGCTCTCCCGCGCATCGCCGCGGAACAGCGGATTGAGGCGGTAATAGTTCTTGACGGCGTAGAGGCTGCCGGAGGAGCCGGGCAGGTGGAAGGGATTGACGAAGACGCAATTGAACCCCATCGCGGCGATACGCGGCAGCTCCGCCCGCCAAGCGGCGATGTCGCCGGCGAGCAGGGGGAAAAGGTTGTAAATGCGCAGGCCTTGCGCCGGCGCATCGGCGTCATCGGACGCGCGGGGGGTCATGGCTGTTGCAAACACAAGGAGGGCCGAAAAGGCTCCTGTGGCCTGAGTTGCCCCAGACTGCACCTCCGGCTCGTTTTCCTAGGATCGAACCGGGGCCGCGATACCAGCATTCCATCGCGCGAAATTGTGTGCGGCAGCGGCGAGGATCTGGCCTGATCGCCCACCTGCGCGTTTCTTTCGCCGCGCTGCCACAGGTTGCCTGATTAGCTTAACGGAACGGCTCGCTCCTAGTTCCCTCGGCGCCGCGACGGCGGCTCAGCTCCTGCCGCATGGTCCATTCGCCGCCGGCCTGCGGACTCACGCGATAGAAATGGCGTCCCGGCATCTTTTCCGCGCCTGGCCGCTGCCTGCCGCTTCGGCGATACCGGCACGGCACAAGGCGTGCCGAGGAACTCGGACACCGATCGGGCGTTCTGCTGGAGCTTCCCGACACGGACCTTGCGGCTCCGCCGCCCCGCTCTTCGCCGATGACGGCGCAGGTACCGGCCGTTCGCCACTGTTGAGGTCGAGGATGGATTGACGAAGCCGAAGATCGAAATCACGGACGACGATCTGCACGCCTATGTCGACGGCACGCTCGACGCGGCTGACCGGCTTGAGGTCGCGCTCTATCTCGTCTCAGCCCCGGCGCAGGCCGCGCGGGTCGAGGCGTTCCGCGCCCAAAAGGAGGCCGTCGGCATCCTTTTTGCCGGTATCGTCGACGAGCCGCTGCCGCGAAAGCTGACGCGCGCGTTGCGCTTGCGCAGCAGCGAGCTGGCGGCGCGTCGCTATCTCCGGGTGGTGGTCGCCGCCGCGCTCGCCGGCCTCCTGCTGGTGGCAGGCGGCATGCTGGCGACGTATCTCGCGTTGCGCCACCCCGCGGGCGTGCAAGCGCCGCAATCGGCGCAAGACCCTCCAATCCCCGCCGCCCTGCCGGCGCGGCGGAACGGCCTCGATCTCTGAGCACCGGGCTCTCATTGGAAAGGCGCGACCGGGGAAAAGAACGGCCGGTAGCTGGCCGGGGAGGCACCGCCATGCCGCTTCCAACACGCGCTAGCGAGCAGGGTTCCGGCCGCCCGATCAGACCGTGCGGCGCGGTGTTGCGCCGTCGCCGATCGCCACGCGGCCGCGCCGCACCGCCTCGCCGACCGCGATCTCGGACTGGCCTCTGGCGGGCGCCAGGCGGCGCGTTGGCACGGCGCGGCTGGACTCCGGGCGTTCCGCGCCCATGCCCATGAGGTGGCGCAGCATCTCACGGCCGCGCGACAGGCGCGAGCGGATGGTACCGACGGGCACATCGAGCACCGCGGCGACCTCTTCGTAGCGCATTCCTTCCAGCCCCACGAGCAGAAGCACGGAGCGCTGCTCCTCCGGCAGCTTGGCGATGGCGCGCTCGAGGTCGCGCAGCTCGAGCCGCTTGCCTTGATTGGGCGATGTCGTCAGCATGGGTTCGCTGTCGGAGAGGCCGACGGCCGAGCCCTCGCGCACGGCGCGGCGGACGTGGTTGACGTACTGGTTGTGGAGGATGGTGAAAAGCCACGCACGAAGATCGGTACCCCTCTGCCAGAGGTGCACCTTGCTCAGCGCCCTGGTCAGGCAATCCTGCACCAAATCGTCGGCGGCATTGACGTCGCGGGTCAAGGCGCGCGCGTAGCGGCGCAGGCGCGGAATCTCTTCCTCAATTTTTTTGCAAATGTCGGCCATCCCCGGCTCCCTTCGCGCGCTCCGTTGGCGCGCTGCATTCATGTTCAACGTGAAGCGACGAGCGGGTTTGACTGTAATGGCCTCCTGTAATCGCTTGATGTCATCCGCGGCCGATTTCTGTAAGAAATTGTAACGGCATGTAATCGATATCTGGTGAACGTAAGGCGCGAACGGTCCCTGGCCCTTCATAACCTGGACGATATTGCATCGCCGCCGCAGATGAGCCACATTGCAGGCCAGCCATGAAAGCGACAGGCCATATCCTTGTGGTGGACGACCAAAAGGAGATATGCGAGGTCGTCCAACAGTATCTATCCAGCGAAGGCTACCGCGTCAGCGTCGCCAATGAGGGCGGCGGGATGCGCAAGGTCATGGCGCAAGGCCCGGTCGATCTCGTCATCCTCGATCTGATGCTGCCCGGCGAGGACGGGCTGACGCTGGCGCGCCAGCTACGCGAGGAATCGACGGTGGGGATCATCATCCTGACCGGACGGGGCGAGACCGTCGACCGCATCATCGGCCTCGAGATGGGCGCAGATGACTACCTGCCGAAGCCGTTTCACCTGCGCGAGCTGTTGGCACGGGTCAAGAGCGTGCTGCGCCGCGCCTCGAGCCGCGCGCAGAAGGAGCCGCCCACCGGCACCCGCTCGCGCGCGCGCTTTGCCGGCTGGCATCTCGATCTCGCCACGCGCGAGCTGGTCTCTCCCGAGGGCGGCGAGGTGCGGCTGACCACCGGCGAGTTCGACCTGCTTGCCGCCTTCGTTAACAACGCCAATCAGGTGCTGAGCCGCGACCGGCTGCTCGATCTCGCGCGCAACCGCGAGGCCGGCCCCTTCGACCGCACCATCGACGTGCAGGTCGGGCGCCTCAGGCGCAAGCTCGAGCCCGATCCCGCGAACCCGACCATCATCAAGACGGTGCGCGGCACCGGCTACATCTTCACGCCGACCGTCGAAGTCGTCTGAGCCCGGGCCGTTTGCGGCGCCGCTGATCGGTTGGGCTTCGCCTCGGCGTCTGACTGGCGACCAGCGTCCGCGCGCCGCGCTGACTGCTACTCCGCCGCGGCGCGCGCGGCATCGGCCTTGCCGCAGCCGCCGCCGCCCGGCGTCTCGATGACGAAGACGTCGCCGGCGCTCATGGCGACGGCGTGCGTCGCGCCGAAGGTCTCGCTTCTGCCATCGGCGCGCTCGACCCAGTTGCGCCCCAGTGCGCCCGGCGCGCCGCCCAAGAGGCCATAGGGCGGCACGCGGCGATGGCCGGAGAGGATCGCCGCGGTCATCGCCTCGCGAAAGCGGATGCGACGCACCACCCCGTCGCCGCCGCGATGGCGCCCGGCGCCGCCGGAGCCGCGGCGGATGGCGAAGCTCTCGAGCAGCACCGGGAAGCGCCATTCCAGCACTTCGGGATCGGTCAGCCGCGAGTTGGTCATATGCGTGTGGATGGCATCGGTGCCGTCGAAATCGGGCCCGGCGCCGGAGCCGCCGCAGATCGTCTCGTAATACTGATAGCGCTCGTTGCCGAAGGTGAAGTTGTTCATCGTCCCCTGCGCTGCCGCCATCACCCCCAAGGCGCCGTAGAGCGCGTCGGTGACGCATTGCGAGGTCTCGACATTGCCGGCGACCACGGCGGCGGGATAGCGCGGGTTGAGCATCGAGCCCGGCGGAATGATCAGCTCCAGCGGCTTGAGGCAGCCGCCGTTCATCGGGATCTCGTCATCGACCAAGGTGCGGAACACGTAGAGCACCGCCGCCTTGCACACCGCCGAGGGCGCGTTGAAGTTGGTGGGGAGCTGCGCGCTGGTGCCGGTGAAATCGATGACCGCGCGGCGGCCGGCGCGATCGATGGCGATGCGCACCTTGATCACGGCACCGTCGTCGGTCTCATAGGCGAAGTCGCCGTCCCTCAGCACGCTCAGCACGCGGCGCACCGCCTCCTCGGCATTGTCCTGGACATGGCCCATATAGGCCTCGACCGCGTCCTGGCCGAAATGCCGCACCATGCGGTGCAACTCCTGCACGCCCTTTTCGCAGGCGGCGATCTGCGCCTTGAGATCGGCGATGTTCTGCGCCGGGTTGCGCGAGGGATAGCGGCCCGACGACAGCAACGCCACCATCTCCTGCTCGCGGAAGCGCCCGGCATCCACCAGCAGGAAATTGTCGATGAGCACGCCTTCCTCCTCGACGCTGCGGCTGTCGGGCGGCATCGAGCCCGGCGTGATGCCGCCGATATCCGCCTGATGGCCCCTCGAGGCGACGTAGAACAGCACGTCGCCGGTGCCGTCGCGATCCGCCTCGGCGAAGACCGGGGTGATGACGGTGACGTCGGGAAGGTGGGTCCCGCCGTTATAAGGTGCGTTCAGCACATAGACGTCGCCCGGCCGCATGCCGCGGCCGTCGGCGCGGCGCCCGCGGGCGCGGATCACCGTCTGCACGCTCTCGCCCAGCGTGCCCAGATGCACCGGCATGGGCGGCGCGTTGGCGATGAGCGAGCCCTCGCGGTCGAACAACGCGCAGGAGAAATCGAGCCGCTCCTTGATGTTCACGGAATAGGCGGTGTTCTGCAGCGCCACGCCCATCTGCTCGGCGATCGCCATGAAGAGGTTGTTGAAGACCTCAAGCATCACGGGATCGACGCTGGTGCCGATGGCGACGCGGCTCGGCAGCGGCACGACGCGCTCCAGCACAAGATACCGCCGCCGGTCGAGCACCGCGCGCCAGCCCGGCTCGACGATGGTGGTGGCGGTGGCCTCGCGGATGATCGCGGGACCCGCGACCTGCTGGCCCGGCAGCAGCGCGTCGCGGTCGAACGCCGGCGCCTCATGGCTGGCGCCGGCGGTGAAGAGCCTGACGCGCGCGAGCGGCGCCGGTGCGCCGGGCGCCTCGGGGAGGTCATGGAGCGGGTCGGCCACCGCGTCGGTGGCACCCACCACCTCGACCGAGACGGCCTCGACCACCAGCGGCTTTTCCGGCATGACGAAGCCGTAACGCTGCTTGTGCGCTTGCGCGAATCCGGCGGCGATCTCCGCGCGCGCGCCGAAGGGCACCACCAGCGGCGTGTCGGTGCCGTCGTATTTGACATGCGCCTTGCGCTGCACGCTGATCTGCTCTGGCGCGATGCCTTGCGCGCGCATCTCGGCAGCGCCGTCGGCGGCGAGCCGGTCGAGCAGCGCTGCAAGCTCGGGCATCGCGTCGTCGGCGAGCCGCCGCTCCACCGCCTGCTCGCGCAAGCTGCGGAGATCGGCGAGGCCCATGCCGTAAGCCGAGAGCACGCCGGCGAAGGGATGGATATAGACGCGCCGCATGCCGAGCGCGTCGGCCACCAGGCAGGCATGCTGGCCGCCGGCGCCGCCGAAGCAGCAGAGCGTGTACTCCGTCACGTCGTAGCCGCGCTGGATCGAGATCTGCTTGATGGCGTTCGCCATGTTCTCGACGGCAATCCTGAGGAAGCCCTCGGCCACCTCGACCGGCGTGCGGCGGTTGCCGCTGGCGCGGGCGATCGCGTCGGCAAGCGCGGCGAATTTTTCCGCGACCACGGCATCGTCGAGCGGCGCGTCGCCGTCGGGACCGAAGACGCGCGGGAAGAAGCGCGGCTGCAGCTTGCCCAGCATGACGTTGCAATCGGTGACGGTGAGCGGCCCACCGCGGCGATAGCAGGCGGGGCCGGGATTGGCGCCGGCCGATTCCGGGCCGACGCGATAGCGCGCGCCGTCGAAGCTGCAGATCGAGCCGCCGCCCGCCGCCACGGTGTTGATATGCATCATCGGCGCGCGCATGCGCACCCCGGCCACCACCGTCTCGAAGCTGCGCTCGTATTCGCCGGCGTAATGCGAGACATCGGTCGAGGTGCCGCCCATGTCGAAGCCGATGATCTTGTCGAATCCGCCCATCTCGGCGGTGCGCACGGCGCCGACGATGCCGCCGGCGGGGCCCGACAGGATCGCGTCCTTGCCCTGGAAGCGCCGCGCATCGGTGAGGCCGCCATTCGACTGCATGAAGAGCAGGCGCGTGCCGCCGAGCTCGGCTGCCACCCGATCGACATAGCGCCTGAGGATCGGCGAGAGATAGGCGTCGACCACCGTGGTGTCGCCGCGGCTCACCAGCTTCATCAGCGGGCTCACCTGATGGCTCACCGAGACCTGGGTGAAGCCCAGCGCGCGGGCGAGTTCGGCGGCCTCGCGCTCGTGCCGGGGATAGCGGTAGCCGTGCAGGAAGACGATCGCCGCCGAGCGTATGCCGGCGGCGTGGGCGGCAGCGAGATCGACCTCGAGCCGCGTCCGGTCGAGCGGCGCCAGCACCTCGCCTTCGGCGGTGACGCGCTCATCGGCCTCGATGACGCGCTCGTAGAGCTGCTCCGGCAGGACGATGTGGCGCTCGAACAGCTTCGGCCGGTTCTGATAGCCGATGCGCAGCGCATCGCCGAAACCCCGGGTGATCACCAGCACCGTGCGCTCGCCCTTGCGCTCCAGCAGCGCGTTGGTGGCAACCGTGGTGCCCATCTTCACCGCGGCGATGGCGGCGCCGGGGATCTCCGCGTCGGCGGCAAGGCCGAGCAGATCGCGGATGCCCTGGATCGCCGCGTCGCGATAGCGCTCGGGATTGTCGGAGAGCAGCTTATGCGTGAGGAGCGCGCCGTCCGGCCGGCGCGCCACCACATCGGTGAAGGTGCCGCCGCGGTCGATCCAGAACTGCCAGCCGGCCTCACTCATGCCATGCTCCTGCCTCGGGCAGGCCAGTCATCCCCGGCGGCAGCCGCGGCGTCAAGCTCACGCGCCCAGGCGCTCGGCAAGCTGGTTGAAATCGTCGGCGACGATATCGAAGTGCTTGCCGGAAATATCGTGCGGCGGCTTCCCGGGCCCGCGCTCCAACGGCCGCGGCACATAGCCGGTCTTGAGCCCTTCGCGTGCCGCCGCGGCGAGATCGCCCGGATGGGCCGCCACCAGCATGACCTCGGACGCGGCGAGGCCCAGCAGATCCGGCGGCAGGCGATAAGCCTCGGGATCGGGCTTGTAATGGTGCGCGAGCTCGGCCGAGAGCACGACGTCCCAGGGCAGGCCCGCATGCTTCGCCATGTTGACGAGCAGCCCGATATTGCCGTTGGAGAGTGTCCCGATGATGAAGCGGCGCTTCAGCCGGGTGAGCCCCGCCACCGCATCGGGCCAGGGATCGAGCCGGTGCCAGGCGCGGTTGAGGTGATCCGTCTCGGCCTCGCTCAGGCCGGCGAGGCGGTATTCCGCCAGGAGGCGGTCGAGAATCCCGCGATGGAGGTCGTCGATCCGCGTCCAGGGCAGCTCGCCCGAGCGCACGCGCTGCATCGCCGGCTGGTAGCCGCCGCGCCAGGCATCGGCGAAGCCCGCCCAGTCCGCGTTCATGCCCTTGGCGCGGCCGAAAGCCTCGAGCTCGCGGATGAGGCTGCCGCGCCAATCCACCACCGTGCCGAAGACGTCGAAGACGAGGGCCTTGACGCTGCCGCCGAGATTGCCGTTCATGCGCTATACCCGTCCGCCGAAGGAGACGCCCAGTTACTCACAGGGGCGGGCTAAAGTCGATGCCGGGCAGCGACAAGGATCCCTGTCATCAGGCCTGCCATCGGCGAGGAGCGCAGTGATGGACGACTTCACCCCCAACGCGACGCCGCCGCGCGTGCCACCGGTCGAGCCCGATCTGCTGGGCTCCGCCATCTTTCTCTTCTCGGAATACCTGCAGCAGGTGGCCGAGCTCGAGGTCTTCGACGACGACGAGGAGAACGGCGCGAGCGCGGAGGACGAGGCGGAGGAGGAGGCATCGCCGATCGACATGCGCGCGGTGCTCGATCTCTTCGCCGAGGAGCTGGGCACCAGCGTACCGCTGACGCTCAACCTCTACATGCGCGTGACGGCGCTGTTCCGGCTGCTGGCGGCAAGCCCGTCACTGGCCCGGCTGGCATCGGTCGACGATGACGGCGTCAGCGGGCTCAGCGAGGATGCGCTGCTGGCCTTCGCGCGGCTCGACCTCCATGTCAGCCGCAATGAGACCGGCATCGTCGCCGATTTCGACGCGCGCGAGCTGCGCGACGCGCTCGCCATCGACTGATCCGCCGATGAGCCCGAGGGATCCCGGCACGCGACTGCTCTCGCCGGCGCAGGCCTTCGAGAGCGCCGCGGGCCTGCAGCGCCAGGGCCGGCTCGCCGAGGCGGAGCAGCTCTACGAGGCGGTGCTCGACCTCGATCGCCATCATCCGGGCGCGCTGCACAATTTGGCGATGATCCGCTCCCAGCAAGGCCGCCTCGGCGAGGCGGCGAGCCTGCTGCGCCACGCCATCTACCGGCATCCCGGCAACGCGGCGGCGCATAACGGCCTCGGTGGCGTGCTGCAGGCGATGGGCCGGCACGAAGAGGCGCTGGCGCCGTTCGAGCGGGCGGTGGCGCTCGATCCCGATCTCGCCCCGGCCCATTACGGCCTCGCCAGCGCCTTGCTGGCGCTGGGGCGCGCGGCCGACGCGCTGGCGCGGCTCGACCGCGCGTTGGCGCTCGAGCCCGGCTTTGCCCAGGCGCTGAGCGCCAAGGGCAGCGCGCTGCAGGCGCTGGGCCGCACCGCGGAAGCGGTCACCTGGCATGAGCGCGCGCTGGCGCTCGAGCCGGACGCGTCGGTGCACAACAATCTCGGCACCGCGCTGCAGGCGCTGGGCCGGCACGAGGCGGCGAGCGCGCAGTACGCGCAGGCGCTGGCGCTCGACGCCGCGTCGGCGGATCTCCACGTCAATCGCGGCAAGGCGCTGCACCGGCTCGGCCGCGACGAGGAGGCGGTCGCCCATTACGAGCGCGCGCTCGCGCTGGCGCCGCGCGACGCCGGCGCGCTGAACGATCTCGGCAACGCGCTGCAATCGCTCGGCCGCCATTGCGAGGCGGTGGCGCGCTATGAGCAGGCGCTGGCGCTGCGGCCGGGCTTCGCCGCCGCGCACAGCAATCTCGCCAACTCGCTGCACGCGCTCGAGCGCCATGGCGAGGCGATCGCGCAGTATGAGGCGGCGATGGCGGCGAGGCCCGGCAACGCCGTCGCCGCCAGCAATCTCGGCACCGCCTTGCGCGAGATGGGCCGGCTCACCGAAGCGCGGCGCGCGTTCGAATCCGCCGTGGCGCTCGCGCCGGAGCGCGCCGGCTTTCATCTCAACCTCGCCGAGATCAAGCGCTTTGCCGCCGGCGATCCGCAGCTTGCCGCACTCGAGACGCTGGCGCGGCGGGCCGATGCCTTGCCGCCGGAGGAGCAGGTCGAGCTGCATTTTGCACTGGCCAAGGCGCGCGCCGATCTCGGCGAGCACGCGCACGCGTTCCGTCACCTGCGGCACGCCAACGCGCTGAAGCGGCGCGCCATCGCCTATGACGAGGCGGCGACGCTCGGCCAGTTCGAGCGCATCCGCTCGGTCTTCACGCCGGCGCTGATGCGCGCCAAGGCCGGTCTCGGCGAGCCCTCCTCTGTACCGGTCTTCATCATCGGCATGCCGCGCTCCGGCACCAGCCTGATCGAGCAGATCGCGGCAAGCCATCCCGACATTCATGGCGCCGGCGAACTCACCGACTTCCCTGCAGCGGCGACGGCGAGCGGCGTCGATTTCCCCGAAGGCGTCGCGGCGCTGACGGGAGACGCGCTGCGCGCACTCGGCGCGCGCTATGTCGCCGGCCTCGCACCGCGCGCGCCGGTGGCGCGGCGCGTCACCGACAAGCTGCCGGCGAATTTCCGCTTGGCCGGCCTCATCCCGCTGGCGCTGCCCGAGGCGCGTATCATCCATGTGCGGCGCGACCCCGCCGATACCTGCTGGTCGTGCTTTGCCACCCTCTTCACCGCCGGGCAGCCCTTCGCCTACGATCTCGGCGAGCTCGGCCGCTATTACCGTGCCTATGAGGCGCTGATGGCGCATTGGCGCGCGGTGCTGCCCGAGGGCGTGATGCTCGAGATCCGCTATGAGGACGTCGTCGCCGATCTCGAGCGCGAGGCGCGGCGGATCATCGCGTTTTGCGGCCTCGCCTGGGACGCCGCCTGCCTCGCCTTCCACACGACCGAGCGCCCGGTGCGCACCGCCAGCGCCGCCCAGGTGCGCCAGCCGATCTATCACCAGTCGATCGGCCGCTGGCGGCCCTATGGTGCGGAGCTCGGCCCGCTCTTTGCGGCGCTCGGCGGCTGAGACGGCGCGCGGCGCTGGGCGCGGTAGCGCTCGAGCAGCGTCTCGAAGCTGGCGATGAGCGCGCGCTCGATCTCCGGCCGGCCCTCGAGCCGGCTTAGCAGCAACGCCACCGCCTCGATCGTCGAGAGCCCGTCGCGGCGCGGCTCGCGCCGCAACGTGCCGTAGCGCGACGGCCGGCGCGGCCCGAGCACGACCCTGCGGCATTTCAGCATCCAGGCATTGCGCCACCACAGCGCCTTGGCCTGGCTCCAGCTGCCGTCGAGCACAATCACGCCGTCGATCTCGGCGAGATCCTTCGCCTGATCGGCCAGCGCCGCGCCCTTGCGGTCGAGCAGGAGGATCTCGCGCCCGGCGGCAAGCTCGACCGCTTTGGCCGAGCCGAGATAGAGCACCGCCCAGCGCTTGGGATCGACATCCCGGCCCAGCACCTTGCTGAGGCTCGGCCAGGACAGGCCGATCTTGAGCGCGGCGCGTTTCAACTGCAGCGCGGCGAGCCGCGCCGTGCCGAGCTCGACATCCTGCTCCTGCGGATGCTGCAGGATGAGCACGGCGATGCGGTTGTCGATCGGCTCGATGCCGGCGCAGATGCAGAGCGCCGCGGGCTTGCCGCAGCGCGGGCATGCCTCCTCTGCGACACTGGGCGCCTCGGTCTCCATGCGTGAGCGTATAGGCCCTGCCGTCCGCGGCTTCAACCGATCCGCTATCATCGCGCCATGCCGGAGAGCCCCGACCTTCGTCCGACCGACACGCTGGAGCGTCAGCGCCGCGCGCTCCGGCGCAACCGGCTGCTGGCAACGGGGCTGCTGGTGCTGGCGGCGGCCGTGTTCTTCGCCACCCGGTTCGCGCCGCAGCCGGGCTTCTGGCTGCTGCTGCTGCGCGCCGGCGCGGAGGCGGCGGTGGTGGGCGGGCTCGCCGATTGGTTTGCGGTGACGGCGCTCTTCCGCCATCCGCTCGGCCTGCCGATCCCGCACACCGCCATCATCCAGCGCAGCAAGGACCGCATCGGCGACGGCCTCGGCGATTTCGTCGAGCGCAACTTTCTCGCGCCGGAGATCATCGCCGAGCGGCTGCGCGGCCTCGCGCCGGGACGGCGGCTCGCCGCTTGGCTGGCCGAGCCCGAGAACGCGCTGCGCGTCGCCGACCAGATCGCAGTGGCGCTGCCTTACGTCATCCGCTCGCTCGGCGACCCGGCGGTGCGCGACTTCGTCGCGCGCTCTTTCGGCGAGCAGCTCAAGGAGCTGGACATGGCGCCGGTGGCCGGGCGGCTGATCACGCTGTTCACCGCCAGCGGCCAATACGATGCGCTGTTCGACCGCACCCTCGATTGGACCCAGGCGCTCCTCGCCGCCAATGCGGACCGGATCTACACGGCGGTCGAGGAGCGCAGCCGCTGGTGGGTCCCGAAAGCGGTCAACCGGCGCATGGCGGTGGCGCTTATCGAAGGGATCGAGGAGGTGCTGGCGGAGCTGCGGCTGCCGGACAGCGCGCCGCGCGAGCGCTTTCGCGCCGGTGTCGAGGATCTCGCGGCCAGCCTCGCCGCCTCGCCCGAGCGGCAACGACGCTTCAACGCGGCCAAGAACCGCCTGATCGAGCATCCCGAGACGCAGGCCTGGCTCGGCGGCATCTGGGACGAGCTGCGCCGCGTCTTCCTCGACGATCTCGCCGCGCCCGCCTCACGCACGCGCGAGGCCGCCCGCACGGCGATCCTGTCGCTCGGCCAGACGCTCGCCCGCGACCAGGAGATGCAGGCGCGGCTCGATGCCGCGATCGAGCATGCGGCGCTGGGGGTGGTGCCGTGGCGCGGCCAGATCGGCACGCTCATCGCCGAGGTGGTGCGCGGCTGGGATGCGCGCACCGTGGCCCGGCGGCTCGAGCTCGCCATCGGCAGCGACCTGCAATACATCCGTATGAACGGCACGCTGGTCGGCGCCTGCGTCGGCTGCGCGCTCTATCTCGTCGCCTATTACCTGTTCCCGTCCTAGACTCTCCGCCGATGCGCCTCGTCGACCATCCCTCGCCCAATCACGGACCACGGCCGCCGGACGGCGTCGTCGACATGCTGATCCTGCATTACACCGGCATGCCGACGGCGGCCGAGGCGCTGGCGCGGCTCTGCTCGCCCGGGGCGCAGGTCAGCGCGCATTACCTGATCGACGAGGACGGCACAGTGCTGCGCCTGGTAGCGGAAGCGCGACGCGCCTGGCATGCCGGACTCTCGTTTTGGGCCGGGCGGCGCGACATCAACAGCGCGTCGATCGGCATCGAGCTGGTCAACCCCGGCCACGAGTTCGGCTATCGTCCGTTCACCGCGCCGCAGATGGCGGCGCTCGAGCCGCTCTGCCGCGACATCCTGACGCGCCATCCGATCCCGGCGCGGCACGTGCTCGCGCATTCCGATGTCGCGCCGCTGCGCCGCAACGATCCCGGCGAACTCTTCGACTGGCAGCGCCTGGCGCGCGCCGGCATCGGGCTCTGGCCCGGCGCGGCAGCGGCGCCGACGGGCGCCGAGGCGCTGCGCCTGCTCGCCGCCATCGGCTATGAGATCGCGCCGGCCGGCGCGCCCGAGGAAGCGACGCGGCCGGTGGTCGTCGCCTTCCAGCGCCATTTCCGCCCGGCGCGCTGCGATGGCGCACTCGACGACGAGACGCGGGCGCGCATTGCCGGGCTGGCGGCAGCGATTTGACTTCGGCGCCGCCGCGACGCTTATCTAGGCCTGCCAGACGGCCGGATGGCCGCTCTCCGCTTACGCGGGGAGAGGAAAGTCCGGGCTCCATGGAAATGCGGTGCCGGGTAACGCCCGGCGGGGGCGACCCCAGGGAAAGTGCCACAGAAACACACCGCCAACCCCGGTTCGCCGGGCGGCAAGGGTGAAATGGTGCGGTAAGAGCGCACCGCGCTGCCGGCAACGGCGGCGGCAGGGCAAACCCCACCGGGAGCAAGACCAAGTAGGGATGGCGGGCCGCAAGGCCAGGGGCGTTTCCGCCCCGCCATCCGGGTCGGTCGCGCGAGGCGCCCGGTAACGGGCGTCCCAGAGGAATGGCCATCTCCCGCCGCAAGGCGGGGACAGAACCCGGCTTACAGGCCGTCTGGCGCTTCTACCCATGATTTTCCAGGCGAAGACTTCGCCAAGACAAGAACGTAAAGGGAACAATAATACTGCGTAGCGTTAAGGAAGTATGCCGCTGATTCTACCTGTAGGTGGTTAGCGGAAGTCTTGACCATAGGGGACCGGTCACAGAGCGGGGGGGCGTTAATACCTCGTTCATCCCTAGCGATCCCACTGTATTACCACGATTTTCCATTGACCCCCATGTAAACCCATGTTATCCCATTGTGTCCCAATCTGAAGCTGTCCCGGCATGGGCGGATGCCGTGGCAAAGAACCGCTCAGCCGGGACGTCGTGGCAGGACTTTGGGGGTCGGCGTTGGCGTTGTTCCTTTCCACATTCGTGAACAAAGTGGACCGCAAAGGACGCGTCTCCGTTCCGGCCTCGTTCCGGCTCGCGCTCACCGGGCAAAACTTCAACGGAATCATCGCCTTCCCTTCCTTCAAGCTGCCCGCTCTGGAAGCCAGCGGCATCGACCGCATGGAAGAGGTGAGCGACCGCATCGACCAGCTCGCCGAATTCTCCGAGGACCGCGACGCGCTGTCCTCGATCCTCGCCGATGCCGAGCCGCTGGCCTTCGACGGCGAGGGCCGCATCATCCTGCCGGAGCCGCTGTGCAAGCATGCCGGCATCACCGAAACCGCTGCCTTTGTCGGCCGCGGCCGCACCTTCCAGATCTGGGAGCCGCAGCGTTTCCAGGTGCATCAGCAGGAGATGCGCGACCGCGCCCGCCGCCAGGGCACGACGCTGCCCCCGGGCCGCGCCGACCGCCCGCTGCCGGAGCCACCGAGATGACCGGCGAGGCGCTCCACACCCCGGTCCTGCTCGGCGAGACCATCGCCGCGCTGGCGCCGCGCGACGAGGCCACCTATGTCGACGGCACCTTCGGCGCCGGCGGCTACCGCCGTGCCTTGCTGGCGGCGGCGCGCTGCCGCGTCATCGCCATCGACCGCGATCCCGCGGCGGTGGCGCGCGGCGGCGCGCTGGCGCGCGAGCATCCCGGCCACTTTACCGTCATCGAAGGCCGTTTCGGCGATATGGAGGCGCTGCTGGCGGCGCTTGGCATCAGCGCCGTGGCCGGCATCGCGCTTGATCTCGGCGTCTCCTCGCCGCAGCTCGAGGATGCCGGACGCGGCTTCTCCTTCCGCGCCGACGGGCCGCTCGACATGCGCATGGGCCGGGATGGCGCCACCGCCGCCGATCTCGTCAACACCCTCTCGGAAAGCGCGCTCGCCACCCTCATCTATATCTATGGCGAGGAGCGTTTCGCGCGCCGCGTCGCCCGCGCCATCGTCGCCGCCCGCCGGGAGGCGCCTTTGACCCGAACCGCCGAGCTCGCCCGAATCGTCCGTGCCGTGGTGCCGGCCAGCGGCACCATCGACCCTGCCACCCGCACCTTCCAGGCGCTGCGCCTCGAGGTGAATGACGAGCTGGGCGAGCTCGAGCGCGCGCTGCTGGCGGCCGAGCGGCTGCTGGCGCCGGGCGGGCGGCTGGCCATCGTCTCGTTCCACTCGCTCGAGGACCGCAAGGTCAAGGAGTTCCTGCGCGAGCGCAGCGCGGCGGCGCCCAAGGGCTCGCGTCATCGCCCGGCGCTGCCGGAGCGCGCGCCGAGCTTCCGCCTGCTCACGCGCAAGCCGGTAACCCCCGGCGCTGCCGAGATCGAGCGCAATCCGCGCGCCCGCTCCGCCCGGCTGCGCGCCGCCGAGCGCACGGCAGCGCCGATCTGGGAGAAGGCCGCATGATGCGCCTCTCCACCCTGCTCTGGGCCTTGCTGGTCGGCGTCAGCGGCTATGCCATGTTCCAGGTGAAGTACGAAGTGCTGCAGCTCGAGGACCAGCTCGGTCGTCTCACCCGCCAGATCGGCTCCGGGCAAGAGCAGATCCGCGTGCTCGGCGCCGAGTGGAGCTTCCTCAACCAGCCGGCGCGGCTGGAACAGCTTGCCAAGCGCCATCTCTCGCTCGGCCCGATCGGCACGCAGCAGATCGGGCATATCGAGCAGCTACCGCGGCGATCCCCCCTGCCTCCCGCCGCGGTAGCCGCCGCCGCGCCGTCGTCAGCGTCCTCCCCGCTGACGGCGGCGCCGCGGCTCGCCAATGTCGGGGCCGGTGTCGTGCAATGAAGCCCGCCGCCCCCGAGCGCGACGACAACCCCTGCCGCCCGCGGCATTTCAAGCCGGCGCCCTGCGCGCCGGCGCCGCTCGAGGGGCCGGCCAAGCAGTCGCTGGAGACCAGCCACACCCGGCTAATCATCACCGCGGCGCTGTTCTGCCTCGCCTTCGCGGTGGTCGGCGCGCGCCTCATCGAGGTCGCCGGGTTCAAGGCGGGCGAGACGCGGCTCGCGCACTTCCACGCGGTCGAGAAGCCGGAGGTGGCGCGTGCCGACATCGTCGACCGCAACGGCGTCCTGCTCGCCACTACGCTCGAGACGCCGTCGCTCTACGCCGACCCGAAGCTGATCAGAAACCCCGAGGGCGTGGCACAGAAGCTTGCGGGTCTGCTGCCCGATGTCAGCGAGAGCGAGATCGCCGGCAAGCTCGCCTCGGACAAGAGCTTCGTGTGGATCAAGCGGCAGCTGACGCCGAGCCAGGAATTCGAGATCAACCGTCTCGGCCTGCCCGGGCTCCAATTCCAAGCCGAAGGGCGCCGCGTCTATCCCAAGGGCAGCCTCGCCGCGCATGTCGTCGGCTATGCCGATCTCGACGGCAAGGGGCTTGCCGGCATCGAGCGCGGCTTCGACGAGATCCTGCGCGACCGGCATGAGCCGGTCGAGCTGTCGCTCGATGTCCGCGTGCAATACATCCTGCGCGACGAGATCGCGCGCGAGATCGCCGAGTTCAACGCCATCGGCGGCATGGGCATCGTCATGGACGTGAACACCGGCGAGGTCGTCGCCATGGCGTCGCTGCCGGATTTCGATCCGAACGTGCCGGGAAGCACCACGGAGGACGCCATCTTCAACCGGGCGACGCTCGGCATCTACGAGATGGGCTCGACCTTCAAGATCTTTAACACCGCCATGGCGCTCGACACGCACACCGCGACGCTCGCCAGCAGTTACGACGCCACCAACCCGATCCAGGTCGGCCGCTTCACCATCCATGACGACCATCCGCAGCGGCGCCGGCTCACCGTGCCGGAGATCTTCGAATATTCCTCGAATATCGGCTCGGCCAAGATGGCGCTCGACGCCGGCATCGACCGCCAGCGGGACGTCCTCGGACGGCTCGGCCTGCTGAAGGCGCCGGCCTTCGAACTGCCGGAGATCGGCGCGCCGTTGGTGCCGTCGCCCTGGCACCAGGTCAATACCATGACCGTCGCCTTCGGCCACGGCATCTCGGTGAGCCCGCTGCAAGTGGCCACCGCGGTGAGCGCGGTGGTGAATGGCGGCGTGCTGCACCGCGCCACCTTGATCAAGCGCCCCGCCGGCTACGCGCCCTCCGGCCAGCAGGTGCTGTCGGCGCAGACCTCCGACGAGATGCGCCGCCTGCTGCGCCTTGTCGTCGAGCGCGGCACGGGCAAGCTCGCCAACGCGCCGGGCTACCTCCTCGGCGGCAAGACCGGCACCGCCGAGAAGGTCGCCGGCGGCCGCTACGAAAAGCACGGGCTGCTCTCCTCCTTCATCGGCGTCTTCCCGATCACCGAGCCGCGCTATCTCGTCATGATCTGCATCGACGAGCCGCACGGCAACAAGGACTCCCATGGCTTCGCCACCGGCGGTTGGGCGGCGGCGCCGGCCGTCGGGCGCGTCGTGCAGCGCATGGCGCCGCTGATGGGAATTCAACCGGTCGACGAAGAATCGCCTGAAATTCGCCGCTCTTTGGTGGTGGATTCACTGAGCCCGCAGGGGCGGAACATTGCGGCTAATTGAGCTCATGGACGGCGCACAAGGCCCCCTCACCTTCTCGCCCCCCGGCGATCCCGATATTCGCGGCCTTACCGCCGATTCCCGCACGGTCAAGCCAGGCTTCCTCTTCGCCGCGCTCCCCGGCAGCAAGACCGACGGCCGGCGCTTCGTCGAGGATGCGGTGGCGCGCGGCGCGGTCGCGGTGCTGACCGACGATCCCGGCGCGCTCTCCGGCCTGTCGCAGCGCCAGCCGCCGGTCCATGTCGTCTTCGACGCCAATCCGCGCCGGCGCCTTGCGCGCATGGCCGCGCGCTTCTACGCGCCCCAGCCCGAGACGCTGGTCGCCGTCACCGGCACCAACGGCAAGACCTCGGTCACCGTCTTCACCCGGCAGATCTGGCAGCACCTCGGCCATCGCGCGGCGAGCTTCGGCACCATCGGCATCGTCGGCCCGGATTTCGAGCAGCCGGGATCGCTCACCACCCCCGACCCGGTGTCGCTGCACCAGGAGCTCAGCCTGCTGGCGCGCAGCGGCATCAATCACGTGGCGCTCGAGGCCTCGAGCCACGGCCTCGACCAGTACCGCCTCGACGGGCTCGAGCTCGCCGCCGCCGCCTTCACCAACCTGACGCGCGACCATCTCGACTATCACCGCGACATGGAGGCGTATTTCGCGGCCAAGGCGCGGCTCTTCACCGAGCTGCTGCCGCCCGACGGCACCGCGGTACTGAACGCCGACAGCGCCGAGGCCATGCGGCTGGAGCAGCTCTGCCGCCAGCGCCGCGAGACGGTGATTACCTTCGGCAGCGCGCCCGGCGCCGATCTGCGCCTGGTCGCGGCGCGGCCGCTTGCGGCGGGGCAGGAGCTCGAGCTGCAAGCGCTCGGCGAGCACCGCACCTTCGTCCTGCCGCTGATGGGCGCCTTCCAGGCGAGCAACGCGCTCGCCGCACTCGGCCTCGCCATCGCCGGCGGCGCGCCGGTCGCGGCCGCGCTCGACACGCTGGCGCTGCTGCAAGGCGCGCCGGGCCGGTTGCAGCAGGTGGCGAGCCATGCCAACGGCGCGCCGGTGATCGTCGATTACGCGCACACCCCCGATGCGCTCGAGACCGTGCTCACGGCGCTGCGCGCCCATGGTCGCGGCCGGCTCGTCGCGGACTTCGGCTGCGGCGGCGACCGCGCCGCCGGCAAGCGGCCGCAAATGGGCGCAATCGCCGAGCGCCTCGCCGACCTCGTCATCGTCACCGACGACAATCCGCGCAGCGAGGACCCGGCGGCCATCCGCCGCGCCATCCTCGCACAATGCCCCAAGGCCGAGGAGATCGGCGACCGCGCCCAGGCGATCCGCCGCGGCCTCGCGCTGCTGCAGCCCGGCGACGTGCTGCTGATCGCCGGCAAGGGACATGAGCGTGGCCAGATCATCGCCGGCGTAACCCATCCCTTCGAGGATGCCGCCGTTGCGCGCGACGCCGTTGCCGAGCTCGGGGGGACCGCCGCATGACGCCGCTTTGGACCGCCGCCGAGGCCGCCGACGCGACCGGCGGCCGCGCCACGCGCGACTGGACCGCCGGCTGCGTGTCGATCGACAGCCGCACCGTCGGCCCGGGCGATCTTTTCGTGGCACTCGCCGGGCCCAATTTCGACGGCCATGATTTCGTCGCCGACGCGCTGGCCAAGGGCGCCGCCGCTGCCTTGGTCGCGCGGGTGCCGCTAGGCGTCGCCGAGGGCGCGCCGCTGCTGCTCGTCGGCGATACCATGACCGCCCTCGAGGCGCTCGGCCGCGCCTCGCGCCGGCGCAGCGCGGCGCAAATCATCGGCGTCACCGGCAGCGTCGGCAAGACCGGCACCAAGGAGGCGCTGCAGCGGGCGCTGGAGCGCCAGGGCGCGAGCTTCGCCTCGGCCGGCAGCCTGAACAACCAGTGGGGCGTGCCGCTGTCGCTGGCGCGCATGCCGCGCGAGACGCAATGGGGCGTCTTCGAGATGGGCATGAACCATCCCGGCGAGATCGAGGCGCTGTCGCGGCTGGTGCGCCCCGACGTGGCGTTGATCACCACCATCGAGCCGGCGCATCTCGGGCATTTCCCCTCGCTCGAGGCGATCGCCGACGCCAAGGCCGAGATCTTCGCCGGCATGGAAGCGCGCGGCGCCGCCGTGCTCAACCGCGACAACGTCTATTTCCCCCGGCTCGCCGCCGCCGCCCGCGCACATGGCATCACCCGCATCCTCGATTTCGGGACCCACCCCGACGCGACGGTCAGGCTGATCGACAGCCACCTCTATGCCACGGCGAGCGCGGTGACCGCCTCGGTCATGGGCGAGATCGTCGATTACTGCATCGCCGTTCCCGGCCAGCATTGGGTGATGAACAGCCTCGCCGTGCTCGGCGCGGTCAAGGCGGCGCGCGGCGATGTCGGCGCCGCTGCCGCGGCGATGTCCTCGCTGCAGCCGCTCGACGGCCGCGGTCGGCGGCACAAGATTGCCGCCGGAGGCGGCACCGCCGAGCTGATCGACGAGAGCTACAATGCGAGTCCCGCCTCGATGCGCGCCGCCCTGGCGGTGCTCGGCGCGATGATCCCCGGCAAGGGGGCGCGGCGCATCGCCGTGCTCGGCGACATGCTGGAGCTCGGCGACGACGCGCCGCGGCTTCATGCCGACCTGGCCCGGCCGATCACCGCGGGCGGCGTCGCGCTGGTCTTCACCGTCGGCCCCAACATGCGCGCGCTCTACGACGCGCTGCCCAAGCGGCTGCGCGGCGGCCATGCCGCAAGCTCGGCGGAGATGGCGGAAATCATCGCGCGGCGCGTGCGTTCGGGCGACATCGTTACGGTCAAGGGCTCCTACGGCAGCCGCATGGCGGAGGTAGTGAAGCGCCTGCTCGCCGGCCAGAGCGCGCCCGCGTCGATCAAAGGTTAGCATTTTATGCTGTTGCACCTGCTCTTTCCCCTGGCCGACCAGATCGGCGCGCTCAACCTCTTCCGCTACCAGACCTTCCGCACGGGCGGCGCGATGGTGACCGGGCTGCTCATCAGCTTCGTCATGGGACCGCGCGTCATCGCCTGGCTCAAATCGAAGCAGGCCGAAGGACAGCCGATCCGCCTCGACGGACCCGAGAGCCATCTCGTGCGCAAGAAGGGCACGCCGACCATGGGCGGGTTCCTCATCCTGCTCGGCCTCGTCGTCTCGACCTTGCTCTGGGCCGATCTCGCCAACGCCTATGTCTGGGTGACGCTCTTCGTCACCATGGGCTTCGGTACGATCGGCTTCTTCGACGACTACAAGAAGTTGACCAAGCGCTCCTCGCGCGGCCTCTCCAGCCGCGGCAAGCTCGTGGCGCAGCTCGCCATCAGCGCCGTCGCCGCCGTCGCCGTCGTCCTGCTGACGCGCGATCCGACGATCCGCACGGCGCTCGCCGTACCGTTCTTCAAGAACGTGCTGATCGAGCTCGGCTGGATCTTCTTCGTGCCGGTCGCAGCCTTCGTCATCACCGGCGCCTCCAACGCCGTCAATCTCACCGACGGGCTCGATGGGCTTGCCATCGTGCCGGCGATGATCGCTGCCGGCTGCTTCGCGCTCATCGCCTATCTCTCGGGCAATCTGATCTTCGCCAACTACCTGCAGATCCATCATGTCGCCGGCGCCGGCGAGCTCGCCGTGTTCTGCGCCGCGCTGATCGGCTCGGGTCTGGGCTTCCTCTGGTACAACGCGCCTCCCGCCATGGTCTTCATGGGCGATACCGGCTCGCTGTCGATCGGCGGCGCCATCGGCGTCATCAGCGTCATCACCAAGCACGAGCTGGTGCTCGCCATCATCGGCGGGCTCTTCGTGCTCGAGACGGTGTCGGTCATCGTCCAGGTGGCGAGCTTCAAGCTCACCGGCAAGCGCGTCTTCCGCATGGCGCCGATCCACCATCATTTCGAGCAGCTCGGCTGGTCGGAGGCGCAGATCGTCATGCGCTTCTGGATCATCGCCTTCGTGCTGGCGATGCTCGGCCTCGCCTCGTTGAAGCTGAGGTGACCATGACGCCGATCGAGACCCTCAGCGGCGAGCGTGTGGCCGTGTTCGGGCTCGGCGGCTCGGGCCTGGTCAGCGCCAGCGCACTTCTCACCGGCGGCGCCGACGTCATCGGCTATGACGACAGCGAGGCGAGCGTCACCAAGGCGCGCGCGGCGGGCATTCCGACCGGCGACCTGCGCAACGCCGACTGGAGCAAGATCGCCGCGCTCGTTCTCGCGCCCGGCGTGCCGCTGACGCATCCCCAGCCGCATTGGGTGGTGGAGCTCGCGCAAAAGGCCGG
>JBKQTR010000264.1:0-4842 GCA_052143095.1 Allostellaceae bacterium
GGCGCCCGCCGCCGACGAGCGCTGCGCGCTCGCGGCGCTACCAAGTGAATTCGGCGACGCTGACCTGATCATCCCTGATCGGCCAGGTGCGCAGCGCGATGTGCTCGCGGTTGAACACCGCCTCCACCGTCTGCTGCGGCTCGGCGGGAAAATCCTTCTTGGCAATCGGGACGCTGGGGACGCCGGGCGGGATGCCGGGCGGCGGCGCGCCGTCGAGCAGGATGCGGTCGCGCTCAAGGCCGAAATAGCCGCGCGGCCGGCTGATATAGACGACGGCGCCCGCCTCGCGGTCGTCCTTCGCCAGCAGCTGCGGGCGGAGATCGACATAGCGGCTGGAGCGCGGAAAGGCCGAGCGGTAGATATGCGTCACCGGGAAGCCGGGCACGGCGAGGATGAACTCCACATGCGCCTTGGGCTCGACCTTGACCGGGCCCCACGATCCGTCCTCGCCGGTGACCTTGCGCAGCAGCGCATTGCCGATGCGCTCGCCGGTATCGGTCGAGATCTTGTAGACCTCGACCACGGCGTTGGCGACGCCGATATTGGTCTGCGCTCCCGCCTCGAAGGCGCTGACCCTCCCTTCAAGCGTCACCACCTTTTCCGGCCGCACGTCGCGCGTCCTGGGCTCGCGACCGGTGATGAACCTGTACATCTGCGCGAAGGCTTCGCGGCCGAAGCCGGTCTCGCGGTGGTCGGCATGCGCGACGACGAGGTTGGTGGCGCCCTTCAGCGCCGGCCCGTCGGCGCCGATGCCGGTTGCGAGACCCGGCTGGCCGATGAAGCGGCCGTCGGGCTGGGCGTATTTGTCGTTGCCGTCGCTGCGGATGGTGAGGAAGCGGACGCCCGGCACCACCTCGTCGGCGCCGGCGTTGAGGCCGCGCAGGAAGGGTGCTGCGCCGTTGAACTCGCTGCCGACCAGCAGCTTGTCGGAGACGACGACGCCGTGGTCGGGGGTGCCGCAGAGGATGGCGATGGCGGTATGTGCGGCGCCGCCGGCATTCCTCAGATAGTTGCGCACGATGTTGCCGCCGCGCGACTGGGCGATGAGGATCACCTTGGGCGCGTGCGTGCGCTTCTGCACTGCGGCGACTTCCTCGGAAAGCTGCTGCGTCTCCTCGGCGGCGGTGGCATGGGCGGGCTCCGGCGTATCGTAGAGCTTGCTCGCCAACGGGTAACGCAGATCGACCGCGTCCAGCAGCTCGCTGGGATAGCCGTTCGATTCGAAGCGCCAGATCGTCGTCATCCAGACCGCCGCGCTGTCGCCGTTGCCGTGGACGAAGACGATCGGCAGCGGCGGCTTGTCGGCGGCGCGCGCGGCGGCGGGCAGCAGCGGCAGCGCCGCGAGCAGCGCCGTCGCGATCCAGACGCGGCAGATGGCAGTCATCGCTCCTCCAGGCGCTCGCGGTCGCGCAGCAATGCCATGAACAGGCTGTCCTCGTATTCGCCGTTCACCTTGCGGTGACGGCGCAGCACGCCCTCGGGCAGGAAGCCCGCCTGCTCATAGAGCCGCCGCGCGCGCTCATTGCTCATGAAGACGGTGAGCTCGATGCGCTCGAGCCCGTAGCGCCAGGCCGCGGCGATCGTCGCGTCGAGCAGCTTCCGGCCGAGGCCGCGGCCGCGGTAATCGGCGTGCAGGCCGATGCCGAGCGTGCCGCAATGGGCGAAGACCGGGCGCGGCACCGGCGTAATGTCGCTCCAACCGACGGCGCGCGCGCCGTCGAGCACCGCCTCGAACGGGCAGCCGCGCTCGATCATATCCGTCCAATAGGCCTGCGATTGCGCGAAGGCCGGCGCCTCGAGGAAGGCGAGGTAGCGCGCCTCGCGCGCCACCGCGTCGAGGCAGGCATAGAGGCTCGGTATGTCCTCGAGCTGCGCCGGACGGATGAGGACGGGTGGGACGTTCATGCCAGAAGGCGCAGCGCCGCGACGACCTCCGCGAGCGCGCCGTCGCCGAGCTCGGGATAAAGCGGCAGGCTCAGCACCTCGCGCGCCGCGCGCTCGCTCTCGCCGAGGCCCGACGGACCGGTCGCCAAGCGCCCGCGATAGGCAGGCTGCAGATGCACCGGCACCGGATAATGGATGTTGGTGCCGATGCCGCGCCGGGCGAGGCCGTCGCGCAAGGCGTCGCGCGCGGGCGAGCGGAGGACGTATTGGTGGAAGACATGGCTCGCGCCGCCGCGCCGGACGGGCAGGCCGAGGGCAAGCCCGGCGAGGCCGCGGTCATAGGCGGCAGCAAGCGCCGCGCGGCGCGCATTGTCGGCGTCAAGCCGACCGAGCTTGACCCGCAGCACTGCCGCCTGCAACTCGTCGAGACGCGAGTTGGCGCCGGCGATATCGCTGACATAACGCTCGCGCCAGCCATACTCGCGCAGCGCCCGAAGCCGCTCGGCAAGCGCCGCGTCGCCGGTCACGACCATGCCGCCATCGCCGAGGGCGCCGAGATTCTTGGTGGGATAGAAGCTGAAAGCGGCGAGATCGCCGCGGCTGCCGGTTCGGCTCTGCCCGAGATGCGCGCCGTGGCTCTGCGCGCAATCCTCGACCACACGCGCGCCGTGGCGGCGGGCCAGCGGCAGGATGGCGTCGAGATCGGCCGGCTGGCCATAGAGATGCACCGGCACGATCGCGGCGATGTGCCCGGGCGGCGAGGCCAGCACGCGCGCGAGCTCGGCCGGATCCATGGTGAAGGTCCGGGGCTCGATATCGACGAGCAGCGGCTTCGCGCCGGCAAGCTCGATCGCCGCCACGCTCGCCACCGCGGTATGCGAGACGGTGACGACGTAATCCTCGGCCGCCACGCCGATCGCCTTCAGCGCCAGCACCAGCGCATCGGTGCCGCTGCCGACGCCGACGCCATGGCGCACGCCGATATAGGCGGCGAAATCGCGCTCGAACGCCGCCACTTCGTGCCCGAGGATGTAGCGGCCGCTGTCCAGCACGCGGGCGATCGCCGCGTCGATCTCGTGGCGCTGCGCGACATAGGCCGCCTTCGGATCGGTCTGCGGGATCATAGGTACTCGGCGAGATGCGCGTGGAAATAGTCGAGCGAGCGTCTCAGCCCTTCCGCGGTCGAGACTGTCGGCCGCCAGCCGGTGGCGTCGCGAAAGCGCGCGTCGTCGGCATAGTAGTCGCCGATGTCGATGCGCTTGCGCTCGGCCGGGAAGTCGCGCAGCTCGAAGCTGCCGCCGCCATTGGCGGCGACGAGCGCGTCGGCAAGCGCGCCGAGCCGCAAGCGATCGCCGCCGATGTTGAACACCGCGCCCTTCGCGGCAGGGCTCAGCGCCGCGAGCAGGAAGGCCTCGACGGCGTCATCGACGTAGGTCACGTCGCGGAATTGCGCGCCGTCCCAGACTTCGAACGGACGGCCCTCGAGCACGGCGCGCAGCCAGACGCCAATGAAGGTCTGGCGCGCGTCCTTGATGCGCATGCGCGGCCCGTAGGTGTTGGTGAGGCGCAGCGCGACGGCGTGGATGCCGTAAACGTCGTGGAAGAGGATGTGGTAGGCCTCGCCCGCCATCTTGTTGACGCCGTTGACGTCGACGGGACGGAGCGGATGCTTCTCGTCGACCGGCAGGTAAAGCGGGCGACCGTAGATCTGCCGCGTGCTGGCATAGACGACATGCGCGTCGGGGCAGACCTCGCGGCAGGCCTCGAGCAAGGTCAGTTGGGCGCGGCAGTTGATGGCGAGATCGGTCTCGGGATCGGCCATCGAGTCGAGATGACTGGTTTGCGCTGCGAGATTGAAGAGATAGCGGCAGCCGCCGAGCAGGGTCCGCATCTGGCGCACGTCGCGAATATCGGCGATCTCCACCGCGACCTGCTCACGGATCGGCGCGACGTTGAAGAGGTTGCCGCCATATTCGGAAAAGAGGTTGTCGATCAGCAAGAGATCGGCGCCGAGCTCGACCAGCCGCAGCGCCAGCGTCGAGCCGATGAAGCCGAGCCCGCCGGTGATCACCACGCGGGCGCCGGCGAAGGCGCTGTGGCGGTCGACGGCGTCAGACATGACGGGCGCGGGGGCGAAGGTCCATGCGAAAACGATTCTCGCCGACCGCCGCCGCCAGCGCAAGCGGTGAGCCGGCAAAAACCATTGCGGATGCGTACCGAGCCGTGATTCTGTCGTCGGGATGCGATCTATCTCTTACGCACTTTGCGCGGTCTTGCCGGTGCTGCTCGCCGCCTGCGCCGCCGCGCCGCCGGCCGCGCCGACCCGCCAGGAGGGGGCGCTCTGCCTCGCGCGACTCGACCGGGCGGGCGTGGCCTACGCCGTCGCCGCCGTGCCGGCGGACGCCGGTGCCTGCGCCGTCGACACGCCGGTGCGCGTCAGCGCCGCCGGTATCGCCTGGAGCCGGCCGGGGGTGGTGAGCTGCGCCTTTGCCCTCGAGCTCGACGCCTTCGCCCGTGAGGATCTGGCGCCGCTGGCGCTCGCCCGCTTCGGCCAGCAGGTGCGGCTGCTGCGCCATCTCGGCACCTATGCCTGCCGGCGCGAGACCGGCAGCAGCGGCCACTGGAGCGCGCATGCCTCGGGCCGCGCCATCGACATCGCAGGGGTCGAGCTCGCCGACGGCACGGTGATCACGGTCGAGCACGACTGGCGCGGCGGCAGCGCCAACAGCCTTTTCCTGCACGAGCTGGCGCGCCGCGCCTGCCGCCGCTTCAGCCTCGTCCTCACCCCCGACTCGGACCGCGACCATCACGACCACATCCATCTCGGCGACGGGAAATGGAGGCTCTGCGGCGCCTAGGAGTCTGTCCAGATAGCTCTGGCAATGAGCTGTTTTGTGGAGGATAGCCCTGTCATGTGGCGGTTGCGAGTTTGGTGAGGTTGTGTGCGGTGCAGATCAG
>JBKQTR010000265.1:0-2745 GCA_052143095.1 Allostellaceae bacterium
CAAAAATCTCCGGTCGGGATGGTGTCGGAATGGTTTTATGCCGAAGTCCTGCTCGATGCCGGCGCGAGCGCCCCGCTTGATGCCGACCACGAGGAGCGTGCGATCTACGTGGCGGAGGGCGAGCTCGATATCGCCGGCGACAAATTCGAAGCGCCGCATCTCTTGGTGTTTCGCCCCGGCGACCGCATCACGGTGACGGCGACGCGGCCGGCGCGGCTGATGTTCCTCGGCGGTGCGGCGCTGGAGGGCCCGCGCTACATCTGGTGGAATTTCGTCTCCTCGCGCCAGGAGCGCATTGAGCAGGCGAAAGAGGAGTGGAAAACCGGACGCTTCACGCCGGTGCCGGGCGAGACTGAATTCATCCCGCTGCCGGAGAACTAGGCCCGGTCCTTCGCGCCGAGAGCGCGTCCAGGAAAAGTGGAGACCGGTTTTCCGTCCGGACGCGCGATAACACAAGAACTCAGAGCGGATGACGATTCGAAGATAAGTCATCCCGCTCTGGGGCGGCATTCGTTCCGCCGCTGCGGCCGGATCGGATCAATAGGCCTCCGGTCGAGGCGCCTTATTCCCTGTCATCCCCAAGGACCCTGCCGGTCTTGGGATTGACGAGGTGCAGCTTTGTGCAAGCCGTGCAGATCAGCGATTCGTAGGTGCCGTCGGCATCCGCGCGTGCCGGATCGTCCGCGAACCAGCCCTGCACATTGAGCCCCGTCGTCGGGCATCGGTAGATGATTGTGGCCATCAAACCATTACGGCATGGGGGAAAGCCGACCGGCAACTAAGGGAATGTCCTGAGGACCAGGGCTGGAAATCTGCCCAGCACCCAAAACCAGGTGCGGGCCCATTGCGAACAAAACGGGAATTATGATCCAGTCCTGGCTCGGTCCTCGCTGATTCGAGCCGAAGAAATCGGTCCCATGCCGGCGGCGCGCCTCGAAAAGCTCAATCCGCAACAACTCCGCGCCGTTGAGCATGGCGGCCGGCCGCTTGCCGACGCCGGACCGCTGCTGATTATCGCCGGCGCCGGATCCGGCAAGACCGCGACGCTAGCGCATCGCGTCGCCTATCTTATCGAACACGGCGCCGATCCGCGCCGCATCATGCTCCTGACCTTCTCGCGGCGCGCCGCGGCGGAGATGATGCGGCGGGTCGACCGCATCCTCGCCGACTTTATGCGCGCAAGCGGCGGCGGCACGGCAGGCGCCTTGGCCGAGGTCCTGGCCTGGGCCGGCACGTTCCACGCCATCGGCGCGCGGCTCTTGCGCGAATATGCGGAGACGATCGGGCTTGCGCCCGGCTTCACCATCCACGATCGCGAGGATTCGGCCGATCTAATGAATCTCGTCCGCCACGATCTCGGTTTTTCCAAAACCGATAAGCGGTTTCCGGCCAAGGGTACCTGTCTCGCGATCTACTCGCGGGCGATGAACGGCGAATCGACTCTCGACGAGGTGCTCGGGTCATATTTTCCGTGGTGCGTGACATGGCAGGACGAACTGCGGTCGCTGTTCGCGCACTATGTTGAAGGAAAACAGCGCCAGCAGGTGCTCGATTACGACGATCTCCTCCTGTATTGGGCGCACATGATGCAGGAGCCGGCGATCGCGGCGGAAGTCGCCGAACGCTTCGATCACGTGCTGGTCGACGAATATCAGGACACCAACAGGCTCCAGGCCACGGTCCTCTTGGCGCTGCGGCCGAGCGGCAAGGGCCTCACCGTCGTCGGCGACGACGCGCAGTCGATCTATTCGTTTCGCGCCGCGACCGTGCGCAATATCCTCGACTTTCCCGGGCACTTTAGTCCGCGCGCCGACATCATCACGCTGGAGCAGAACTACCGCTCGACGCAGCCGATCCTGGCCGCAGCCAACGCGGTCATCGAGCTGGCCGACGAGCGCTTCACCAAGAACTTGTGGTCGGAGCGCAAGTCCGCCGAGCGGCCGCAGATCGTCAGCGTGCGCGACGAGTCCGATCAGGCACTCTACGTCGTCGAAAGAATCCTCGAGAACCGCGAGCAGGGGCTGGCGCTGAAAAGTCAAGCCGTCTTGTTCCGCGCCTCGCACCACTCGGGGCCGCTGGAAGTCGAGCTGACCCGGCGCAACATTCCGTTCGTGAAATTCGGCGGCCTGAAATTTCTCGAGGCGGCGCACATCAAGGACATGCTGTCCTTCCTGCGTTGGGCGGAAAATCCGCGCGACCGCGTCGCTGGTTTCCGCGTCGTGCAATTGCTGCCGGGCGCCGGTCCGGTCGCCGCGGCAAAAGTGCTGGAGCGCGTCGGCGAATTGTCCGATCCGGTCGCGGGACTGAGCGCATTCAAGCCGCCGGCCGCGGCAGCCGAACATTGGCCCGCCTTCATCGAGGCCGTTCGCCTCGTCCGCGGCCGGGCGGCGGGATGGCCGGCGGAGCTCGATCTCGTGCGCCGCTGGTACGAACCGCATCTCGAGCGCATCCATGACGACGCGATGCTGCGCCAGCCTGATCTCCTGCAACTCGTGCAGATCGCCTCGACCTATCCGAGCCGCGAGCGGTTTTTGACCGAGCTGACGCTCGATCCGCCGGACGCCACCAGCGATCGCGCCGGCGATCCGCTGCTCGACGAGGATTATCTCATCCTCTCGACAATCCACTCGGCCAAAGGGCAAGAATGGAAGTCGGTCTTCATCTTGAACGCGGTCGACGGTTGTTTGCCGTCGGACCTGGCGACCGGAACCAGCGCCGAGATCGAGGAGGAGCGGCGGCTCCTCT
>JBKQTR010000266.1:0-10766 GCA_052143095.1 Allostellaceae bacterium
CCGGTCGACGATCCCGTGCAGCGCTGCCCCGACATCTCGCGCGCGCGAGAGATCCTGGAGTGGGAGCCGAGCGTGCCGCTCGCGACCGGGCTCGAGCGCACCATCGCCTATTTCGACCGCCTGCTCGTCGAGGCCGGCGAGACGAAAACCGCGGTGCTGCGTCTGGGCCTGGCGTCCTGACGCGTCCGCGCGCCGGCAAGAGGCGCGCGTCAGCGCCCACCGTATTCACACATCTCGCCGTCCCTCCGCAGCCCCTCCCCCCTTGAGGCAGGGCAATCGCAAGTGAGGTTCACCACGGCGACACGGAGGACACGGAGAAGCGAGGAGTGGCGCGCCTTGCGCGCCCAACACCTACGCCTGATTCCCGTAAGATGGAAACCATCACCGTCTCCCCCGCGAAAGCGGGGGCCCAGAGCAACGGCACGTCGCTCGCTCTGGGTCCCCGCTTTCGCGCAGGGCTGTCCGGGGAAATTTCTAGGAGCACCGGACGCGAGTCTCTGCGGCGTGCGTTGCACTTCACCGTCGTCATGCCCGGCCTTGTGCTGCCTTGTGCCGGGCATCCACGTCTTGCGAGCGTCGCCGGAAAGGCGTGGATGGCCGGGTCAAGACGCTATGACGATAAAAGCGAGTCTGCCAATGTAGGTTTGCAACCGCATTTCTTTCCCCGGACAGCCCTGCGCTTTCGCGGGGAAAACGAGAATGACGATTCGATCTGCTCGAAACGAGCTGCAATCTTCTCCGTGATCTCCGTGTCTCCGTGGTCAGTCTTTTCCACCTGCGCCGCGGCACATGCGATAGCCCTGCCCCTTGAGGGGCGCGATGTGTGAATACGATAGCCGCTATCGCGTAGAGAGAGACATATGCCGCCCGTGATTCCTGCTGAACGGGACGTGCCCCAGCCTTATGTGCCGGCGGCGTGGACCGTCCGGTTGCGCTGCCGAGGGACGGGCCGCAGCCGCCGACAAAGCCCGGCTCACCCGCCCTTGATCCAGCGGGCGATGTCGCCGACCACCTCGTCCTCGATGCCGAGATAGCCGTGGCGTGAGATCGGCCCGCAGGGGTCGCTCACATTGGCATCGCCGCCGCTCACCGCGATGAGCTCGCGGCGAGGCGCGCGCGTGAACGCGGCCATGAGCCCGGCGGCGCCGCTGAAGGAGCATACCGGGCAGGCATCCTCCTTGTTGTGCACCAAGAGCGTCGGGATGGCGATCGCCGCGACATCGACGCTGCCGATGATCGCCGTGGCGCGCTTCGACGGCGAGACGATGCTCGAGGTCAGCACCAGCCCGTCGGCGCCGCCGGCGGGGAGCCGCGCCGCCGCGTTGGCGGCGGAGATGGTGCCGCGGCTGGTGCCGACCAGCCAGACCGGCACCGGCGCCTTCTGCCGCAGATAGGCGATGACCGCGGCGACGTCCTGCGCGTGCTCGCCGCTGGCGCGAAAGCCGCCCAGGCCCGCGCCATGATCCGACGGCGCATCGATCACGGCGACAAGAAAGCCTTGCGCCGCGAACTTGTCGCGCGTGCGCACGAGAAAATTATTGCTGGTCGGCGGGTGATGGTCGTCGGCGCCGAGGACACCCTCGCCGCCGGGAAAGAGAATGACGCTGGCGACGGGCTTGTCGCGCGGCGTCACCACCCAGAAGGGCTGCGTCACCCCCGGCCGGGTCGGCAGCTGGACGAATTCCTCCCCGGCACAGGCCGGCGCGGCGAGGGCGACCGCCACCAGCGCCATGACGGTGGCGACGAGCTTCATCCGCATCTGACCGCTCCCCGACTGTGCAACAAAGCACGCCCCGAGCCTTGGCGGCGGAGGCGCGCAAGCTTACCATGACTCCGCAGCAGGTCTTCGGCGAGGGCTGCGTCACCGGCGCACGGTGATTTTTTGTCGCCGGTGTACACCAATGACGTAGGGCCGGCTAAGGCCTGATCGCCGCGGCGCCACGACAGGGAGCGACGGGCATGACCGCGATGGTTCTGCGCCTCCATGAGGATCGTCTGCCCGCCGCGGGCGATCCGGTCTATCTGCCGGCGCTCGCGCGAGCGCTTTACGTGATCGAGGGCGACGTCACCGTCGAGTTCGCCCGCGGCAGCGCCAGCCAGGCAGCGGGCTCGGCCTGGCTGGGGGAGGGCGAGGTCGCGCTGTTGCCGGGAGCCGGCGGCGCGCGGCTGCTGCGCTGGGAGCTCGCCGCGGCGTCCGCCGGGGATCGGGGAACACTGCGCTCGGCGCCGGGCGCGGTTTCCGAGATGAAGCTTGCGGCCGAGATCGAGCTTGACCCGGGCTTCGGCTGGCTGATGCGCTGCGACCGCGTCGGCTTTCCCAAGGGCGGCATCGCCTACACCCATGTCCATCAGGGGCCGGGCATCCGCTATTGCCTCGAGGGCCGGATCGAGATCGAGACCGAGGGGCGCGCGCATCACTACGGTCCCGGCGAGGCGTGGTTCGAGCTCGGTCCGACGCCGGTGCTGGCGCCGACCTCGACGGAGAGCGAGACCAGTTTCGTGCGCGGCTTCGTGTTGCCGCGCGGCTGCAAAGGTCGCAGCTCCATCCGCTATGTCCGCCCCGAGGATGCGGCCCGGCCCAAGCCGCAACGCTACAAGGTGCTGGGCGAGCGCTTCATCGAAGTGGCGCGCGATTGAGGCGAAACGCTACTTGTTCCGCTCGGCGCTGTCGGTGATGGCGTGGCCGGCGCTCGACAGGTCCTCGCCGGCGCCTGCCGTGGTGTTGCACGCGCTCAGCGCGACGCTCGCGCCGCTCAGCAGGAAGAGTGTCAGGAAGATTTTCGCAAGCGTCCTCGACATTTTGGCGACCTCCGGTCTGGCATATGAACCAAACACCGGTCGCCGGGCGATGTTCCCGTCAGAGGCAGGCTCAATGGGCATGGACATGCGGCTGCTGCGCTTGCAGCGGCAGCTGCGCCAGGCGCTGGAGCTGCGCCAGCAGCGCCGCCGCATCGGCCGGCGCCGCTGTCCAGCGCGCGCGCAGGAAGCCCGCGCGGTCGATCAGGAACTCTGAAGGCCCGGTCCCGTCCGCGCCGGCGAACAGCGCATAGGCGGCCGCCGTGTCGGCGCCGGTGACGACGGCGAAATCGGGCAAGCGCGCGGCGCTCTCGGCATCTTCCGCCGGCGCGTCGATCGGCACGGCGAGAAGGCCGAGCCCGGCGGCAGCGAGCGCGCTCTCCGCCGCCGCCAGACGCTGCAGCCGCGGCAGCGAGGCGGGGAGGCGGTACAGCACAAGCAGGACAGGCGTCTGCGCCAGCGCCTGCCGCAGCGTCTCTTGTCTGCCGCCGCGCTCGAAGATGAAGTCGGGCGCCGGCGGCGCCGGGCCGGGGGTGACTTCCGGCTGCAGCGCCAGCGGCTGGGCGGCGGCGGCGCGGGCGCGCACGAAGTTGATCACATCCCAGCGGCCACGCTCGGTCACGATGCCGGCGAAGCCGGGCATCCCGCCGGCGGGAATGCCCTCGCTGATCCACCAGAAGAGGTCGCCGTCGCTATGGCCGAAAATGTGCTCTTCCGTGAGATCGGCTGGCGCAACGGGCGTGCTCTTGGCCAGCGGGCCGTCGCCGCGCCCTTCGGCGCCGTGGCATGCGGCGCAGGTGTCGGCGTAAACCTGGGCGCCGTGCATGATCGACGGCGCCGTGAACGGCACCGCGGATTGATAGAAGCTGGTGGGATAGGCGGTCACCACCATGAACTGAAGCGGCCACCATCCGAGGGCGAGGAAAAGGAAGAGCCCGACCAGGATCTGCGGCACGCGCCGGCGCGGGTGAAGCAGGCCGTAGCCGAGCAAGGCAAGCCCGCACAGCGCGAGCGTGCCGGCGGCAATCGCCTCGAACCGCACCCGCGGCAGCGTCTCGAGGACGGCGAGGCTCAATTTGAACGGCAGCGGCCAGTGCGGCTGAACATGCACCGCCGGCGGTGTCGTCCCGAGCGCGCCCAGCACCAGCAGAAGGGCGGCGCCGAGCCCGGCCTCGATGAGGGAATTGCGTTGCAGTTGCCGCAGCGTGTCGGAGGCCGCCCGGGCCTTGGCGCCGCTGGGAAGATCGACCAGCAGCGGCGTCAGCCATTGCCGGTTGATCGCGGCGAAGGTGACCATGGTCAGGAACAGCGCCACCTTGGTCAGCAGCAGATGGCCGTAATCCGTGCCGAGAAGGGCGGGGATGCTGCCGACCAGGAACGCGGCGTTGAGCAGGCCCGTGGCGAGAATGGTGCCGACGGCGAGCATGCCCACGAGCGAGAAGCGTGCCGTCGCCTCGGGCGCCGCCAGCGCGCAAGAGGAGCCGTCATCGCGCCGTGCCGCGGCGAAGAGCAGCGCCAGCGGCAGGAGGCCGCCGACCCACGCGCCGGCCGCGAGCAGATGCGCCGCGTCGCCGGCGAGCTGGAGGTCCCCCGGCCAACCCGTCCCCGCCGTGGCGTGCCCGGCGCCGGCGATCATCGCCAGCTCCACGGCGCTCAGCCCCAGCGCCGCCCAGAAGCCGATCTCGGCAAAAGCCGATCCCCTTCGCCGGAAGGCGAGGACCAGGCAGGCGATCAGCGGCAGCGCCAGATACCCCCGCAGCGCCCAATCAAGACCGAAGCTCGTGGTGGTCAGCACAGTGCTGCAAATATTTTCCGAGAACACCACCGCCAGCGGCCGGCCAGTGATGCGTCTCGCCTCGAGGACCAGCCACAGCAGCCCCGACAGGACGCCCAAGGCCACGCTCGCCCAGATCAGCCGGGTCAGCCGGGCACGGAACACGGCCGTGCCGCCGCCCTCGGGATGCCTCAGCAAGGCCGGCTCGGCGACGAACGCGACAAAAGCCAGGGTGCCCGCCAGCGAGATCAGCGATGCGACATGCACGGCGCGCACAAGGATCGTCAGGGTTTGCAGCGTCTCCTCCCCTGCGCGCTCCGTCCGCCCATTTTCGACCTGGACGGTGAAGGAGCCTTCGGTCGGCAAGTATCGACGGCCACCGCCCCTCAGGCAACTTTGTCGGTGCCGGGCTAGGGCCGACCTGCCGTCTTAAGGGCCGGAATGAGGCGTCAATGCTGCATGCCCGGCATATCCGACATATCGGACTTGCCGCTTGGCATGGCGGAACCGGCCGAGCCCGTGCTCATGTCCCCGGCATGCATGGCGCCGATCTTCGCGACCGAAACCGTCACTTGTTGCGCGCCGGCATGCTTGAATATCACCGTCACAGGCACCGTCTGGCCCTCCTTGAGCGGTGCCTTCAACCCGGTCAGCATCAAATGATAGCCGCCGGGCTGAAGCACCACGCTCTTCCCGGCCGCGACGGTGAGCGACCGAACCGGGCGCATCTCCATGACGCCGTTTTCCATCTTCATTTCATGCAGCTCGGCCTTGTCGGCGGCGGGCGTGCTCGCACTTTCGATGGTGTCGGGCGCGCTGCCGGTGTTGGTGATGGTGAGATAGATGGCGCCGGTCTTCGCGGCCGCCGGCGTGGCCCGTGCCCACGCGCCGTCGATGCGGACGCCGTTGTCGGCACGCGCCGCGCCGGCTCCCAGCGCAAGGACCAGCACAAGGCCCGCGAGGACGATCGGTATCTTTCTGGTCATGAGTCGTCTCCTTCCCTTGAAGCTAAAGGCCCCTGCCGCTCGCGGATGAGCGGCGGAACCGGGCGATGCTCCGGCTGTCGTGCTCATGGCGGAAGCACCCCATATTTCCGATAATCGTCGGCGACGCCGGGGTCGATGGATTTCGCCGCGGCGATATCCGCAGCGCCCGCCGCCGCGTCGCCCTTCATCCGCTTGGCCACGCCGCGCCCGTAGAGCGCGGAGGCGTTCTTGGGATTGATGGTGAGCGCCGCGACGTAGTCGGCAATCGCCAGATCGAGCTGCTTGAGCTTCAGATGCACGAGACCGCGGCTGTCGAGCGTGTCGTCGTCGCCGGGCCGCAGGCGCAGCGCCTCGTTGCAATCCGCCATCGCCTCCTGAGCCCGGTTCATGATGGCGCGCGCCCAGCATCTTGAGTTCCATATCGCGGCGTTCCCGGGCGCGAGCCGGATGGCCTGGTCGAAATCCTGAATCGCGCGGTCGTACTGACCCTTGCTGTCATAGAAGTTGCCGCGGTTGTAGAAGGCGATGACGTAGCCGGGATTGAGCCGTATGGCTTGATCGAAATCCTGGATCGCGCGGTCGTACTGACCCTTGCTGCCGTAGGCGACGCCGCGGTTGTCGAAGGCGGCGGCGTAGCCGGGGTCGAGGCCGATGGCCCGATCGAAATCCTGGATCGCCCGGTCGTATTGGCCCTGTCTCGCGTAATCGATGCCGCGGCTGTCGAAGGCGGCGGCGTTCCCGGGCGCGAGCCGAATGGCCTGGTCGAAATCCTGGATCGCGCGGTCGTATTGACCCTTGCGGTCGTACGTGCCGCCGCGGTTGAGGAAGGCAAGGGCGTCGCTGGGGTCGAGCCGGATCGCCTGATCGTAGTCCTGGAGCGCACGATCATACTCGCCCTTCCTGTCGTAAGCGCCGGCGCGGTTGACAAAGGAGACCGCATGACGGGGAGCGAGCCGGATCGCCTGGTCGTAATCCTGGATCGCCCGGTCGTACTGTCCCTTCCTCGCATAGGCGATGCCGCGATTGACGTAGGTTTCAACGAGATTTTCGTTCGACGCCCGACCCGACTCGATGAAGGCGGTGCACGTACTGATCACAAGGTCCGGGCTCGCAAGTTTGCTCGAGCATTGCGCAAAATTTTCGTCGCCGCTCTGTGCCGCCGCCTGCGCAAGCAGCAGGAAGGCGAGGATCGGCACGATGGCGAGCGCGACCGGCCTCATGTCCTTCCCCACCGCCTCAGCGGCTCGAATGGCTCCCAGGCAAGAGCGGTGTCACGGCCTGTTTGAGCGACTCTTCGGTGATCACGACCTTGTCCGGCGTCATGACGGCACGCACGATCCCCGCGGCATCGACGATATAGGTCACGGGCAGGGCGGCGGGATTGCCGAAGCCGTTGACCTTGGCGTCGCGGAGCATGGCAGCCGGATAGGCGAAGGCGTGCATCACCTTGACGACGTCGCCGCGGTCGCGCGGCCGATCGGCGCTGATGCCGATCATCTCGAGACCTTGGTCATGATATTGCCGGTAGAAGGCATCCAGCGCCGGCATCTCCTCGCGGCAGGGCGGGCACCAGGTCGCCCAGAAATTGACAATGACGACCTTGCCGCGCAACGCGCCGAGATCGAAGCCGCCGCCATCCAATTCCGCCGCTGCGAGCGCCGGCGCCGGCTGTCCGGCATCCGTCGCTCCCAGGGCGAAGTGCGAGGCGAGGAAGAGCGCGGCGAAACCCGCCGTTGCCGATACGAGAGAGAGAGTTTTGCGCATGCGACCTCGCTATCGCCTAAAAGTGATAAGCCGCGATGAACTTGAGCAGCCACGGCGCTGTCAGTTGGTTGCCCCTGAAGCGCTGCCACACCGGAACTTCGACGTCGGCATAGGCCGAGATCTGGCCCAGGGCGACCTCGACCCCTGGAGACAGCAGCACCCGCTGGTAGCCGGACGCGACCGGACTTGCCGAATTCGCGCCGCTGTCGCGCGTGCGCTCGGAGGCGATGACCTGAGCCACCGGGCTAATCATGAAATTTCCCACCATCCACCCGTTGTAGTAGACGCCCGCGGCGGCATCGAGTTCGGTGCCCGGGCGGTATTCCTGCTGCGTAATGAGCGGCTGTTGGAGCAGTGCCTGGGCGAACCAGCTCCAGAGGTTGTCGCTTGTCAGAGAGTCGCGGTGGAAAACGCCGAGCAGGAGATCGGTGCTGCCGCTGCCGATGGAGCTGTCGCGATCGACGACGTTCGACTCGAACTGGTAGCTGCCCGTCGGCAGCTTCACGCCGAAGGTCACGCCCGTCGACAGGTCTTCCGAGAACCCGGTGTAAATGCCTTCGATCCGGATGTCGCCGAGATCCGACCAGTGAGCCGTTACGATGTCGGGCGGCGGGGTCGGAAAATTCTGGTCGGTCGTGAACTTCCGATCCCAATAGGGTATCTCGACCTGAATTCCCCAGCTCCGGTTGAACATATACTGTAAGCCGGCAGTAAAGAAGTTGGTGCGGAGTTCCTTGTCCGCGTTGTCGGCGGCGGGCGCTTTGGAAGTGTTGTGCCAGTTGATGGTCTGGTCCTGGTAGTCGTATCCGAGATACACGGTGCCGCCCGAGCCGCTCGGAAACATCGAGCTCGTGCCGACGTCGAAGACGCCGCAGCCGCAGGCGCAAGCCCAGCTGGCGGTCGGCGCGAGGCAGAGCGAAACGGCAACGACGAGAGATAGCGCAATGGTCCAGGTGAGGACCATCCACGCGCGAAGCGGTCGGTTCATCAAAGGGCTCCCCCGAGAATGGCAAACGCACCGTACCGTCGCGAGACGGTCCGGCAGGCGAGAGATCACCAGGGATCAGCCGATGGGCGGAGCGCGGGAGCGATAGGCGACAAGCGCGACGAGACGCAGCGAGCGCCGCATCTCCGGCACGGCGCTTGCGATCTCCCGGACGACCGGCAGAGGCAGCGCCAGGGTGGTGGGGGCGGTGAAGACCGGACTGGCATGGAGCGCGATGCAGATCGGGCAGAGCGCGCCGTCATCGCCGTCATGGTGGTGGGATTGGCCGGGTGCGCGCTCCTCATGCGGCGTGGCGGCATGGAGGTGGCCGTACTCGCAGATCTCGAAGACGCTGTCCTCACCGGCGCCGGCGGCGAGCGAAATCTCCACCGCGACGAGGAGCGGCACCACTCCTTGGATGGCGAGCGCGACCAAGCCGAGCCAAGCGGCGATGGCGCTGCGCTGCCTTCTCCACCTCATCGACCGGCATTCCCCAAAAGCGGCAAGGGCTTCTCCTGACAGTAGAGAGGATGGTCGGCCGCGGCAAGGGTCGGTGGGCCGCAAGCCGCAGCGAATGGCCGCGATCGCCCATCCCCTGGCCCCGTTTCGGTGCGCTTGCTATGGTCGCGCGCCGACGTCACGGGAGGAAGAAAATGGACCATCGCAGCCTCGGCCGCAGCGGCCTCAAGGTGTCGACGCTCTGCCTGGGGACGATGATGTTCGGCGGCGCCACCGAGGCCGCCACCGCCGAGCGCATCGTCGAGCGCGCGCGCGAAGCCGGCGTCAACTTCATCGACACCGCCGACCAGTACAATGACGGCCGCTCCGAGGAGGTGACCGGCCGCGCCATCGCGCGCGACCGCGACCGCTGGGTGCTCGCCACCAAGGTCGCCAACCCCATGGGCAGCGGCCCCAACGAGCGCGGCCTCTCGCGCAAATGGCTGCTGCAGGCGGTCGAGGCCAGCCTGAAGCGGCTCGGCACCGACTACATCGATATCTATTACCTCCACAAGGAGGACCATTCGACGCCGCTCGAGGAAAGCGTGCGCGCGCTGGGCGATCTCGTGGCGCAGGGCAAGATCCGGTATTTCGGTGTGTCCAATCACCGCTCCTGGCGCATCGCCGAGATCTGCGCCATCGCCGACCGGCTTGGCATCGCGCGGCCGGTGGTGAGCCAGCCCTATTACAATGCGGTGAACCGCATGCCCGAGGTCGAGCAGCTGCCGGCTGCCGCCTATTACGGCCTCGGCATCGTGCCTTACAGCCCGATGGCGCGCGGCGTGCTGAGCGGCAAATACACGCCCGACCTGCCGCCGCCTTCCGGCACCCGCGCCGGGCGGCAGGATCCGCGCATGATGCAGACGGAATGGCGGCCGGAATCGCTGCACCTGGCGCAGCAGATCAAGGCGCATGCGCAAAAGCGCGGCATCACCCCCGGCCAGTTCGCGGTTGCCTGGGTGCTGAACAACCGCCTCGTCACCGCGGTGATCGGTGGGCCGCGCACGCCGGAGCAGTGGGAGGATTACCTGGGGGCGCTCGCCTACCGCTTCACGGCCGAGGACGAGGCGCTGATCGACCGTCTCGTCGTCGCGGGCCACCCCTCCACCCCCGGCTTCAACGACCCCGCCTATCCCATCGAGGGCCGGCAGCCGCGCAGCGCGGGGTGAGCCGCGGCCGCAACGTCACAGTCCCGATGGCCGAGGTCGCGGCTTTTGGCTTCTGGCTACCCGAGCGGAATGCTATTGTTCAGGCGGGTTCCTGATCGTTGGGGGAATGACGGGCAAATGCCGAGCCGCTGCCGAGGAGGAGCGCCTATGTTGCGTCTGTCGCCCGCGCTGCTGCTTGCCGCGCTCGCGCTCGGTGCCTGCACCACCGCGCCGCCCTCCGGGCCCAGTCTCGTGGCGACCGCGGGCAAGGACAAGAGCGTCGCGACGTTTCGCCAGGACGACGCCGATTGCCGGCAAGTCGCCGCGCAGCGGATCGCCGCGGGGGCGCCGACGCAGCCGGCGGAGGGCGCGCCGGCGGCAGCGCCCGTCGCCGGCACGCCGCAGCAGCGCTACGACGCGAGCTACGCGCAATGCATGTGCGCGAAGGGCGACACCATCGAGCGCCGGTACGGCGCCTACCCGTTGGTCTTTATCGGCTTGCTGTCCTCGGTCGGCATGGGCGCTGCGGGCCATGGCAGCGGGAACCACTGACCCGGATGCGCACGCCGCGATCACGGTCGAGCCTTGGCGGCCGAGGGGTGCATGCGTATCATGAGTCCGGGGCCTGTCTTCGGCGCCGCCTAGTACCGGCTATCGCAGATCCGTGACTCGCCGCACCTCACCCCGGCCCTCTCCGCCCCTCCGGGGCGGGGTGGGTGGGACCCGCGCCGCGGGCGGGGGGGGTGGGGCGTCGCCGCTCTCGGGCGCCGTCTCCGGCATTTCGGGTTCCGGAGACGAGGTCATCGACGCACGCG
>JBKQTR010000267.1:0-25165 GCA_052143095.1 Allostellaceae bacterium
GGTGCGGCGCCGCTCGACCAAGGACGCCGCCGACTTCGCCGACGGCACCACCGCAAAGCTGATGTTCGACGCCATGGTGCGCCGCATGCGCGCGCGGCGCGGCAACGCCTGAGCGCGCGAAGGGAGACGCCATGACCGACCTGCCGTTCCGCTCGGCGCTCGAGCTTGCCGCCGAGATCCGCGCCAAGCGCATGGGCTGCCGCGAGCTGCTGGAGCTCTATCTGCGGCGGGTCGAGCGCTACAACCCGAGGCTCAACGCCGTCATCGCCACCACGCTCGAAGCGGCACGCGCGCGCGCCGACGCGGCCGATTCGGCGCTGCAGCGCGGCGAGGCCTGGGGACCGCTGCACGGCGTGCCGATGACGGTGAAGGAATCCTACGATGTCGCAGGGCTTCCCACCACCTGGGGCGCGCCGGAGTTTCGCGACCACCGCGCCGCGCGCAACGCGCTCGCGGTCGACCGCCTCGTCGCCGCCGGCGCGGTGCTCTTCGGCAAGACCAACGTACCGCTGATGCTGGCGGATTGGCAGAGCTATAATGCCGTCTACGGCCAGACCAACAATCCCTGGGATGTCTCGCGCACGCCGGGCGGCTCCTCGGGCGGCTCGGCCGCGGCGCTGGCGGCGGGCCTCACCGGCATCGAGGCCGGCAGCGATATCGGCTCCTCGCTGCGCAACCCCGCGCATTACTGCGGCGTCTACGCGCACAAGCCAAGCTGGGGCGTGGTCTCGCCGCGCGGCCATGCGGTCGGCGGGCGAGTCGCGGTCACCGACATCTCGGTGGTCGGCCCCATGGCGCGCAGCGCCGGCGATCTCGAAGTGGCGCTCGCCGCCATGGCCGGGCCCGACGAGATCGACGCCCAGGGCTGGCGGCTCGAGCTGGCGAGGCCACGCCACGAGCGGCTCGCCGATTTCCGCGTCGCGGTGCTGCTGAGCGTGCCCCATGCCGAGGTCGACCGTGCCGTGCAGGACGGCGTCCAGGCGGTCGCCGACACGCTCGCCAAGGCGGGCGCCACCGTCAGCGACCGGGCGCGGCCGGCGATCGACACGCTCGAGGTCGACCGGCTCTTCCGCCGCCTGCTCGGCGCCGCCATGTCCGGGCGCCAGCCCGACGACGCCTTCCGCCGCAACCTCGAGATGGCGCAGGCGCTCGCCGCCGACGATATGAGCGGCAACGCGCAGGGCCTGCGCGCCGCCACCCTCGCGCACCGCGACTGGCTCGTCGGCAACGAGATGCGCCACAAGATGCGGCTCGCTTGGGCGGATTTCTTCAGGGAATACGACGTGCTGCTGTGCCCGGCGGTGACCACCACCGCCTTCCCGCACGATCACGACGGCGACCCCTTCAGCCGCACCATCACCGTCAACGGCAGGAAGCGGCCGATCGACGAGCAGCTCTTCTGGGCCGGATATTCCGGCCTCTTCTATCTGCCGGCCACGGTGGCGCCGGCGGCGCTCTCGCCCGCGGGGCTGCCGACCGGCGTGCAGATCATCGGCCCGCAATACGGCGACCTCACCTGCCTGCGGCTGGCGCGCCTGCTCGAGCACGAGCACCGCGCCTTCGTCCCGCCGCCGGGCTATGAGGCGAGTTGAGGCGGCGATGGATCTCGCCGGCTTCAAGGCATCGCTGGTCGCGGCCACGCCGCCGGCGCGGCTGAGCCTCGCGGCGCAGGCGCTGTGGTGGGATGCCAAGGGAGACTGGGCCAAGGCCCATGACTGCGCCCAGGAGCAGGACGATGCCGAGGGCGCCTGGGTGCATGCCTATCTGCATCGCCGCGAGGGCGACGCCGCCAATGCCGGCTACTGGTATCGACGCGCCGGCAAACCGGCAGCATCCGTCGCCCTCGCCCAGGAATGGGAGGCGATCATCCGGGCGGTGCTGGCCGCGACTTAGCGGCCGGTCGCCGGGTGGCTAGGCGCGCCGCGGCAGCGGCGTCGGCGTCTGCGTCTGTGTCGACGGGCCGGCGGCCTGCGCCTGCACCTGACCGGAGATCTCGCCGCCGCGCTCGATCTCGATCTGGTGATAGCGCACTTCGGCCGCAACCTTGCCATTGGCATGGACGAGGAGCCGGCCGCTGACATTGAGCGCGCCCTCGAAGCGGCCGCGGATCTCGGCCTGCTCGACCGAGGCCGATCCCGTGAACAACCCGCCCTCGGCGATATTGATGTCGTGGCAGCCGGCGATGTTGGCCTTCACCGTGCCCTCGACGACAAGGCAGTCGCAGGAGGTGATCTCGCCGGAGAAGACGATGCCGCGGCCGACGACGAGCTTGCGGGTGGCGGTCTCCGTCTTCGGGGAGGGTGGGGTCGGCTGGGTGGGCTGGGCGGCGGATTTCGTGTTCAACATGATGCGACGGCTCCCAGGAGGGGCGAGCGGGTTGAAAAGTGGCCGACTTTAGCCGGCAGCGCCGAGCTCGGCCGGGGTCAAATTTGGTACGCGACAATGGCCGAATGATGGCCAAGCTTGCCGCGTCTCGGCCGTGAGCTTGTATCGCGCAGACGCTCTTATACCACATCAGTACGCCGAACGTGAGCTAAGAGTCTGATGCGACTCGCAAATGTGCGCGCAAACGAGGGGCGATTTAGGCGCTTCGGCCCCCCTCAGGACCTATTGTCAAATTGTGCTTTCACGAGTCAGCGAAAGCAAACGGTATGCCAGCGCCGCACGCGAGCGCAAGTGCGCGCTACGAGTCTGTGCGCGCTACGAGTCGGCGCCAGTTGATCCCGGCGACTCCACGCACTCATAACCTCTCGCCGAGCACCGCGTTGCGGTTCCTTGAGTTCATCGCGGCGTTCTACTAATCCTCGCCTGGAACTGCCCGCTTGAGGTGGGCCTGACAATGACCGATGAATCAGAAGCAACCGAACCCGAGGCGTGGCCGGAGGAAGCGCCGACCGCGATTTCCCTGGCAGAGTTCCTCGAAAGCGTGCCTCAGGATCAAGATCGGATCGTCACAAACTTATTCACCTGGGAGCGACTCGTAGAGGGCGCGGCCCCGGTTCGGCTGTTAGATACGCCAGAGATTCGGCTGCACTGCTCAAGCGACAAATGCAATGGACCGCGGTTCTTTCGTGCATCTCGGCCGAAAACCGCGATAAGCGACGAGCATTACACGAATGTCTTCACCGGTTATGTGTGTTCAAATTGCCGCGCCTCCGTCAAAATCTTCGCGCTGGCAGCACAGGCCGATGACGATGGCCCTGGAGGACATTGCCGGAAGTTCGGCGAGTTCCCTCCATATGGCCCGCCCACACCGTCGCGCTTGATCTCGCTTATCGGACCTGATCGCAGTGTCTTCCTTAAGGGCCGACAGTGCGAGAATCACGGCCTTGGGATCGGCGCGTTCGCCTATTATCGACGGGTTGTGGAAAATCAAAAGAACCGCATCTTTGAGAATATCATAAAGGTATCGAAGAAGCTCGGCGCCGATCCCGAGCTAACCAAGCTTTTGAAGCATGCTCAAACAGAGACGCAGTTCGGCAAGGCGGTCGAGATCGTGAAGAATGCGATACCGCCCGTCCTCTTGATCAACGGGCAGAATCCTATAACGCTCCTGCATTCCGCGCTTAGCGAGGGGCTACATGCTCAGACTGACGCGGAATGCCTAGAGGCCGCGACCGATATTCGCATCGTGCTCGGCGAACTATCGGAGCGTCTCAGTCAGGCGCTTAAGGACGAAGCGGAGTTGAATGCTGCCGTAGCGCGTCTGATGAAGGTAAAAAAGCGAGAGTGAGAGCATGGGCAAGGATACCAAGGCCGAGTGCGCGGATGATGGCCTCGCACCGTGTGCGCAACTCATGAGAGTGGGAGGGAAGGCCGATGGCTGGTGAGCAATCTTGGGATGATCTCTCCCCTGACGCCAAAAATGAGAATTTGGACAAGCGCTTCAGGCGCATGCTCGATGCGGTAACGGTCGCTTTCGCACAGCAGGATGCGAAGATAGAGCAACTCAGGAAGAGGGTCGAGAAACTCGAAGCGACTGGCCCGTCAGAGGGTCGATCATAAGATCCGAACGTTGACGACAGTAGACATTTTGGCCATGGCAAACTTTTGGATCTTCTTTGCCGTCTTCGCTCTGATTGTGATTGTGCTCGCTATAGCGATCCATTGCGGCGAGCCATCACAAGAGTCAGAAGTGCATCAACACGATGCCGGTGCTCACGGCGAGAAACTAGCGGCCGAAGACCGTTCAACCATTGCCAAAACAAGCGACGACCAGACAGCCAAGCATAGTCGCAAGATACTTGGGTGGACACGCGGTGGCATTATCGTAGCGGGGGCGTGTGCCATCATCGGTATCTCCTTTGTCGGAGTTAACGCCATCTTTTTAGAAGACCTTTCGGCTTCCGACGCGGCATATTGGCTAGGTTCGTCCACGCGCGTAGCAATAATCTCCGGCACCGTTCTCCTTGTGGGGCTTGTTGGCGAGCTTCCAGAATCCGGCAGATGGAAGAAATCGTGGTTGTACGAACTGGCAAAGATCAGCGTGATATTAAGCGTGTTTGGCGAGCTTGTTGGTGATGCGGGAATATTCAAAACATCCGACCGGCTGCAGCAATTGACCGATAAATCAATCTCGGCAAATGTGAATACAGAAAAGGCGATGTTAAAACAGCTTAGCCCCCGCGATTTCACCAAAGACGAATTTGTAGACTTTGTTTCCGCGCTACGAGGAAACATAAAACGCAAAGTGACCGTGTACACGATCCCGGACCCCGAGGCGTCGCAATTCGGATTTGAAATCGCGTATGCTCTACAGGAGGCGCAGATTCCGCGGGATTGGGTGCAACTAGACCGCAATGAGATGTCAGTGCCCGGAATAGGTCCAGTGGCAGGAATAAGCTCTACTAATGTGACGCTGTACGATCCAGGAGCTGCGAGCGGAGACAGTGAAGCAAAAGCCGAGGTGGACGCTTTCTTCGCCGCTGCCGCCAAGGGCCATGTGATCGTTGGAGCCACAAGGCCGCCAAAGCCTATCCCCGGCGTACCTATCCCATCTATTTTTGTTGGACTGAAGCAACCGCCATTTTCGTGGCTGCCTAAATTCGCCGGACCGGGTGATCTACCGTCCCCGCCATGGGAACCAAGGTAAGGCTCACTCGACAATCGCCGGGTAGGGGGAACTCGCTCAAGGTACACGGCTTCAAAGCGCGCTAGGTCTTCGTCACCATTCGCGGTCATGGACCCTTCGATACGCCGCACGACTGAAAGCGCCGAAGGATCGTGAACCGGGGGAAATCGTGCGGCTCAGGATCGCCGCATCTCGGGTCTGCCTTGCCGGGAGGCCGGAAAAGGACGACCATTCACGCCAGATCGGGAGTCACTCGGTGCCTCCCGGTCTATTAGAACTCAAGGGAGATTCTCGTGAGACACGCCAATGTCGGCGCGTCGCCGCGCAAGCTGGCGACGGCGCTAGCTATTGCCATCCTGGCAGGTTCAGTTGCGGCGCCAACAGCCGTCGCGGAGAAGACATACGGCCCCGGCGTATCCGACACGGAGATCAAGATTGGCAACACGATGCCTTATAGCGGGCCGCTGTCGAATGTCGGCACGATCGGCCGCGCAGAGGCAGCCTACTTTCAAATGCTCAACGAGCGCGGCGGCGTGAACGGGCGCCACGTCACCTTCATCTCGCTCGACGACGCCTACAACCCGACCAAGACCTTCGAGCAGGTGCGCAAGCTGGTCGAGCAGGATCAAGTGCTGGCGATTTTCGGCATCATCGGAACGCCGACCAGCGCGGCCGTGCAGCGCTACCTCAACGAGCGCAAGGTGCCGCAGCTTTTCATCCAGAGCGGCGCGCCGCGGTTTGCCGATCCGAAGCAGTATCCGTGGACCATGTCGATTACCCCGGGATACGACGACGAGGCGCGCGTCTATGCCACATACATCTTGCAGACGAAGCCGGAGGCCAAGATCGGTATGCTGTATCAGAACGATGATTTCGGGAAGGCGTATCTCGCCGGGTTCAAGGAGGGCCTGGGAGACCGAGCGGCCAAGATGATCGTGATGGAAGCCACATACGAGCCGACCGACGCAACGGTGGATTCGCAGATCGTGGCGCTGCAGGCCTCCGGCGCCGACGTCCTGTTCACTGCGGCGATTCCCAGGATGGAGGCGCAGGCAATCCGCAAGGTCTATGACATTGGCTGGAGGCCGCTGCACGTCACGTATGTCGCCGGCCAATCGATCCCCACGGTGCTCAAGCCGGCGGGACTGGAGAAATCCGTGGGGCTGATCTCGGCGGCGTGGGCCATAACGCCGGGCGACCCGCGCTGGGAGCATGATCCCGATTACCAGGCCTATCTCGCCTTCATGAAGCAGTATTATTCCGCCGGCGATCCCAACGACGTCTTCAACCTTGCGGGATATGCTTGGGCTTATAGCCTCGCTCATGTCCTGGAGCTCTGCGGCGACGATCTCACGCGCGAGAACCTGATGTATCAAGCGACCCATATGAAGGGGTTTCGCGAGCCGGGCCTGCTGCCGGGAATCACCTTCAATACCAGCCCGACGGACTACCGGCCGATCAAGCAGTTCGTCTTGCATCGATTCGACGGCCGCCAGTGGGTCCCGATCAGCGAGATCGTTGAGGTCAGCGCGGCGCATTAAGGCGCCGGCGCCGACGGCCCAGGCGGCGGAGCGTCCGCGCCGCCCAGCCCGGTGACCCCTTGGTGGCGGCGCGACGATCGAGCCCGAGGGCCAAGGCGTGCCGCCATGCGCGCGCATTCAAGACTCCGCCGCGTCGTCAGGCGTGCCCGCCAATACGTGGCCGGCGGCGCGGCGCGCTCGGCGTGAGGCGGAGATCGTGCGGCTCAAGATCGCCACCGCACCTCGGGTCTGCCTTGCAGGAAGGCCGGAAAAGGACGAACATTCACGCCAGATCGGGAGTCACTCGGTGCCTCCCGGTCTATAAAACTCAAGGGAGGTTCTCGTGAGACACGCCAATGTCGGCGCGTCGCCGCGCAAGCTGGCGACGGCGGTGGTTATTGCCATCCTGGCAGGTTCAGTCGCGGCGCCAACGGCCCTCGCGGAGAAGACATACGGCCCTGGCGTATCCGACACGGAGATCAAGATTGGCAACACGATGCCCTATAGCGGGCCGCTGTCGAATGTCGGCACGCAGGGCCGCGTGGAGGCAGCCTACTTTCAAATGCTCAACGAGCGCGGTGGCGTGAACGGGCGCAAGATCACTTTTATCTCGCTCGATGACGCCTACAGCCCTCCTAGGACCGTTGAGCAGGTGCGCGAGCTGGTCGAGGAGGAGCAAGTGCTGGCGATTTTCGGCATCGTCGGGACGCCTACCAGCGCGTCGGTGCAACGGTACCTCAACGAGCGCAAGGTGCCACAGCTTTTCATCCAGAGCGGCGCGCCCCGGTTTGCCGATCCGAAGCAGTATCCGTGGACCATGCCGATTACTCCGGGATACGACGACGAGGCGCGCATCGATGCGAGATACGTCTTGGAAACCAGGCCGGAGGCCAAGATCGGTGTGCTTTATCAGAACGATGATTTTGGGAAGGCGTATCTCGCCGGGTTCAAGGACGGCCTAGGAGCCCGTGCAGCTAAGATGATCGTATTAGCAGCTTCATACGAGTCGACTGATGCAACGGTAGATTCGCAAATCGTGGCGTTACAGGCGTCCGGCGCTGACGTCCTGTTCACTGCGGCAATTCCCAAGATGGAGGCGCAGACGATCCGCAAGGTCTATGATATTGGTTGGAAGCCGCTGCACGTTATGTTCTTCGGTGGTCGTTCGATCCCCACGGTGCTCAAGCCAGCGGGACTGGAGAAGTCCGTAGGTCTGATCTCGGCAGTTTGGGACATGACGCCGGGCGACCCGCGTTGGGAGCATGATCCCGATTATCAGGCCTATCTCGCCTTCATGAAGCAGTACTATTCTGCCGGCGATCCGAACGACGTGCTCAACTTTACGGGTTATTCGTGGGCCTATACCCTTGGCCATGTACTGGAGCAGTGCGGCGATGATCTTACCCGCGAGAACCTGATGTACCACGCGAGCCACATGAAAAACTTCCACGCACCTGGTCTGCTGCCGGGAATCACGTTCAATACCAGCCCGACCGACTACCGGCCCATCAAGCAGTTTATCATGCATCGATTTGATGGCCAGCAGTGGGTGCCGATCAGCGAGATCGTCGAGGTCAGCGCGCTGCACTGAGGCGCCTGCGTATAAGCCTCGCGCCACACGGACGGGTCGAAGGCGCGAGGCTGCTCAAGGCGATGATCGCCAATCATTGCCGCGGCCAAATAGGGGGAGGGGTCTCTCGGGTGAGCCCGGCCGAATGCCGGGCTCGCCCTCGCTTATCCATGCCTGATGGGCGACGGTGGCAGCGGCGGTGTAAGATCGACCCCGAGGCGGTGTCCGGGTCCGCAAGAGCTCCGCAAACCCGTCGAAGGGATATCAAAGTGCCGGAATCTGCCAGCAAGCTCAAAAAATCATGACACTTCCCACCCGCTTCTGCCACATAAGGCGCCTTGCGACATGGCCGTGAACGAGCGAGCGGCCGGCAGCGCCGGCGCGGCGCCGGCAGGCCAGGCAGCGGAGCGTGCGCGCGGGCGCAGCCTGCGCTCGCTGCTGCCGCTGCTGGGATTTCTCAGGCCCTACCGGCTGCAGCTCTTCGGCGCCACCGTCGCGCTCATCGTCTCCTCGGCGACCGTGCTGCTGCTCGGCCAGGGTGTCCGGCGACTCGTCGATGACGGGCTCAGCGCCGCCGATGGCGCCCTGCTCGACCGCACCGTCGGCGTGCTCATCGCCATCGTCGTAGTCATGGCGGCGTCAACCTACGGGCGCTTCTCTCTCGTCTCCTGGATCGGCGAGCGCGTGGTCGCCGATGTCCGCATCGCCGTCTTCGACCGCATCGTCTCGCTGAGCCCGGCCTATTTCGAGACCACCCAGACCGGCGAGGTGCTGTCGCGGCTCACCACCGACACCACGCTGCTGCAGACCGTCATCGGCTCCAGCGTGTCGATGGCGCTGCGCAACGCGCTGATCCTGGTCGGCGGCCTCGTCATGCTGGCGGTGACCTCGGCCAAGCTGGCCGGGCTGGTGCTGATCGTCGTGCCGCTGGTGGTGGTGCCGATCCTGTTCTTCGGTCGGCGCGTGCGCGCGCTGTCGCGCCGCTCGCAGGACCGCGTCGCCGATGTCGGCGCCTATGCCGAGGAGATGATCAACGCCATCCGCACGGTGCAGGCCTTCACCCACGAGCCCATCGACCGCGCCCGCTTCGCCGGCCGCGTCACGCAGTCCTTCGACACCGCGATCGCGCGCATCCGCGTGCGCGCGCTGCTGACGGCGGTGGTCATCCTGCTCGCCTTCGGCGCCATCGCGCTGGTGCTCTGGGTCGGCGGCTACGACGTGATCGAGGGGCGGATGACCGGCGGCGAGCTCTCCGCCTTCGTCTTCTATGCCGTGCTGACCGCGTTTGCCGTCGGCACCATCTCGGAGGTCTATGGCGATCTCCAGCGCGCCGCCGGCGCGGCCGAGCGGCTGCTCGAGCTGCTCGCCACACGGCCGGAGATCACCACCCCGGCGCAGCCGCTGGCGTTTCCCGCCTCGGGCCGCGGCGATGTCGCGCTCGACGGCATCACCTTCTTCTATCCGTCGCGGCCGGAGCGGCCGGCGCTGGCCGATTTCTCGCTGGCGGTGACGCCGGGCGAGACGGTGGCGCTGGTCGGCCCGTCCGGCGCCGGCAAGACCACGGTGTTCCAGCTGCTGCTGCGCTTCTACGATCCCGCGCGCGGCAGCGTGCGCGTCGACGGCGTCGACATCGCCGCGGTCGATCCGGCCGAGCTGCGCCGGCGCATCGGCTTCGTCGCGCAAGACCCGGTGATCTTCGGCGCCTCGGCCGCCGACAACATCCGCTACGGCCGGCCCGAGGCGAGCGACGGCGAGGTCCGCGCCGCCGCCGAGGCGGCCGCGGCGACGGAGTTCCTCGACCGTCTGCCCGAGGGGCTCGACACCTTTCTCGGCGAGAAGGGCGTGCGGCTGTCCGGCGGCCAGCGCCAGCGCGTCGCCATCGCCCGCGCCATCCTGCGCAACCCGCCGATCCTGCTGCTCGACGAGGCGACCTCGGCGCTCGACGCGGAATCCGAGCGCGCGGTGCAGCAGGCGCTGGAGCGGCTTGCCGCCGGCCGCACCACGCTAGTCATCGCCCACCGCCTCGCCACGGTGCTGCGCGCCGACCGCATCATCGTCATGGAGGAGGGCCGCATCGTCGCCCAAGGCCGGCATGACGACCTCATCCGCGAGGGCGGCCTCTATGCGCGGCTTGCCGCGCTGCAATTCACCGACCGCCCGGCTTAGCCCCGGGGCGACGGCGCAGGTCTCCCCTGCAAGCAATGGGCTGCAACCCCGCCCGTTAGCTTCTATAACTAGGGCCTATGCCGGCCCCTCCCCTCCGCCACGTGCTGGTGCCGCTGATCGTCGCCTGCGCCTTGTTCATGGAGAACTTGGACTCGACGGTCATCGCCACCGCGCTGCCCTCGATCGCGCGATCGCTGGGCGAGGACCCGCTCCGGCTCAACCTCGCGATCACTTCCTACCTGCTGAGCCTCGCCGTGTTCATCCCGCTGAGCGGCTGGGTCGCCGACCGCTATGGCGCGCGCTCGGTGTTCCGCGCCGCGATCGTCACCTTCACCGTCGGCTCCGCCTGTTGCGGGCTCGCCAACTCGCTGCCGGAGCTGGTGGCGGCGCGGGTGCTGCAGGGCCTCGGCGGCGCGATGATGGTGCCGGTGGGCCGCCTCGTCATGCTGCGCACGGTACCGAAATCGGAGCTGGTGCGTGCCATGTCCTATCTGACGGTGCCGGCGCTGGTCGGGCCGGTGCTGGGGCCGCCGCTCGGGGGATTCATCGTCACCTACAGCTCCTGGCGCTGGATCTTCTACATCAACCTGCCGATCGGCCTGCTCGGCATCGGGCTCGCGACGATGTTCATCGAGAACGTCAAGGAGGAGGCCAACTGGCCGCTCGATCTGCGCGGCTTCGTGCTCGCCGGCGCCGGGCTCGCCGGGCTCATGTTCGGCTTCGAGACGGCCGGGCGCGGCGTGATGCCGCTGCCGATCGTCGCCGGGCTGCTCGCCGTCGGCGCGATCTGCATCGCGCTCTACGTGCTGCACAGCCGCATTCACGCCTATCCCATCATCGATCTCGGCCTGCTGCGGATCCCGACCTTCGCCTCGGCGATCATCGGCGGCTCGCTCTTCCGCATCGGCATCGGCGCGCTGCCTTTCCTGCTGCCGCTGATGCTGCAGCTGGGCTTCGGCCTCTCGCCCTTCGCCTCCGGCCTCCTCACCTTCGCCAGCGCCGCCGGCGCCATGACCATGAAGATGACCGCGGCGCCGATCATCCGCGCGCTGGGCTTCCGCCAGGTGCTGCTCGGCAATGCCGTGATCTCCAGCCTCTTCGTCATGAGCTATGCGCTGTTCTCGCCGGGGACGCCGCACTGGATCATCCTGGCGGCACTGCTCGCCGGCGGCTTCTTCCGCTCGCTGCAATTCACCAGCACCAATACCCTGATCTTCGCCGACGTGCCGCCGCCGCTGATGAGCCGCGCCACCAGCTTCCAGAGCATGGCGCAGCAGCTCTCGGTCAGCATCGGCGTCGGCATCGGCGCGCTGCTGCTGCATGTGACGCTGCTCGCGCAGGGCAGGACGGCGCTCGGCGCCGACGACTTCTCCGCCGCCTTCCTGGCGGTCGGCCTGATCTCGCTATCGTCGATCTTCTTCTACCTGCCGCTGGCGCGCGAGGCCGGCGCCGAGGTCAGCGGCCACCACGCCGCCCAGCCGGAAGCGCTTACTTCTGCTGTGCCAGATAAGCGATGACCGCCTTGCGGTCGTCGGGGTTCTTGAGCCCGGCGAACAGCATCTTGGTGCCGGGAACCATCGCCTTGGGATCGGTCAGGTACTTGTCGAGGTTATCCTCGGTCCAGGTGATGCCGGAATCCTTGTTGGCCGGGGTGTAGGTGTAGGCTGGCGCGGTGCCCGCCTTGCGCCCGACGATGCCGGCGAGGCTCGGCCCGATCTTGTTGGTGCCGGGCGCAACCGTATGGCAGACGGCGCAATAGCGCTTGAAGATCGTCTCGCCGGCGTCCTGCGCCCGGGCGGGCGGCGCGGCCACGAGCAGCGCCAGCGCGGCAAGAGACAGGGCGGCAATGGACGATCGATGCATGGCTGAGCTCCCCTCGAGGCGAGCGGTTGGGTCCGCTGCGTGGCAATGCCGGCGCCGGCTCTTATCCAATTCGCTCGCCGCTGACAAGCCCCGGCGCCGGGCGCGGCGTCGCCGCGGCGCCGAGCAGTCCCGTGACGTCGCTGACGATGCGGCCGAGCAGCGCCGCGGTGACCGCGCCCGGCCCGCTCTCTCCTTCGGCGGCGAGCGACGCCGTCAGCAGCGCCAGCGGCGGATCGAAGCCCGGACGCGGCGCCGGCGGCCGGCTCTCGAGCAGCGCCTGGGCCGCATCCGCCAGCGCCGCGGCGATCAGGCCGCCCAGCGCCTCGAGCGGTGCCGCCGGCACCGCGACGGCACCGAGCTGCGCCGAGAGCGCGATGGCGTGGCGGCAGAGCCGATGGACATAGATGAGGAGCGCGAAGCCGATCTCGACCGGCGCCTGCCGGCGTCTCGGCTCGGCGAGCATGCGCTGGTAGCCGGCATCGGCATTGGCGATCGCGAGCTCCGACTGGCGGCGCAGCGGGGCGAGGGCCGGCCCGGCCGCCTCACGCCGCGCCAGCCCGGCAAGCACGGCGGCGATATACTCCCGGTCGGTGTCGATGGCGCGCGCCAGGCGCTGGCGCAGCTGCTCGTGCTCCCATTGCGGCCAGAGCAGATATCCCGCGGCGAGCGCCAGCGCCGCGCCGCCGATGGTGTAGGCGAGCCGGTCGGCGAGATCGATCCAGGGATTGGCGCTGCTCATGCCGATGAGCAGGATGATCAGCGGCGTCAGGAAGGTCATGGCATAGCCGTAGCGCCGGCGGATGAGCAGGAATGTGGCGAAGAGCAGCAGCCCGATCGCCGCGTCGTAGTCGGCGCTGCCGCGCACATAGGCCAGCAGCGCGCCCGCCACCACCGCGCCAGCAACGGTCCCGGCGCTGCGCTGCAGCGCGCGCGTCAGCGTGCTGGCGTAATCCGGCTGCAGGATGACGAGCGAGGTCAGCGGCAGCCAGATGCCGTGCGGCAGGCGGAAGCGGGTGATGATCGCGGTGTCGAGCGCGGTGACCACCGCGACCCGCATGGCATGGCGGAAGATGGCGGAGCGCGGGCTGGCATTGGCGCGCAGCGCCGAGACCACCGAGCCGCGCGGCCGGCGATGGGCGAAGGGCAGGCGCAGCAGGTCGGGCAGGCGCCGCCGCTCCCCGAACAGCAGGCGCAGCGCCTCCTCGGCATTGTCGAAATGGCGCAGGGCCTGCGCCCAGGCGAGGAGCTCGGCCTGACGCTGCCTCTCGCCGCCCTGCGCCTGCGCCTGCTGCAACTGCCGGCGCAGGCCCGCGAGCGACAAGTCGCCCTTGCCGTCGAGCAGGATGCGCGCCACCGCGTGGCAGGCCTGCTGCAGTTGAGATTCGGCGGCGAGGCTCGCCGTCCCGACCTCGCCCAAGGTCAGTGCCGCGGCGGCGACGCGCGAGGCGGCGTTGAGCAGCACGACGAGCTGGGCGATGGTGGTGCCGGGACCGGCGGTGCCGGCGCGCATCTCGCCCAGCGCCTCGCGCGCCCGCTCGACCGCCTCGCGCGCCGCGGCATGGCGCTGGGCGATGAGCCGCTCGCGCTGCTCGTGCGCTGCGGCGCTCTCGGACCCGTCGGCGCGGGCGATCGCGGCGACCAGCGCCGCCACCGCCTCCCAGGCGCCCGCCACTTCCTGCTCGAGGCGGCGATAGGGCCGCAGCTGCCAGAAGGCGAGCGCCACCAGCACGGTCCAGAGCCCGCCGCCGACATAGCCTTCGGCCCAGAGGAGCTCGGGGCCGCCGACCTCGCCGACCTGGAGGCCGACGAGAAAGGCCACGGCCATGTTGTTGCCGAGCGAGGCGCCGCCCGGGCCCAGCGCGCGGATCATGCCGCAGCCGATGCCGATCGCGGCCATGACCAGCGCCGCCGCCCACCCATTGCCCGCCGCCGCGCTGCCCAGCAGCAGCAGGCACATCCCACCCAGCGCCTGGATCAGCATGGCGATTAGCCGGCTGCGATAGGGGCCGCCGACATCGACCATCGAGGTGAAGAGCGCGCCCAGCACCGCGGGATAGGCGACGTCCGCGAGCCCGATATGCGGCAGCAGCGCCAGCGGCGTCGCCGCGGCGATGGTGCCGCGCAACGCGGTCGAGAGCGCGATGCGGTTGGGACCGCTGCTGAGCCATTCGGTCGGCGACCAGCGCATGATCACGCGATCATAGCGGCGCCGGTCCTGGAATTCTGCCGCGGGCGGGGTAAGCTGCGGCCGAGATCGAGGCATCCGAGGTGACCGCCGCATCATGACCGCCAGTGCCGATGACATGTCCGGCCCGACCTCGCGCATCTTCTTCTCGCAGCGGCTGCGGCTGCACTATGTCGATTGGGGCAATCCCGCGGCGCCGCCGCTGCTGCTGGTGCATGGCGGGCAGGATCATTGCCGCAACTGGGACTGGGTCGCCGAGCGGCTGCGCCATGACTGGCACATCATCGCCCCCGATCTGCGCGGCCATGGCGACAGCCAATGGTCGCCCGACGGCAATTACAGCATGGCCGGCTATCTCTACGACCTCGCCCAACTCGTCCACCAGCAGCAGCTCGCGCCGGTCACCATCATCGCCCATTCGCTGGGCGGCAACATCGCGCTGCGCTATGCCGGGATCTATCCCGACAAGGTGGCGAAGCTGCTCGCCATCGAGGGGATGGGCCCCTCGCCCCGGATGCTCGCCGAGCGGCTGAAGCGGACCATCGCCGAGCGCATGCAGAAATGGATCGACGAGCAGCGGGCGCTGTCCGGCCGCGTGGCGCGGCGCTACGCCTCGATCGAGGAGGCGTTCAAGCGCATGCAGGAGGCGAACAAGCACCTCTCGCCCGAGCAGGCGCGCCATCTGACGCAGCACGGCGTCAACCAGAACGAGGACGGCACCTATAGCTGGAAGTTCGACAATTACGTCCGCGCCTTTCCGCCTTACGACATGAGCGTCGAGGATGTCGAGCAGCTCTGGGCGCGCATCGCCTGCCCGACGCTGCTGGTCTACGGCAAGGAGAGCTGGGCGTCGAACCCGGTCGAGGACGGCAGGATCACGCATTTCAAGCACGCGCGGGTCGAGAGCTTCGAGAAGGCGGGCCATTGGGTCCATCACGACCGGCTCGAGGCGTTCATCGACACGGTGCGCGCGTTCTTCGCGGAGGGCTGAGTCATGAAGGCAGCGGTAGTGGGCGAGACGGGCTTGGAGATCCGCGAGGTGCCGCGGCCGCAACCCAAGCCCAACGAGGTGCTGGTGCGGGTGCGCGCCGCCGGGCTCAACCGCGCTGATCTCGCGGTGGCATCCGGCCACCGCCACGGCGCGGTGGGCGGCGCCGGCACCATCGTCGGCCTCGAATGGGCGGGCGAGGTCGCCGAGGTGGGATCCGAGGTCAAGGGCCTCAAGCCGGGCGACCGCGTCATGTGCTCGGGCAATGGCGGCTATGCCGAATATACCGTGAGCGATTGGGGCCGCGTCTCGCCGATCCCCGCCAACAACATGACCTTCCCGCAGGCGGCGACCTTGCCGGTGGCGCTGCAGACCATGCATGACGCGCTGGTCACCAACGGCCGGCTGCGCGCGGGCGACAGCGTGCTGATCCAGGGCGCGAGCACGGGCGTCGGATTGATGGGGCTGCAGATCGCCAAGCTCAGGGGCGCGCGGCTGGTCATCGGCAGCTCGACCAACCCGGCGCGGCGCGCGCGGCTTAGGGAATTCGGCGCCGACCTCGCGCTCGACAGCAAGGACCCCGCCTGGCCCGAGGCGGTGGCCGAGGCGACCGGCGGCAAGGGCGTCGACCTCATCATCGACCAGATCTCCGCCAGCGTCGCCAACCAGAACATGAAGGCGGCGGCGATCCTCGGCCGCATCGTCAATGTCGGGCGGCTGGGCGGCATGAAGGGCGAGTTCGATTTCGACCTGCATGCGCTGAAGCGCATCGACTATATCGGCGTCACCTTCCGCACGCGTTCACTGGAAGAGGTGCGCGAGATCGTCCGCCGCATGCGCGCCGACCTCTGGGGCGCGGTCGAGGCCGGCAGGCTCGCGCTCCCCATCGACCGCAGCTTCCCGCTCGACGAGGCCGCAGCGGCGCAGGCGCACATGCGCGCCAACGCGCATTTCGGCAAGATCGTGCTGACGATGTGAGGCGGCGGTCGCGGGAGCATCCTACGTCACTGGTGTACACCGGCGACTAAAATTTCGTGTGCGCCGATGACGTAGCAGGTCGGCGCAGACCGGCCAGAAACCATGGTACAAGCTTGGCCCTCATCCGCCAAGGCTCGCGATGTCGCGCCCTGCCTTAGGTCCGCCCGGCGTAGCGGCGTCTCACTTGAGACCGCCCCCCGACGCTCGCTGAATCAAGCGCACCGCGGCGAGCCCGCCCTCGAGCAGCTGCCCGCTTGCCGGCAGACGGACGACGCGATAGAGTTTAGCTGGTCGGGGCACGCAGACCCCCGGCATTCCCAAGACGACGCACCGTCCAAGCTCTGCTCAACGCTCGACGTTCGAGGGCTGGGCACATGGACGCAATTCGCACCATCACTCCTCGGGATCTCCGCCACTCCGTCGGCACCGCCGCGTCGCCCGTCGTCGTCGACGTGCGGAGCCCGGAGGCGGTCGATGCCGATGACGTCCGAGATGCGAGCGGTCGCAAGCCGGGAGAATGCGCAATGAGCTGGATCGCAAACGCCCTGGCCGTCGCGGTCGTCATGGTCGGCTTCGCGGCGTGGGCCGAGGATCCTGCGCCGCTGGTGCTCGAGGCGAAGATCCCGCTCGGCGATGTGAAGGGCCGGATCGATCATCTCGCGTTCGATCCCGACCGCAAACGCCTCTTCGTGGCCGAGCTTGGCAACGACAGTATCGGCATCGTCGACGTCGCTGCGGCTAAAGTCGTCCACGGTATCACCGGACTGAAGCAACCTCAGGGCGTCGGCTACGTGCCCTGGACCGACACGCTCTACGTCGCGAACGCCGCCGACGGATCGGTCCGCGCCTACCGGGGCGCCGATCTCTCGCCGGCGGGCCGGATCGATCTCGGCGAGGACGCCGACAACGTCCGGGTCGACGTCGAGCACAGGAAGGTCTATGTCGGCTATGGCAACGGCGCCCTCGCCGAGATCGATCCCGGCAGTGGCAAGGTGACGGCCGAGATCCGGCTCAAGGGGCATCCCGAGGCCTTCCAGTTCGACCGCACGGCGACCCAGATCTTCGTCAACGTGCCGGACGCCCGAGAGATCGCGGTCGTCGATCTCGCGGCCAAGAGCCAGGCCTCGGCGGTGCCGACGGGCGCGCTCCGCTCCAACTTCCCGATGGCGATCGACCGCGAGAGCCAGCGCGTCCTCGTCGTGTTCCGGAGCCCGCCACGGCTCTTCGCCTTGGCATCGAAGGACGGCGCGGCAGCCGACGTCGAGACCTGCGGGGATTCTGACGACGTCTTCGTCGACACGAAGCGGCACCGGGTCTACGTCAGCTGCGGCGAGGGGTTCGTCGACGTATTCGATGCGCGCGGCACGGCGTACCGGCGGATCGGCCACATCCCCACGGTTTCGGGGGCGCGGACGTCGTTCTTCGCGCCCGATCTCGATCGCTTCTTTGTCGCCGTCCGTGCCTCGGGCAAGGAGCCTGCGGCGATCTGGGTCTTGCGACCGTCGCCATGACGCGCCGGGCCCCGAGCGTCCCGCGCGCGGCCGCTGAAATTGTCTGCTTCGTCGCGTCAAAATCCCGCCAGGGAGCAGCCGCGGCGCTGGCGCACATGCGCACCGACGCGCATTTCGGCGAGATCGTGCTGACGATGTGATAAGGGCTTCGCCCTCATCCGCCAAGGCTCGCGCTGTCGCGCGTTGCCCGGGCACCTCACGCGTCGATCGCGAATGTGACGCCTTGAGCCAGTGGTAGGGCGCTGCCGAAGTTGACCGTATTCGTCGCCCTCCGCATGTAGCTCTTCCACGCGTCCGATCCGGCCTCGCGTCCGCCGCCCGTCGCCTTCTCGCCACCGAATGCGCCGCCGATCTCGGCACCTGAGGGTCCGATATTGATATTCGCGATGCCGCAATCCGAGCCTTCAGCCGAAAGGAAGCGCTCGGCCTCCTGCAGGTCCCTAGTGAACAGGGCGGACGACAATCCCGCGTCGACCGCGTTGTGGAGGCTGATCGCCTCGTCCAAGTCGCGGTAGCGCAGGACGTAGAGGATTGGCGCGAAGGTCTCGCGCAGCATCGGTCCGGTTTGGGCAGGCATCTCGACAAGGGCGGGGCGAGCGTAGTAGGCACCGGCACCGCCGATCCCCGCGACACGCTCTCCGCCATAAATTGCCGCCCCACACACGAACGCTTCCCTGAGCGCGCGTTCCATGGCGACGAACGCCGCCTCGTCGATGAGTGGGCCGACCAATGTGCCGCGGTCGCGTGGATCGCCTATGGCGATCGTTCCGTAGACGGGTCGCAGCCGTGCGACCAGCGCGTCGTAGACAGTTTCATGCACGAAGAGGCGACGCAACGTCGTGCAGCGCTGACCGGCCGTCCCCATGGCCGCAAAAGCGATCGCCCGAAGAGCAAGGTCGAGATCGGCCGAAGAGGAGACGATCGCACCATTGTTGCCGCCGAGCTCGAGAAGGGGGCGCCCAAAGCGAGCCGCGAGCTTCGGGCCGACCTGCCGGCCCATGTCGGTCGAGCCCGTGGCCGAAAGAAGCCGCACGCGATGATCCTCGACCACCGTCTCGCCGATCGTGCGGTCGCCGATCAGGACGGTGGACAAACCGTCGGGAACGCCGCCGAAACGCGCTGCCGCCTGCATGAAGATCGCCTGCGCCGCCAACGCCGAGAGTGGCGCCTTTTCCGACGGCTTCCACACGACGGGGTTGCCGCACACGAGGGCCAGCGCCGCATTCCATGACCAAACGGCAACCGGGAAGTTGAACGCGGTGATGACGCCGCAGACGCCAAGCGGATGCCAAGTCTCCATCATTCGGTGATCGGAGCGTTCAGTCGCGATCGTCAACCCATGAAGCTGACGCGAGAGACCGACGGCAAAATCGCACATATCGATCATCTCCTGGACTTCGCCCAGCCCCTCGGAAAGGATCTTCCCCGTCTCAATCGTGACGAGGCGGCCAAGACCTTGCTTTTTGCCACGCAATTCCTCGCCGAGCAGCCGGACGAGCTCGCCACGGCGCGGCGCAGGAACTCGGCGCCACTCCGCAAATGCCCGATGCGCGCGGCCGATCGCCGCTTTCGCCATCGCGGGATCAGCCGGCCGAACCTGCGCGATGGATCCGCCGGTGATCGGCGAGCGCGCGACGAGCGCGCCGCCCACATAGTCGTGGCGAGCCACCCCTAGGTCGCGAAGAATGGCGTCAGCCTCTTGCGCCGGTGTTCCGGGGGACGGATGCGTCGTCATGATTTCAGCTCACAATTCATCGAGTTTCACCGAGACGCGTCGCATTTTGGCGGACGCCATCTCCCTCGAATAGGGTTTGACTCTCGGGAAGCGCAAGCTTAGAATGTTTCTATAACTATTAAAAATCAAGTTGGTTGAACGTGTGGCACGCGCCACCTACAGGAGGATTGTCTATGCTGTGGAAGAAACCCGCCATCATCGAGATCGCTGTAGGCTTGGAGATCAACTCTTACGCCTGCGCAACGCTGTAGTAGAACTCGCATCTTTCGATTTGCCACTCCGCCCGCTCGGGCGGAGTGGCGCATCTTCCGGGGACCAGTTTGCGTCATCCGACCATGGCCGACGCCATTAGGTCCCGGTGAAGGGCAATCCAGTCTGGCGGAGGAGCAAAGACGCACCCACCCGCGCAAGACGATGGCCCCATTGAAACCGTAACCGGCGCGAAAGCTCACGGCACGGCGAGCCCTGGCGATCTGATACCGCTGCGTTGGAAAGGGCCTGCGACACAGGAATGGTTCCGTTATGACAACCCCGGCACCGCCGCTCGCTCTTCTCTTGGAAGTGACCCATCGCTGCCCTCTGCAGTGTCCCTACTGCTCTAACCCGCTCGAACTGGAACGGGCGAGCGCGGAACTCGATACGGCGAGCTGGCGTCGAGTATTGACCGAAGCTGCTGCCCTAGGCGTTCTCCAGGTGCACTTCTCCGGCGGCGAGCCGCTGGTGCGCCGTGATCTCGAATGGCTCGTGCGCCATGCGGCGCAATCGGGCCTCTACACCAACCTCATCACTTCGGGTGTTCTCTTGGATCGCGAGCGCATGGCAGCGCTGGTCGAAGCAGGGCTCGAGCATGTTCAATTGAGCTTCCAAGATACTGATGACGAGATCGGAGATCGTATCGCCGGCTTCCCCAAGGCACAGGCGAAAAAGCGCAAAGCGGCGGCGCTGGTGAAAGCAGCGGGCCTGCCGCTCACGATCAATGCCGTCGTGCACCGTCAGAACCTCGCACGCCTGCCGCAGATGATCGAGCTTGCCCTCGACCTCGGCGCCTCGCGGATCGAGGTTGCGCATGTCCAGTATTACGGCTGGTCGCTGTTGAACCGCGCGGCGCTCTTGCCCACCCGCGAGCAGCTCGATGAGGCAACGGCCATCATCGCGACGGCGCGCGAGCGGCTCAAGGGCGTGCTCACCATCGACTACGTCGTGCCGGACTATTACGCGCGCCGCCCCAAAGCCTGCATGGGCGGCTGGGGCCGGCGGTTCCTCAATGTTAGCCCGGCGGGGAAGGTGCTGCCTTGCCATGCTGCCGAGAGCCTGCCGGGGTTCGATTTCCCCTCAGTGCGCGAAGCGACCCTTACCGAGATCTGGTACGGCTCCGACGCGTTCAACCGTTTTCGCGGTACGGATTGGATGCCGGAGCCCTGCGGTTCCTGCGAGCGGCGCGAGATCGATTGGGGCGGCTGCCGCTGTCAGGCCTTCGCGCTCACCGGCGATGCGGCGCGTACCGATCCGGCTTGCGCGCTTTCCGCCGATCATCGCCTTCTCGATGCGGCGATAGGTGATACATCCGCACCGTCGACCGACTTTATTTATCGACGCGTTGGAGCCCCTGGCGTGCCGCGAACTCAATCGCGCCCGGCCTCGCGACGAGACGTGACTGAACAGCTCATTGAGCGATCAGCCGGCCTTCCGGCGCATCGCCGCCGCCTCGTCCGGGCGGAGCCTGGCGACGACGACATGCATGGTGCGTAGCTGGCTCTCCGGGATCGGCGAGCTCACCGGCGGGGAGGTGGCCGCCATTCTTCGCAGCTTGACCCGGACCGTGTAGCATGAGCCTCCAACCGCCTATCCTTGACCGGCGGCCCGCAGCCGCCAACGCCAAGGAGCAATGCCCCTGCCAAGGATGGCGATGACCGGTCTTCTTGTCGTTCTGCCGGCGTTCGGCATGCTGTTTGCCGCGACGGCGTTCGCGGGCGAAGAGACGGCGCTCGACCGCTATGTCGCCGCGCCCGATCCGAATTACCGGTACGAGCTGGTGAACACCATCCCCGGCGTCGGTTACACGGCATACGTCTTGGAAATGACGTCGCAACAATGGCGTACGGCAGCGGAGGTGGACAAGCCGATCTGGAAGCACTGGGTGACCATCGTCGAGCCGGAGCATGTCAAAACGCGCATCGGCGTCCTTGTCATCAGCGGCGGCTCGACCGAGCGCAAGCCTCCCGCGCAGGTCAATCCGCTGATGACGTTGCTCGCGCTGACCACCAGCTCTGTGGTGAGCGAGGTGCGCATGGTGCCGAACGAGCCGCTGACCTTTTCAGACGAGACGCGGAAGCGCACGGAGGACGCGATCACCGCCTATAGCTGGGACAAATACCTCAGAACCGGCGACGAGACCTGGCCGCTTCGACTGCCGATGACCAAGAGCGCGGTTCGAGCCATGGACACGGTCACCGCGTTCTGCGACAGCGCTGAGGGCGGCCGCCTGGCCGTGGATCAGTTCGTCGTCGGAGGCGCGTCGAAGCGGGGGTGGACAGCGTGGACGACCGCGGCGGTGGACAAGCGGGTCGTGGCGATCGTCCCCGTGGTCATCGATATGCTGAATCTCGAGCCATCATTCGAACACCACTATCGCGCCTACGGCTTCTGGGCCCCAACGCTGGGCGAATACCAGGACATCGGGATCATGCGCTGGCGAGGCACGCCGGAGTTCGCGAAATTGATCGAGATCGAGGATCCCTACTCCTATCGCGACCGGCTGACGATGCCGAAATTCATCGTCAATTCGACGGGGGACCAGTTTTTCCTGCCGGACTCCTCACAATTCTACGTCAATGGGCTGAAGGGCGAGACATATCTGCGTTACGTTCCGAATACCGACCACACGTCGCGAGGCTCGGACGCGGCGGAAAGCGCCGTGGCCTTCTATGAGTCCATCATCGACGGCACGCCGCGGCCGAGATTCGACTGGCGCTTCGAGGTTGACGGATCGATCCGGGTGAAGACGGAGACGAAGCCGTTGGAAATGAGGTTGTGGCAGGCGGCGAACCCGACGGCGCGGGATTTCCGGCTGGCGACGATCGGGGCGGCGTATCGGAGCTCGACTCTGAACGAAGAGGGCGACGGCGTCTACATCGGCAAGGTGCCGACGCCGCAGCAGGGCTGGGTCGCCTATTTCGTCGAGATGACCTATCTCAGCGGCGGAACCTATCCCTTCAAGTTCACGACAGGCGTGCGGGTGATGCCGGATGTCCTGCCGTTCGAGCCGCCGCCCAAAGCGGAGCGCGGCGAGCTGCCAGGCGACAGCACCGGCAGCAGATAGAGCGACCCCGTTTGGCCGGTCGAACAAGCGGCCGGCTCGTGCCCGCCGCCCCCGGGGACGCTCGAGGTTCCGATCTGGGGCCGACCTCGCCTCGTGCTCTGCTTCCGCTCAATGCTGCAGGGTTGCCGCAGCGCCGGCATCCGGTGAAGCCGCTTCCTCGCGATGTGCGCAGCGTCACAACCGCCCGCCGGAATCCATGATGTGCTTAGCTCAGTCGATGGCTTGGCATAGGGGAGGCGGTCATGCAAACGCTGTCATCGTTCGCTCAGACGATCTTCCGGTACCCGTCCGCTGGGGAACCCTCGCGGCACGATCTCATGGGCGATCCCATCACCAGCCCCGCGCCGCCCTCCTGGGGGATGCAGCTCATCATCGAGGGCTTCGCCGCCTACGCCATCGCGGTTCATCCGACCTTGCAGCGGCCCCTGCCCTGACCACCCCTCGCCACGCGGCGCCGATCAGGCGCCGAGCGTGCGGCGCGCGGCCGCTGAAATCGTCTGCTTCGTCGCGCCGAAATCCCGCCAGGGATCGGCAGCGTTCGAACGGAGGCGCTGCGGCAGAGTCAAGAGGGTGAAGTGGTCGGAGCGGATGCCGTGCTCGACCTCTTCCCAGGCGAGCGGCGTCGAAACCGTGACCGTAGGTCGAGCACGGGTCGAGTACGCGGCGACGGCGGTCGCGCCGCGGCCGTTGCGCGACGCCGCCTGAAATACCGTAGGAACCTCAGCTTCATGGCGAGCGGCTGACGCGACTCATGGCCCTTCACGCAAAGGCTGGGGTGGGTCCGACTGCTAACCCGTGGCGTAAGATTGCGACGGCTGCTACCCTGGTCGGACTTGGCGTTGCGATTGCTACGCTGCTGATCGGAGCGGCATTTTTCTGGGTTGGTGAGGGATTCAGACGAGGTGACTAGCTTTGCGTTTCAAAGGCTCGGCGATCCTCGCCCCACCGTTGCGCGGCCAAGCTATGGAACGTCAACGACGAAACTAAAACTATAAGTTGCTTAGTTGGACGGGCGGATGAACCGCGCCGCCATAAATAAGCTGTAGAGCGCCCCGAAATGTTAGCGGCAGGTCAAAGTTCAAGGGGAGGAGGCGACTATGCGTAGGCGGCAATTCTTCGGACTGGTCGGAGCGTTCCTCGCGGTGCCCGTGATGGCTGTGCGGGCGGAGGATCGGCGTGAACAATGCGACGCGCTCGACCGAGAAGAACGCGAGCTTCGTGACCGGCTTGACCGCGAGCATGATCTTGACCGAGATGAACGTGAGCGAATCGAACATCGGCTGCATGATATCGGAGAGCAGCGCGACCGAGACTGTCGGTGAGCAGGCGGCTGTCGCGGATATCCGGCGATGCCACCACCAGCCCCGCGGCGCCTTCCTGGGGGATGCGGCTCATCGTCGAGGGCTTCGCCGCTTACGCCATCGCGGTTCATCCGACCCTGCAGCGGCCCCTGCCCTAGGGTCAAAACCCAATCGGCCGTGCCCGCCAGTGGCTGCTCTCGACCCAAGTCGGCCATCAGCAGCCCGTTCAGGTGATCCCGGAAGCGGAAGTTCACGGAGGCCCTTCGCCCGCGGCTTGGCGCCCTAAGCGGTCATCCGGTCGTCAAATATCGCGACGCCGATGTCGGCTTCCTCTGCCCGCTGCCTCTTCCTGTCTTCCTAGAAGAAGACAAAGGACCGGACCACGACGTTCTTGCGGCATCGGGCGGCGGCGGGCGCGGTCGGGTCGATACAGGCAGTATGGAAAGACCAGCGCGAGACGGAGCCGTCGGTCACAGCGTCATAGCACTTGAGCATTGAGACCTCGGTGGGCTTCTGCTGCGCAAACCAGTACCACTCGTGGTCGGGACGGTAGGTGAAGCGGGTGGTCTCGCCGACGCGGTCGTCGTAGATCCGGCAGTTGTTGATGTAGGGCTGGTCGGCGAAGGACGGCCAAGCGCAGAGCACAAAGGAGGAACTGCTCGATTGTCTCGATCGGCTTGGGAAGGTTCATGGACATGAACCGTGGTCGTGGTGGCGGTCGGTGATTTAATCCCGTTGGTTTTTGGCCGTGAGACCGTCGGCCAGCTCGAAGGCGTGACTGAGGGCGCGCCGGCGCTTGGGTGACAAGGCGTAGGGAGCCGTCGCCCAGTGGCGCGCATCGGATCCATGAATACGACCAGTCGATCGGCGAGATGAAGCACGCCGACCGGGTGATCGAGTGTCTGCTGCTCGCCTCGTCTCGAACTCGGCAAGCAGCAGCCGGTCGCGGTCAATCGAC
>JBKQTR010000268.1:0-48298 GCA_052143095.1 Allostellaceae bacterium
CCCCGGAGGGTTCGATCGCAAAGCGATCGAACGGGTTGTCCGAAGGACGCACGAACGCAAGTGCAGCCGCAGGAGACGGTCATGACGGCAGGAACGGTAGAAGCGCTGACCTTCGATGAAGCAAAGCGCATCGTAAAGCAGGTCGAGGCGTTGTTCGGCACGGCCGACATCGTCGGCATCATGGCGGGGTTCACCGCGGACGCCGTCGCCCGCTTCGGCGATTTCCCCGAGATGCAGGGTCGCGATGCCATCGAGGCCTTCCTCCGCGCCCGCTTCGCGCGCCAGAAGAATTATCGACTCGAGAAGCATCTGCGCATGGTGATGGGCGATCTCATCGGCAACGATTGGGACGCGCACTGGCAGGACGCCCGGACCGGCAAGAGGATGCGCGGCCGCGGCATGGAGTTCTGGCGGATGCGCGGCGGTCAGATCGCCCAGTGGGACGCGGTGTTCAACGTCTGGGAAGAGGGCGGCGCGCCGAGCATCGCGATCGTCTAGCGCGGATTTCTCGCGCAGAAACATGCCCCGGGTCCATTGATCGGCCGCGTGGTCTGCGGCGAACCGCCGCACCCTTCGCCGGGACATGCCGCAGTCGCCCGCTCACGCGGCGCGGGCGAAGTGCAGCGAGAAGACGGCGCCGCCGCCGGCGCGGTTCTCCACCGCGATCGATCCCGCATGCGCCTCGACGATGCGCGAGACGATCGACAGGCCGAGCCCGGCATTGCCGGTGCGGCGGCGATCGCGGCGCCAGAAGCGGCGGAAAATGAGCTCGCGCTCGCCCTCGGGCACGCCGGGTCCGTCGTCGAGGACCCGCAGCACGCCGCTCGCCGCTACCTCGATCTCGACCGTGGTGCCGGCCGGCGTATGGCTGATCGCGTTTTCCGCGAGATTGCGGATCGCCTGGAACAGCGCCTCGGGATTGCCCTTGATCCAGACCGGGTCCTTGGCGCCGCCGAGCGCGATGCTCTTGCCTTGCGCCACCGCCAGCGGCGCGATGAAAGCGGCAACCTCGGCGGCGACGCTCTGCAGATCCGCCTTCTCCTCGGGATCGACCACGAAGCTCTCGAGCTCGGCGATGTCGAGGAGCTGGCTGACGATGCGGCTCATGCCGGCGATGTCGTGGCGCAGCGCCTCGCGCACCGTCTTGTTCTCCAGCGTGTCGATGCGCGCGCGCAGGATGGCGAGCGGCGTGCGCAGCTCATGCGCGGCGTCGGCGGTGAACTCGCGCTGGGTGCGGAAGCCGCGTTCGAGCCGGTCGAGCGCCTGGTTCACCGCCTTGACCAGCGGCAGGATCTCGCGCGGCATGCGCTGCGTCGGCAGGCGCACGTCGGTGCGCGCCGGGCCGATGGTCTGCGCCGTGTCCGAGGCCTGCAGCACCGGGCGCAGCGCGCGGCGGAAGATGACGATGTCGATCATCAGCAGCACCAGCAGGATCGGCAAGGTGATCCAGCCGACGCGCGGGAAGAAGTCGGCAACGATGTCGTCGATCAGCACGTCGCGATGGGCGAGATCCTCGGCGACCTGGATCCACACGGTCTCGCCGCCGATCGCCTCCGCGAGGCTGGCGCCATAGATCACCGCGTTGCCGCGCCGCGTCTCGATGAACTGCTCCGGCGCGGCGCGGCGGGGCTTGGGGAAAATCGCCGCGCCGTCGTCGAGCGAGGAGAAGAGGACGCGGCCGTGGCCGTCGAGCACGGCATAGCCGAGGCGGCCGTAGCTCTCCGAATAGAGCTCGCGCAGCCCGGCGGGAAGCTCCAGCGCCCAGCCGCCGCCGGGCTGCCGCACGAGGTATTGCGCGATGGTGCCGGCATGGTCGCGCAGAGCGCCGTGATGCAGGTCGTTCGCCGTCGAGTTCAGCAGCCAGTAGAGCGCCAGCGGCATGCAGATCGAGGTGATGCCGATGGCGATCACATGCAGCGAGATGACGCGGGTGGTGATCGATTTGAAGCGGATCACGGCTCCTTGTCCTCGGCGATGAGATAGCCGACGCCTCTGATGGTGTGGATCTGCGCCGAGGCGCCGCTGTCGGCGAGCTGCTTGCGCAGGCGATGGATATACACCTCGACGGCGTTCGAGCCGACATCGATCGAGAGTCCGAACAGCTGGTCCTCGACCAGTTTCTTCGACACCACGCGCCCGCTGCGCCGCATCAGGATCTCCAGCACCGCCACCTCGCGCGCCGAGAAGAATTGCGGCGTGTCGCCGACGAAGACCTGGCGCGCCTCGGTGTCGAAGGCGATGTTGCCGACGCGCAGCGAGCGGCCGAGCAGCGCGCCCGGGCGGCGCAGCAGCGCCTGCAGCCGCGCCACCAGCTCCTCCAGTGCGAAAGGCTTGGCGAGATAGTCGTCGGCGCCGCTGCGCAGCCCGACGACGCGGTCCTGCACGCCGCCGCGCGCGGTCAGCACCAGCACCGGGGTCGCGTCCTGGCGGGCGCGCAGCTCGCGCAGCACGCCGAGCCCGTCCTCGTCCGGCAGGCCGAGATCGAGCACGACCGCCGCATAGCGCGTCGTCGCCAGCACGCCGCGCGCGTCCTGCGCGGTCCCGACCACGTCGGCGGCGAGGCCGGCCGCATCGAGCCCCTTGGTCAGAAGCTCGGCCAGCTCCGCATTATCCTCGACCACCAGCAGCCTCATACCGCAGCAACCCCGCCCGGACCGGTTCCCGATATCGGCAAAGTGTAGCATTTAATTGCCTAATATGAGATGGCGCGTCGGGGCCGGGGCGTCCCGTGTCAGCTTTCCGTAAGCTGGACACCGTATAGAAGCCGGTAACTCCCCGCCGTCCCCCGCGCCGGGCGGGTTTGCGCCGTCCTCAGTCAAGGTTGCCGAGCGTGCATGACATGCTGCCCTCGCCGCTGTCCCGAGCGTCCCGCGCCTTGTCGCGCCGGGCGCAGCTCGCGCTTCTCGGCACCGCAGCGCTGATCGCGCTGCTGCTCTTCGTCGTCGTGCCCGCGCTGCGCAGCCATTTCGCCCCGCGCGAGGCGGCTGCGCCCGTCGCCCCGGGCACCTTCCGCCCGACCGAGGCGCAATGGGCGAGCCTCAAGATCGCGCCCGTCGGCGACATCGCCTTCGGCGCCGAGCCGGTGGCCGACGGCAAGATCGCGCTCGACGACGAGAGGACGACGCCGGTGTTCTCGCCCTATAGCGGCCGCGTCACCAAGCTCTTTGCCAAGCTGGGCGATCATGTCGAGCGCGGCGCGCCGCTGATGGCGGTCGCCGCCGCCGAGCTTGCGCAGGCACAGACCGAGTTCGTCGCCGCCGCGCTCGCGCTCAACAAATCGCGCGCGCAGTTCGCGCGGGCGGTGGCCGACGAGAAACGGCAGCACGAGCTCTATGACGCCAAGGCCGGCGCGTTCAAGGATGTGCAGCAGGCGCAGGCCGATCTCGCCGCCGCCCAGGGCAACGTCCGCAGCGCCGAGATCGCGCTCGCCGCGGCGCGCAATCGCCTGCGCCTCCTCGGCAAGAGCGATGCCGAGATCGCCGCGCTCGAGAATGCGCCGCAGACGAGCGCGGAGGCGGTGGTCGCGGCGCCGGTCGGCGGCACCGTCATCCAGCGCCAGGCGGAGCTCGGCCAATCCATCGCCAGCGCCTCGAACGGCGCCGCCGCTCCGGCGTTCACGATCGGCGATCTCTCGAAGGTCTGGCTGGTCGGCGCTGTGCCCGAGGCGGAGGCGCCGCTGATGCATCTGGGCGCGCCGGTCGAGCTGCGCGTCCCGGCCTATTCCGGCCGCGTCTTCGCGGCGAAGCTCGTCTATGTCGCGCCCGCGGTCGATCCCGCCACGCACCGCCTGGCGGTCCGCGCCGAGGTCGAGAACACCGACGGCGCGCTGAAGCCGGAGATGGTCGCGAGCTTCAGCATCGTCACCGGCGGCGAGCGCAGCGCGCCGGGCGTGCCGCAGAGCGCCATCATCCATGAGGGCGACACGGCGCGCGTCTGGGTCGTGCGCCCCGACCATACCCTCGCGCCGCGCAGCATCCGCACCGGCCGGACCACGGCGGACGGCATGGTCGAGATCGTCGCCGGCCTCGAGCCCGGCGAAGAGATCGTGACCTCGGGCGCGCCGCTCATCGACCGCGCCGCCCACGGTGGTTGAGCGGTCGGGGCGGCGAGGCATCATGAACGCGATTGTCATCTTTGCCCCGCGCCAGCGCGTCCTGATGGTGATGTTGTTGGCGCTGCTGTTCGCCGTCGGCATCATGAGCTTCCCCAGGCTCGACACCGAGGCCTATCGCGACCCGGTGCCGCCGCTGGTCGACATCGTCACGCAAAGCACCGGCCAGTCCGCCGAAGAGATCGAGCGCTCCGTCACCCTCCCGATCGAGATCCAGATGGCGGGCATCCCGCACGTCGCCTCGGTGCGGACGGTCTCGCTGCTCGGCCTCAGCGACGTCAAGGTGCAGTTCACGCACGACGTCACCTATGGGCAGGCCGAGCAAGGCGTGATCGACCGGCTGTCGCGGCTGTCGCCGCTGCCCAGCACCACGCAGCCGCAGATCTCGCCGGAGAGCCCGATCGGCGAGATCTACCGCTACCGCGTGGTGGGACCGCCCGGCTATTCCGTCATGGATCTGAAGACGATCGAGGACTGGATCCTGGACCGCCGCTTCAAGGCGGTGCCCGGCGTCATCGACGTCGCCGGCTGGAGCGGCGGGACGAAGACCTACAGCGTCACCATCGACCAGGACAAGCTGATCGATCACGGCCTGACCCTGCCGCAGGTGCTGCAGGTGCTGAACAACAGCAACATCAATGCCGGCGGCCAGACGGTGAGTTTCGGGCCGCAAGCGGCGGTGGTGCGCGGCATCGGCCTCGCCCATTCGCTAGACGACATCCGCAACACGATGCTGACCCCGACCGGCGGCTCGCCAGTGCTGCTGGGCGATGTCGCGACGGTGAGCGTCGGCGACGAACCGCATCTCGGCATCGCCGGGCAGGCCGACGACGACATCGTGCAGGGGATGGTGCTCACGCGCCGCGGCGAGCGGCGCAAACCGACGATCGAGCGCGTCCAGGCCGAGGTGGAGAAGATCAACACCTCCGGCATCCTGCCGCCCGGGGTGCGCGTCGAGAGGATCTACGACCGCAGCGACCTCATCAGCTTCATCACCCTGCTCAACGCCGAGCTGCCCGAGCAGACGGCGCGCATCGCCCTCGTCCAGGCCCAGGCCAACCGCTTCGCCGACGCCGCCGCCCTCTTCCAGGTGCTCGGCGGCGGCTGGTGGAACCGCAGCGATGTCGCACAGGGCGAGGGCGACGACCGCGACAGCCCCTGAGCCCGGCGTCGAGCCTCGCCCGCCCGCGGATTTCTCCTCTCGTCTCGCGCTCGAGCCTGGTTGACAAGTGCAGCGGGCGGGATTTATGTGCGGGCGATTGACGCTCAACCCAGAGAGCGAGATGGACAGCCACCCTAGACGAGCCACCGTCATCGCCGGTCGCACGGCCCTGGCGGGGGCGTCCGAAGCAAGGAACGTCCGCTGCGCGCGGGATGACGGAAGGGTGGTCGCCATCGGGTGATTCTCTCCGGCTCACTCCGATGTCGCTGCCCGGCGACAGAAGGAAGGTGAGCCATGAGGGATAGTCTCGCTTCGGTTCTGATACCGGCCGAACTCGGCCGCTCTGGCGCCGCCGGGCGATCGCGGTCCAAGGGCACGGCGCCTGTCGGCATCCGCGTGATCGACGAGCCCGCCTTCTTTGTCTATCAGAGCAGCGACGATCTCCGCGCCGTCCCGCGCCCCAGGATTGGCGCAGGAAGCGTCATCGAACTGACGTTTTTGGCGGCTAGAAACCCGATCATCACGGCCGTTCGCCCGGGGGGTTAAGAAGAGGCGATGAGGGGGATCATGGGGAAGACCAGCGTTTTGGCGCTGGGCCTGCTGTGCTGGCCTGTCCTGTGTCTCGCCCAAGGGGCTGCCCCGACGCCTCAGCCCCAAGGCACACCTGTCACGCCGGAACAGGCCGAACAGGTTACGCCGGAGACCTGGGCGATCCATGGCCAGTCGACGTTTACCGAGCAGTTCCAACCGGCCTTCCACTCTCCCTATCAAGGGCCGCAAAGCCTGAGTCCCGCCTCGAACGGCCGAGAGACGTTTGACATCACGCTGTATCTCGGCGTCCGGCCCTGGGAGGGCGCCGAATTCTGGGTCAATCCAGAGACCGATCAGGGCTTCGGTCTCAGCAACACCTTTGGCGTGGCAGGATTTCCCAGCGGCGAAGCGTACAAGCTTGGCTCGGTGCAGCCCTACTACGAGACTCAGCGGGTGTTCTTGCGCCAGACGATCGATCTGGGCGGCGAGATCGAGAGGCTTGATCCCGACCTGAACCAGTTGGGCGACACGCAGACGGCCGATCGCCTGGTCGTCACCGCCGGCAAGTTCGATCTGGTCGACATCTTCGACACCAACAAATACGCCCACGACCCTCGCAACGATTTCCTCAACTGGTCGATCATTGACCAGGGCGCCTTTGATTATGCGGCGAACATATGGGGCTATACCTATGGCGCGGCGGTTGAATGGTATCAGGATTGGTGGACCATCAGGGCGGCGGTAACCGACCTCTCGACCCAGCCGAACAGCCCGAATCTGGACCCTCACTTCCGGCAGGTGGAGTACGTTGCGGAGCTCGAGGAAAGGCATACGCTCTGGGACCAGCCTGGGAAGCTCAAGTTTCTCTATTGGCTTGCCCGCGGTCGTCTGGGCGACTACCTCGACGCGATCGCGCTCGGCGAGGCGACCGGCCAAACGCCATCGACGGCCAATGTACGCGAATACCGCGGCAAATACGGCGTCGGGCTCAACCTCGAACAGCAGCTTGCACCCGATCTCGGGATGTTCGTTCGCGCCAGTTCGTCCCAGGGCAGCGTTGAGGAGATCGATTTCACCGACATCAATCAGTCGCTTGCCACGGGCCTTTCGTTGACCGGGTCCCGCTGGCAGCGGCCGAACGACACGGTGGGATTGGCGTTCGTGGCCAATCAGATCTCACACCAGGCCAAGCTGTATTTCGCCGACGGCGGCCTGGGCGGGCTCATCGGCGACGGCCAGTTGACGAATGCCGGCCCGGAACAGATCGTTGAATCCTATTACCGCCTTGCAGTGTTCAGCTTCGCCCACATCACCGCTGACTACCAGTTCATCAAGAACCCGGCTTACAACCGCGACCGCGGCCCCGTGTCAGTCTTGAGCTTGCGCATGCATGCGGAGTTCTAGAGCGCGCGCTATGGTGCGGGACCCGATTTCGCCGAGAGGGACAGCACCGCCATGTACGAGCAGATTCTCTATGCCGTCGAGGACGGCATCGCCACCATCACCTTGAACCGGCCCGAGAAGCTCAACGCCTTCACCAACACCATGCGCCTGGAGCTCATCGCCGCCTTCGACGCGGTCGATGCGGATGATGCCGTGCGCGCCGTCATCGTCACCGGCGCCGGCCGCGCCTTCTGCGCCGGCGCGGATCTCTCGGCCGGCGGCAAGACCTTCGATTATGCCGCGCGCGGCGCCATCGCCGCCGACGAGCAGCGGCGCGACGGCGGCGGCACGGTGAGCCTGCGCATCTTCGAGTGCAAGAAGCCGGTGATCGCCGCGGTGAACGGCCCCGCCGTCGGCGTCGGCGCCACGATGCAGCTGCCGATGGACATCCGGCTGGCCGCCGACGGCGCGCGCTTCGGCTTCGTCTTCGCCCGGCGCGGCGTCGTGCCCGAGGCCTGCAGCAGCTGGTTCCTGCCGCGCCTCGTCGGCATTCAGCAGGCGCTCGACTGGGTGCTGAGTGGCCGCGTCTTCGACGCGCAGGAGGCGCTGGCTGGCGGCCTCGTCAAGCAGGTGCTGCCGCTCGCGGAGCTGCTGCCGGCGGCGCGCGCGCTGGCGCGCGAGATCGCCGACCATACCTCGGCGGTGTCGGTGGCGCTGGCGCGGCAGATGCTGTGGCGCATGCTCGGCGCCGACCACCCGATGGAGGCGCACAAGGTGGATTCGCGCGGCATCCAGGTGATGGGACGGTCGCCCGACGCCTATGAGGGCGTCGCCTCGTTCCTGGAGAAGCGCAAGCCGCGCTTCACCATGCGGCCGAGCCAGGACATGCCGGCCTTCTTCCCGTGGTGGAGCGAGCGGCCCTTCTCGTAGAAGCCCGTCTGGGAAAGCACGGCGTTCGTGTGCTGGAGCTAGCCGCTACAGCTTCAATTCAGGCGCAACTGCCTCAACCTTCAGGCAGACGCAATCGTGTTGCACGGTCGCGCGCGGACCGGGCTGGTCTGTTGGTCCCGTCGTTCACGACGATTTCGGGCGCTTGAAGAATTCCGCCACGCGTTGCTCCGCATCCGGCGCCACGCCTTCGTGCTTGAACATCTCGAGCCCGTGAGCCTCGCGCAAGCTCATATCGTCGGTTTCGATCAAGACCCGCTTGTTGACCCGGTTCGAGTACCAGGAATTGGAGATGACCTGTTGTGCCAGCGCCGCGAGTTCGGCCTCGAATCGGTCGTCCGGATAACAGAAATTGGCCAGGTGGATTTCCTTGGCTTCGACGCCGGACACGGTGCGACAAGTATAGATCAGCTCGCGCGCCTTGGGCGATCCGATGCGGCGGGGTAGGCGCAGGCTTAATCCCCAAATCGGCGTCAGTCCCCAGCGCGCATAGACATCGGAGAATTGCGCGGATTCCGACGCCACGATCAGATCGGCCGCCAATGCCAGCTCCAAGGCACCGGTCGAACAGAGACCCTGAACCGCGGAAATGACCGGTTGCGGGAGATCAGCCAGCTTCTCGATCACCTCGAATTGATAATGCGGCTTGGCGTGTGCGCGTATCGAGTCGGAAACCTCCTCCATATCGTACCCGGCCGAAAAGGTTCCGCCGGCACCGCGCAGGACGACCAGGCCGATGCGCCAGATGTCGCGGGCAATACTGTCGATGTGGTCTTCGAGGTCCTCGAACATTTCCCTGGACAAGGCGTTGCGCTTGTCCGGTCGGTTCAGCGTCAAGGTCACGACGCCGTGACTATCTTCCCGCAGGACTAGGCCGTTCACTGAGCGCCTCCGGAGAACGGTTCCACCAGCCGCCGCCCAGCGCCTGAAAGAGACCGGCAGTATCAGCATATCGGGTCGTCTGGGCCTGTACCAAGGCCAATTCGGCTTGGCGATAAGCTTGTTCGGCATTCAAGACGGCGACTTGGCTGACGCCACCCAGACCATTCTGGCGATACACTAGGTCGAAGGACTTCTTGGCGGCCTGATCGGTCTCGACGCTAGCCTTGAGCGCCTCCGCGTCCGATTGCAGGGCGCGGAGACTGTCAGCGACATTCTGAAACGCCAGGATCACGGTCGCGCGGTATTGTGCGGCTGCCTGTTCCATGGCGGCATCCGCCGCGCGCCGCCGGTGCAGCAGGCCGCCGGCATCGAAGATCGTCTGGGTCAGCGAGGCGCCAACGCTCCAAAATCCGAAGCCAGGGGCGAAGAGCTGCCCGGTGTCGAGGCCGCTCGTCCCGGAGTTGGCGGTGAGCGAGAGTTGCGGCAGCATGTTGGCGATGGCGACCCCGACCTCGGCGGTCGCGGCATGAAGCGTTGCCTCCGCCTGACGGATGTCCGGGCGCTGCTCGACGAGCTTTGACGGCAGGCTTACCGGCAAGTCGCCCGGCAAGGTTAGATCATTGATCTGAAAGGTTTCCTCAGGCTCCTCGGATGGCAGCCGGCCCAATAGCGCCGCCAGGGCGTCCCGCGCCTGCGCCAGTTGCTTGCGCAGCGGCGGCAGTGTCTGGGCGGTCGCCGCCTCCGCTGCCTGTTGGGACAGAAGGTCGAGTTGGCTCGCGGTGCCGATCGCCACCTGGCCTTTGGTCTTCTCGGTCAGTTCATGCTGCAATTCGACCAGCCGTTCGGTGGCGGCGATCTGTCCGCGGATCGACGCCTCTTGGATCGCGGTCACCACCACGTTGCTCGACAGCGTCAGATAGACCGCCTCCAATTGAAGGCGACTATTTTCCACCTCCGCCGCAGCCGCTTCGATCGAGCGCCGGTTCAGGCCGAATACGTCGGGTGAATAGCTCAGGCTGAGTTGGGCAGTATAGAGACTGTAATAGGGATTCAACGTGGACACCGGTGTCGCGATCGATCCGCTCGGATTCTTGGCGCGCGTCCCGGAAAAGTCGCCCTGGACAGTGGGAAGCAGGCTGGTCCATTGGGCGGAACGGATCTCGCGTGCCTGGCGCAGCGCCGCCTTGGCGGCCTCGACCGTCGGATTGGCTGTGAGCGCCTGTTCCACCAGGCGATTGAGCTTCGGCGACTGAAAGAGTTCCCACCACTGGCCGGGGATATCCATGTCGGCGACGAAGTGCTGGACATTGCCGCCCGGCCCCTCCGCCGATGCCGTCGCCGGGTCCAATGGCCGGGAGGTGTAGCCGGCGGCCTGCGGAGGGGCTGGTCGGTGGAAATCAGGTCCGACAGCACAGGCCGCAAGACCCGCCACCAGCAAGCCGCAAAGGAGAGGGCGCAAGGTCATTGAGCCCCCCATCGCGCCGGCCCGCTGCGCTTTTCCGCCCAGTGCTCAATGACGTGATACATCGAGGGCAGGACGAGCAGGGTTAGCAGAGTCGAGATCGCCAGCCCGCCCACCACGACTGTCGCGATGCCGCGCTGCACGTCGCTGCCCACGCCCGTATGGATCGCCGCCGGCAGCATGCCCAGGGTCGCGACCGTCGCGGTCATTAGCACGGGCCGCAAGCGTTCGGTGGCTCCCTTCATGATCGCTTCATGCAGTTCGAACCCGGCCTTGCGGACCCGATTGAGGTTCGAGACCATGATGATGCCGTTCTGGACCGCGACGCCGAATAGCGCGATGAAGCCCACGCCGCTCGCCACGTTCAGATTCTGGCCGGTCACGTGGAGCGAAATCAACCCGCCGAGCATCGCCAGCGGGACCACGCCGAGGATCAGCGCCGCCTGACGGATCGAATGGAGTCCGATGGTCAGAAAGATCAGCATCAACCCCATCACCAGAGCCAGAATCACAACCAGACGCGCCTCCGCACGACGCTGGTTCTCGAACTGTCCACCCCATTCGAGGCGGACCTTCTTCGGATCGAAATGGACCTGGGCGGCCACCTTCGCCTGGGCTTCCTCGAGAAAGGAGGTGAGGTCGCGCCCGCGGTTATCAATGCGGATGGTCAGGTTGCGCTGGCTCATTTCGCGGGTGACGATGCTCTCGCCGGAGCGGGTTCGGACATCCGCCAGTTCGGACAGCGGCACCTGCGCGCCGCTGGCTGTCTTCACGGTCAGATTCCCCAGTGCGTCTGGCCCGTTTCTTGTGCCCTCCGTATACCGCACCGTCAGTGGATAGACCCGTTCGCCGACATAGACAGATGACACGGGAGCCTGACCGACGCCGGTTTGGATCACGTTCTGAATGTCGGTCATATTGACGCCGTAGCGCGCGGCCTTTTCGCGATCGAACTTGATTTCGATCTGGGGAATCGGCGGTTCCTGGAAGATCGACGCGCTGGCGGTCCCCTGTATCGTGTCAAGCACGTCGACGATCTGGCCGCAGATGGCGCGCAATTCGTTGAGATCGTCTCCAAAAGCCTTGATCACCAACGGGCTGTGGGCGCCGCCGATGAGATCGTTGACGTTGTCGATGATGGGCTGGCTGATGCCGATATCGTAACCCGGCAACTCCTTATCCAACTGGGCCGAGAGCTTGTTCACGAATTCCTTCTTTGACTCCCCATGGGGCCAGGTGTCGTAGGGCTTGAGGCCGACGGGGGTCTCGATATGGGACATGGTCCAGGGATCGGTGCCGTCGTCGTTGCGCCCGGTCTGGGTCACGACGTAGGACACTTCGGGATTTTTCAGGATGACCTTACGTAGGTCAGTGGCCATGTCGCTCGCCTTGTCGAGGGACAGTCCGGTCGGCATCTGGACCTGGAGCCAAAGCGCGCCTTCATCCAGATCGGGCAGGAATTCACGACCCACCGTGGCGCCGAAGCCGACCACAGCCAGCAGTGTGAAAGCCACGATGCCGAAAACGATGGCCGGCTGGTCAAGGCAGGTGCCCAGCAGGCGGTCATAGAAATCCGTGACGCTTTCGAGCCACTTATTGCGATAGACGCCGCCGGGCTTGCGGAAAGCGTAGTAGGCAAGACCGGGAACCAGCGCCAGCGCCGACAGCAACGCGCCGAACAGCGCGTACCCCATCGTGTAGGCCATCGGCGTGAACAGCTTGGCCTCGGCGCGTTCGAAGGAGAACAGGGGAAAGTAGGCGGTGATGATGATCAGGCTGGCGAAGAAGATCGGTCTCGTCACCTGCAGCGTCGCCGCCTTGACCTCGGTCTCGCTGAGCTCTTCGTCCGGCATCGCCTCCCGGCGGCGCAGGACGGCCTCGGTGACGACGATGGCACCGTCGACCAGAATGCCGAAATCGATGGCACCCAAAGACAACAGATTGGCCGACACCTTGGTGAGATTGAGCAGTGAAAAGACCGAGACCAGGGCCAGGGGGATCACCACTGCCACCAGCAGCGCGCTGCGCGGGCTTCCCAGGAACAGGATCAGGACGAGGAACACCAGGCCGATGCCTTCGGCGATCGTGTGACCGACTTTGCTGACCGTGGACCTGACCAGGTCGTCGCGGTCTATGTAGGGCACGATCCTGACGCCATCCTTGGCGAGCTGCTTGTCGAGTTCCGCCACCTTGGCATGGACACCATTCAGGGTCTGGGATGGATTCTGGTATTTCAGCATCAGGACGATGCCTTCCAGCGTATCCGGATTCTTGTCCTTGCCGAGGATGCCCTCCCGCTCCTGATGGCTGAGGGTGGCCCTTCCGAGGTCACGCACCAGCACCGGCGTCCCATTTGATTCAGTGACGACGGTGGTGCCGATGTCGGCCAGACTATGCATCAAGCCGACGCCCCGGATCACATAGCTCTGGTCGCCGCGGGAGACCCGTCCGCCCCCGGCGTTGACGTTGTTGTTGTTGATCGCGTTGATGACGTCGGTGATGCCGAGGCCGTAACGTTGCAGTTGGTTAGGGTCGAGATCGAGTTGGTACTCGGTCGTGAACCCGCCAAAGTTGCTGACGTCGACGATTCCGGGAACCGATTTCAACGCGGGAATGACCGTCCAACGCTGAATCTCGGACAATTCCTGGAGGTTCTTGGTGTCGGATTCAAGCGTATAGCGATAGATTTCACCAGCCGGACCGGTTACGGGATCCAGTCCTGGTGAGGCGCCAGCCGGCAGAACGGCCTGGTTGATCCGCTCGATCAACCGCTGCCGCGCCCAGTAATCCTCGTACCCGTCGCGGAACAGGACGGTGATCAGCGACAGGCCGAAGGTCGAGGACGAACGCATGAGCAGCAACCCCGGCGTTCCGTTGATCTGCCGTTCCAGGGGGACAGTTACCAGCTGCTCGATCTCTTCGGCGGCCAGCCCTGGCACCTGCGTCGTGACCTGGGCGGCCACGTCACCGAGATCGGGATAGGCTTCGATCGACAAGGTCTCCCACGCATAGACGCCGAATCCGGTCAGCAGCAGCGCCAGGGCGATGATCGAGATGCGGTGGTGCAGGCAGAGTTCGACAAATTTATCAATCATTGAGAAGGATTCCGCCCTTCACCACGACCTTGTCGCCGGCGTTGAGGCCGACCCTGATGGCCACCGACGGCCCTTCTTCCAGCTGCGGTTCGACGACACGGCGTTCGAACGTCCAGGGCGCGGTCTCCACGAAGACGGTGGTGCGGTCATTGTTCATCAGAAGTGCCGCCGTCGGCACCACGACGCGGGATTGCGCTCCACCCGACAAGGTCACTGTCGCGAACATGTTGGGTTTCAGGAGATGATCGGGGTTCCCGAACGCGATGCGAACTTTGTTGCGGTGCGAGTCGGGTTCGACGACATCGCTGATGAACAGCAGCTTGCCCTCAAGTACTTTGTCTGGATAGGCTTCAAGACTGACCTTGGCGGTCTGGTCCTTGGTGACCGAGGCGACGTCCTTCTCCGCGACCTGGGCGGTGACCCAGATGACGCTCAGATCGGCGATCGTCATCATCGGCTGGGTCGGGTCATTGATCATGATGCCCGGCGCCACCGACAGGGTGGTGATGCTGCCGCTGATCGGGGCGCGGACCGTCAGATATCGTGTCGCCCGTGTCGGCCCCGGTAATCCCCCGATCGCCTTGAGCCGCGCCTGAGTCCGGGTAAATTCGGCTTCGGCCTGCGCGTGATCGCTGCGTGCCTGATCCAGGTCCCGTGTCGAGGCGGTGCCAAGCTTGAACTGTTCTTCCTGCCGGCGAAGGCTCTTTCCGGCAAGGTCGAGCGTGTCCGCCGCCTTGTCATTGTCGTCGTAAGCTTGTGCCAGATCGGGTGAATCGATCACCGCGAGCACCTGGCCCTCTTCGACGCGATCGCCGAGAGCCACGTTGAGGTCGAGGAGACGGCCGGCCAGCGGCGTCAGAACGCTTGCAGTGCGCGCCGGATCGGCCTCGACGGTACCGGGCAGCACCAGCTTCGCCGCGATCAATTCGACCGGTGCCGGAATGACGCCGATCCGATCGCGCAGCGGAGAGCCCTCGGGAATCTGAACGGTATCGCCGCGTTTCACCAATAGCGGAACGTCCGGAGCCGTAACGACGGATCGACTCCACAACCCAAAACCATCGGTGAACAATATGGCGATCAGCAGTAAGCCGAGAAGAATTCCGGCTCCGAGAACAGATTTGCCAAGCATAGATGGCGAATGTTCGGCATCACGCACGGCGGTCCCCCTTTTAGACGCGCAGCGACGGGTAGTCTTTTGCCAAACGAACTGTCAAGCTGGCAACAGATCATTAGTCGACATTTTCCGGATTGACGGCCTTTCCGCCCACGTCCCCGGGGTGACTTGAGGCAGAACCCGTGGGAGGCAGCGATACCCTTGTCCTAATATCCGCAGCACCCCTGATCGACGTGCATCTCAACTATCGTCGACAACCGACGATCTTTGACCAACTATCTCGATTCACCGGGTCCATCTTGGCAGCGACATTGTTGCAGTACGACTACTTGGCCTCCGGACCGTTCGGATTTCGCACGAACCGCTGCCACTTGGCCCGTTCATCGGGGTCATCACGGGGTTGACAATTATATATCACCTTTCGCTCTGCCGAACTCTGTCTTCGCGTCCGTTATGTACACGCCGTTTGGCAGGGCGATCACCAAATCGTTGGAGCCATTCACTGACAACGTCGTGTGGGCCGGATCATCGATCACAGCGACGGTAACGATCTCTTTGCTTGTCGCATTGACTGCGCGAACGTCGAGGGGCTTGCTGATACCGAATCCGCATGCAGCCATCCACGTCTGCACGATCCATTGCGAATCAGGCACCCGCAGACGTTCAAGCATCTCGGGAGAACACGAATAGGTAGGGGTCGACCCAGCCTAAAGCCATCCCGCTCTAGCTGCGCCCGGCGGGCGCGCTGCGGGCCATCATCTCCTTGAGCCGCTTCACCGCCACGGCGAGCTGATAGTCCTTCGCCGTGCCGATGACCGCGGGATCGATCGCGATGTCATCGGTCGCGTCCTGCCGCTGCGCCGCCGGGGTGAGCGCGGCGTTTTTGTCGACGCCGCTTTCCGGGCCGGTGTTCCTAAGCGCGCCATGCAGGTCGTTCTCATGCACGGTGGTGGCGTCGACGACCTGCTCTTCCTTCGGCGGCAGAACCACCTGGTCGGGGGTGATGCCCTCGCCTTGGATCGAGCGGCCCGACGGCGTGTAGTAGCGCGCCGTGGTCAGCCGGAGCGCGCCGTGGCCGTCGAGCGGGATGATGGTCTGCACCGAGCCTTTGCCGAAGCTGCGCGTGCCGAGAATGGTGGCGCGGTGGCGATCCTGCAGCGCACCGGCGACGATCTCGGAGGCGGAGGCCGACGCGCTGTTGATCAGCACCACGACCGGCAATCCGTGCAGCCGGTCGCCGTTGGGACGCGCATCGAAAGCCTCGTCCTCGCCCGGCGATCTCCCATGGATGGAGACGATCGTCCCACCGTCGAGGAAGTCGCCGGCGACGTTCACGGCGCTGTCGAGCAGCCCGCCGGGGTCGTTGCGCAGATCGAGCACCACGCCGTCGAGCCGGCCTCCGGCCTCCTGCCTCAGCCGCTCGAGCGCGTCGACGAGCTCGCTCTGCGTCTTTTCCATGAAGGTGGTGACGCGGACATAGCCGATGCGGCCGGGCTCGACATGCGATTTGACCGAGGCGACGCGGATCACGGCGCGGGTCAAGGTGACGTCGAACGGCTTCTGGCCGCTGCGCAAGATGGTGAGGCGCACCTTGGTGCCGGCGGGACCGCGCAGCTTGTCGACGGCATCCTTGAGGCTCATGGTCTCGGTCGGCTCGCCGTTGATGCGCAGGATCACGTCGCCGGGCTTGATGCCGGCCAGCGCCGACGGCGTGTCGTCGATCGGCGACAGGATCTTGGGATGGCTCTCGTCGCGGGTCAGCTCGGCGCCGATGCCGCTGAACTCGCCATGGGCGTCCGACAGCATCTCCTCATACTCGGCCTCATCCATGTAGTCGGAATGCGGATCGAGCCCGGTGAGCATGCCCTTGAGGCTGTCCTTGGTGAGCTGATCGTCGCTCACCGGCTCGACATAAGCCGCCTTGACCCTGGCCATGACCTGATGGATGAGGGTGAGATCGGCATCGCTCGCGCCGCCCGATGGTGCTCCGCCGCAACCGATCAGGGATAGTACGGCGGCGGCGGCGAGAGCCTGGGTGGCGAACCGGTGCAACGAGAAGGCGGTGTTCATGGGCGGCGGTCACTTCAATAATGTCTAGAGGACGTCGATTTTTGCCCGGGGGCAGCAGCTACCCAGGCTAGAAGCCTAGCATGGCGCAGGGCGGCTGAGGCGAGCAAGGGTTATGAGCGGCGGTTATAGACGGCGGACGGCGCCCGGTCATCACGACAATTGCGCACATTTGGCAGGGCGTCGCCAATCGGCGGGTTGATGCGCGGAAAAATGGCCGCGGCGGCGAAATCCGGGCTAGCATCTTGCGCCGCCGGGGAGGCGAAGACCATGGGCTGGGACGAGGATATCGAGGAATTGCGCCGCCGCGAGGCGCAGGCGCAGGAGATGGGCGGCGCCGACAAGGTGAAGCGGCAGCATGACGGCGGCAAGCTGACGGTGCGCGAGCGCATTGCGCGGCTGCTCGATCCCGGCAGCTTCCACGAGGTCGGCGCCACCGCCGGCAAGGCCAGATACCATCCCGACGGCAGGCTGGAAAGCTTCATGGCGGCGAATTTCGTGGTCGGCCGCGGCCTCATCGATGGGCGCCCGGTGGTGGTGGGCGGCGACGACTTTACCGTTCGGGGCGGTGCGGCCGATGCCGCGATCCGCGGCAAGCAGGTCATCGGCGAACAGATGGCGCTGGAGCTGCGCCTGCCGCTCGTCCGCCTGGTCGACGGCACCGGCGGCGGCGGCTCCGTCCGCACGCTCGAGACCGAGGGGCGCACCTATGTGCCGGCGAACCCGGCCTGGGACCTGGTGGTGGCGAATATGGGCACGGTGCCCGTGGTGGCGCTGGGGCTGGGCTCGGTCGCCGGGCTGGGCGCGGCGCGGCTGGTGACGGCGCATTACTCGCTGATGGTCGAAGGCATCTCGCAGATGTTCATCGCGGGACCGCCGGTGGTGGCGCGCCTCGGCCAGAACCTCACCAAGGAGGAGCTCGGCGGCAGCGAGATCCATGCCCGCGCCGGCGCCGTCGACGATGTCGTGGCCAGCGAGGACGAGGCATTCGCGCGCACGCGGCGATTCCTGTCCTATCTGCCGTCCTCGGTCTACGAGCTGCCGGCGCGCGGGCCGATCACCGATGAGGCGGGCCGCCGCGAGGCCTGGCTGATCCAGGCGGTGCCGCACGACCGGCGCAAGGTCTACGACATGCGGCGCATCGCCCGCGCGGTGGTCGACCGCGACAGCTTCTTCGAGATCGGCCGCAAATTCGGCGGCTCCGCGATCACCGGCCTGGCGCGGCTCGACGGCTGGCCGGTCGCGGTGCTGGCGAGCGACCCTTACATCTATGGCGGCGGCTGGACGGCGCAGGCCTCGCAGAAGGTCACGCGCTTCGTCGACCTCGCCAACACCTTCCATCTGCCGGTGGTGCATCTCGTCGACATCCCCGGCTTCGTCATCGGCCTCGAGGCCGAGAAGGCCGGCACCATCCGCTACGGCGCGCGCGCGCTGGCCGCGATCTACCAGGCCAAGGTGCCGTGGTGCTCGATCCTGGTGCGCAAGGCTTTTGGTGTGGCGGGCGCGGCGCACGCCAACCAGGCGCGGCTCCATTACCGCTACGCCTGGCCGTCCGGCGATTGGGGCTCGCTGCCGGTGGAGGGCGGCATCGAGGCCGCTTATCGCGCCGAGCTCGAGGCTTCGGATGATCCCGAGAAGCTCAGGCTCGAGATCGAGGACCGCTTGAACCGGGTGCGCTCGCCCTTCCGCGTCGCGGAAGCCTTCGGCGTCGAGGAGATCATCGATCCCCGCGACACGCGCCCTTTGCTGTGTGAATTCGCCAATCTTGCCGCCAAGCTGCGCGAGCCCGGACCGGTAGCGACGGCGATGCGGCCATAACCGGCGATGCCGCGCGGGCGGCAAACGCCAATAACAGGGAGGATAGGGCATGCGTCATCGACGGACGGGGCTGGCGCTTTTTCTCGCGCCACTGCTGATGCTGGCGCCGCTGGGCGCGCCTGCTTCCGCCGCCGCCGATCCCATCAAGATCGGCTTTTCCGCCGAGCTCACCGGCGGCCTCGCCGGCTACGGCAAGCAGGCGCTGCTCACCGAGCAGATCTGGGTCGCGGACATCAACGACAAGGGCGGGCTGCTCGGCAGGAAGGTGGAGCTCGTCTATTACGATGACCAAAGCAACCCGGCGCTGGTGCCGGGCATCTACGCCAAGCTGCTCGATGTCGACCATGTCGACCTGCTGCTCGCCAGCGGCACCAATATCAGCTCTCCCGCCTTGCCGACGATCATGGAGCACAACAAGGTGTTCATGGTGATGTTGGCGCTGGCGGTGAACGAGACTTTCCACTACCAGCGCTACTTCCAGACCATGCCCTACGGCCCCGACGGCAAGGATTCGCTGACGCGCGGCTTCTTCGAGGCGGCGATGTCGATGAACCCCAAGCCCAAGACCGTGGCCATCGTCGGCGCCGATGCGGAATTCGCCAAGGGCGCGCTCGAGGGCGCGCGGCGCCACATCAAGCGGCTCGGGCTCGAGACCGTCTATGACCGCACATACCCGCCCAACACCGTCGATTTCGCGCCGATCATCCGCGCCATCGCCGCCAGCAACCCGGATGTGATCATGCTGGGCTCATATCCCGCCGACACCTCGAACTTCCTGCGCGCCGCCGGCGAATTCGGGCTCAAGGCGCGGATGTTCGGCGGCCCGATGGTCGGGCTGCAATCCGGCGCCATCAAGATGCAGTTCGGCGACCAGCTCAACGGCATCGTCTGCTACGAGCTCTTCGTTCACGAGCCGACCATGCGCTTTCCCGGCATCGACGATTTCATCGCGAAGTACCAGGCGCAGGCCGAGGGCGCCGGCGTCGATCCCTTGGGTTATTACGTGCCACCCTTCACCTATGCCACCTTGCAGATCCTGCAGCAGGCGGTGACGACCATCGGCAGCCTCGACCAGGACAAGCTCGCCGACTACATGCACAAGGCGACCTTCAGCACCATCGTCGGCGACGTCAAGTTCGGCCCGGACGGCGAATGGGCGAACCCGCGCATCCTCACCATCCAGTACCAGAACATCCACGGCCACGGCATGGCGCAGTTCACCGAGCCCGGCCATCAAGTCATCCTCTACCCGCCGGAGCTGCGCTCGGGCGAGCTGAACTATCCCTATTCCGACGTCAGCCACTGATCCCCGGGGGAAGCGCATATGAGGTTCACCACGGAGACACGGAGGACACGGAGAAGAGCATTTGGGCGCGCCACTGCTCGCTTCTCCGTGATCTCCGTGTCTCCGTGGTCAATCTTCTCTATCCGCAGTTGCGGCAAATGCGATTGCCCTGACTGATCCCCGGAGGAGCAAGCGATGAGCGGACATGTCGCGATCGTCACCGGCGGCTTGAGCGGCCTCGGCCGCGCCATGGCGCTGGCGCTGGCGCGCAGCGGCGAGCGCGTGCTCGCGGTCGGCCATATCGCGGCCGACGCCGCGCGCCTCGGCGCCGAGGTCGCCGGCACCGGGCTCGGCGACCGGCTACTGCCGCTGGTGGCCGATCTCCGCCGGCCAGCGGAGTGCGACCGCGTCATCGCGCGAGCGCTGGAACGCTTCGGCCGGCTGCATATGTTGCTGAACAGCGCCGGCCTCACCTTCACCTATATCTGGCCGGATCTCTACCGCCGCGCCGAGAAGCCGAAATTCTGGGAGCTCGGCGACGAGATCGTGCAGAACGTCATGGACACCAACTACGTCGTCGCCGATCAGATGGCGCGGCGCGCGGCGCCGCTGCTGGTGAAGGAGGGCTGGGGCCGCATCATCAACGTCACCACCAAGCTCGACACCATGAACCGGCCGACCTCCGGCCCCTATGGCGCGTCGAAAGCGGCGCTGGAGATGGCGACGGAGATCTGGGCGCAGGAGCTTGCCGGCACCGGCGTCACCGTCAACATCCTCAACCCCGGCGCCGGCGCGCACACGCCGGGCATGGCGGCGGAGGCGAGTGCCGCGAGCCGTGCCGGCAAGCTGCCGCGCTTCGTCGAGCCCGACGAGATGGTGCCGCCGCTGCTCTGGCTGGTCTCCGCCGCGACCGACGGCGTCAATGGCTATCGCTTCGACGCGCTGAGCTGGGACAAGACGCTGCCGCCCGCCGAAGCCGCCCGCCGCATCGCGCGGCGCGCCGGCTTCGAGCTGCATCCGCTGGATCCGTCGGGGATTTAGTGGCGGCGCGAGAAGCGATGCGCGGGCGGAGACCACCGATATACGGCCTTCAGCGCCCATGCCCGCCACTTGCCAATGTCTCGATGCCGACCATAGTCTAGCCATCCGGAGCACGCACCTCGCCCGGTTAGGCGGACGTGATGAACGCCACCCTGAAGCCCTTTTTCGACGCGGCCATAGATAACGTCGACCAATTTGGCGACACGGATATATTTCCGTTTCCCATCGAAAATCATATTCTTCGCGACAAGAAAGCGGTGGTCGTGCAGCTGCTGCTCGATTCCTATTCGACTTTCGAAGGACGTTTCGTCGAGAACCCACCGTCCCACATAAGTACGCTTGCGCCCGTTGGTCCAAGTGGTTTTCGTTGGGCTACGCAACAAGATCCATTTTGGAATGCATTCCTGCTGGGGGTCACCCTCTCGATTGCACGGGACATTGAAGCCAGCCGCATTGGCGCCGATAAGCATACAGTTTTTTCGTACCGGCTGAGCGATGACGTGACCAAAGGCAAGCTATTTAGGGAGGATGTTAGTTGGCGGGACTTCATCAACCATTCGATTAAGATGGCCCAGGGTCACAAGCATGTAGTTCTGTGTGACATTTCAGACTGCTATCAGCGCATTTATCACCACAGGCTTGACAACGCTCTCATGCAGCTGCCGCAAAAGAATGCTGCCCGAAGGCAGATAATGAAGATACTGGAACATTTCTCGAGTACAAAATCTTACGGCCTACCGGTCGGCGGTCCGGCAGCCCGGATTTTGGTCGAGCTTGTTTTGAATCTGACGGATCAGTTGCTGAAATTGCATCAGGTTAAATTCTGCCGATATGCCGATGACTACCATATTTTTGTGGACACCATCGATGAAGCTTATGAGAAATTGTTTTTCATTTCGGAAAAATTTTTGCGCAACGACGGGCTGACGCTACAGAAGTCGAAAACGCGAATTATGTCCTTCTCCGAATTTGTGTCGTCCCAGTCCCTTCTTATTCTGCCGGAGAACGATGCGGGCACCGACGTCCAGCGCCTCTTCGGATTGAAGCTTCGCTTCGATCCTTATGCGGCGAATGCTATTGAGCAATTTGAAGAGCTCAAGTCAGAGCTTCGAAAAATCGACATCCTTGGCTTGTTGAATCTCGAATTGGCCAAGACGCGTGTGCATGGCGCTTTGACTAAGAAGTTGGTCTCCGCTGTTCGCTATCTCGACGTTGGCGTGATGGAAAACGCGATTCTCACCCTCGTCGGAAATCTCGATAGTCTCTACCCGATCTTTCCTGTTGTAGCGGTGACAATTAAAAGCTGCTTTGAGGGGCTGCCTGAAAAAACGCGGGAATATGTCTGTGCTGCCATCTGTGAAAGGGTGATTGGAGAAAGCTATTTGCTCCAGACCGAACTGCATGCTTCCTTCGCGGTTAGAATTTTGAGCGAGATGAAAACCTCAGATAACGAAGACGCGTTGGTAAGCCTCCATAATCGCTTCCGCGGCCCGCTTGTTAGACGGGACGTTATTCTTACAATGGCGAAGTGGCGGGAATTCCCCTGGCTGTCTGATCAAATCAACGAGTACGCCGGCGCGTCTCCCTGGGAAAGACGCGCTTTTATCATAGCATCTTACTTCATGGGGGACGCTGGCGACCACTGGCGGGACCACATGAAGAGCCAATTCAACCAATTTGAGCTGATCGTCCGGGATTGGGCGTCGGATAAGGCGCGACAATCTGGTTGGAAAATTCCGATATGATATCCGAGACGACATTTGCTAGTTCCTATAGCTCACTTTGGAGAATGATCACGCCGAACTCCGAAAGATTCATCCGGCGCTTGAACCTCGGTCTGGAGAGGTTTGCAATGCCCGTTGCTAGTCTCTCGTCACCCGAGCGCCGCGGATACATCAATGAAGTCGCGTTTCGAATGTTTGCTCGCCTCTCCGCGGACCACACCAAGGGAGAGCCGGACCTGATGCAAATCCGCAGGGAGGTCTCGGAGGAGGCGCGGTCCTATTTGTCCCAATTTTCGGGAATAGATGGGGATCAACTTGCAGGGCTGACCGCCGAAGAATGGCTGGAAGTCTCCGCGCTCCAAAGGGCTATTGCAGCGCTGGTGGCGCACGAAAATCCTGGAAATGCGTCGGTAATTATTTCACCGCGATTTAGCGGCTGCGGCATCTTAGACGCGTGCGCCGGCGATCTTCTCGTCGGAGACGAGCTTATCGAAATAAAGGCTGGCGACCGTCCGTTCCGCTCCACGGACATACGGCAGCTGTTGACATATTGCGCGCTGAATTTTTCTGGGAGTCGATATGTTATCAATCGCGTGAGCTGTGCTAATCCTAGAAGGGGAACATATTTCTCGCTGCAACTCGATACCGTTTCGCTGGAGCTATCGAGTAAGTCAGCGGTCGAACTCCTCTCCGAGATAATTTATTTTGTTTCGAGCGGCGCATTGTCGCGATAAACGTCCGTTACTGCGACCCTGCGTCATTGCGCTGACCGCCGCAGGATCAAGGCGAGCGAGATCACGCAAGGAATTGCGCTACCGCTTTCACCGCGTCCGGCTTCTCGTCGAGCACAAGATGGCCGGCGCCTCTAAAGATGCTGATCTCGGCCTGCCGGATCAGCCGCTGCCACGTCTTGGACTGCGCTGCGGGAATCAGCCGATCGTCCTCCCCCCAGACGAGCAGGGTCGGCATCGTGATGCGATGAAGATACCGCGGCAATTTCGGGTCCCACGGCCGGTCCCACAGCAGCCGCGCCACGGTCGTCATCTCGCGATAGCGGTCGCCGATGAAATCGAGGTCGGGTTTCGTCGGCAGAAACGGCTTGATCACCTCGAAGTTGCTCACCAGCATGCCCGGAAGCTGTTCGGGCGGCAGCGCCAGCACGTCCGCCGTGGGATGATCGGCGTCGCGCAGCCCGGCGGGTCCGACGAGGACCAGCTTCGACACGCGGTGGCCGTGCTCCATCGCGAACTTCGCGGCGAGCCAGCCGCCAAGCGAAAAGCCGACCAGCCGCACCTTGGCGAGGCCGAGCGCATCGAAGTAGTCGAGATAATGCATTACGTAGTCGTGCAGGTCGGTCATGGCCGGGTCGTCGCCGGACTCGCCGAATCCCGGATGAAAGGGAATCAGCACGCGGAACTTCTCCGCCCAGGGCTTGGCGAACTCGAAGCCGGTGAAGGTTCCGGCGCCATGCAGGAAGACGAGCGGGTCGCCTTGACCGGCCGCGAGCGTGACCGTTCTCACGCCGTTGATCGTGTGCGTCTCGCGTCGGAAATCGGGCATTGTGGGACCCTCCCTACTCGGCCGCAGCGGGGCGCGCGCTCCGCGCGCTGCCGCGCAGCTTTGGCATCACTTCTTCGGCGATCAGGCTGAGATTCTTCACCACCTTCCAATGCGGCATGTTGCCGATCGCGCCAAGAAGGTTGAAATGGCTGGTGCCCATGAGCTCCCCCCACTCGCCCAGCCGGTCGACCACTTGATCCGGCGTTCCGACCGCCACGAAGAAGGCGTCGTTGATGGCGTTGAAATTGAACGATCCGTGCAGCTTGTCGGCCAAGGCGGCGCGCGCCTTGAGCTGGTCGACCGAGATATAGCCGGGCGGCGCGAGGAATTCCGGCGTGGTGCGTAGCGCATCCTCGAAGAAGTAGCGGATGTGCTCGATGGCTTCGCTCTCGGCCTTCTCCTTCGTCTCCGCGACGTAGGTGATGACGCCGAGCGGCAGCTGCTCCGGCCGGATGGAGTGACCGTGATGCGCGGCCCGCTCGCGCAGCGTGCGGTTCAGCTCGAGCGCCTTCTGCTTGGTGACGAACACCGCGGAGTAGCCGAAGCCCAGCTCGGCGGCCAGCTCCACCGTCTCGGGGCTGCCGGTGCCGACGATGTAGCACGGCGGATGCGGCTTCTGAAACGGGCGCGGCCACGGATTGAGGAAGCGATAGGTGTAGAAATCCCCGAAATACTTGGTCGGGCCGTCCTGCGTCCAAGCCTGCAGGATGATGGCAATCGACTCCCTGTGCCGCTCGCGGGCGGTCGCGGGGTTCACCGGGTTCGCCCAGTACTCCATGCCGGTCCCCAGCGGAAAGGCCACCTCGAGGCGCCCCTTGGAGAGGACGTCGAGCATGGCGTATTCCTCGGCGAGACGGTTCGGGTATTCGAGGTTCGGCGGCGTGCCCCAGACGCAGATCTTGGCCCGGCTGGTTTGCGGAATGATCGACGCCGCGATGAGATTGGGCGCGGCCATCATGCTGTACGCGGTGTTGTGGTGCTCGTTCACCACGATCGCGTCGAAGCCGAGCCGGTCCGCCAGCACCAGTTCCGACAGGTAGCGCTCGTAGAGCGCATGTCCTCGTTCGGGATCGTAGTATTTGTTGGAAAAGTTCACCCACAGCGACCGAAATTCCTTGTGGTTCTCGGGCAAGTGCACGTATGGGAGGAAGTGCATGAAATTGAAGCGCACGGCGCCGCTCATCGGCATCTCCCCTGGTTTTTTGCCTGATCCCCGTTCGCGGGGCGGCGCGGCCCTATGGCCGCAGTGAAGCCTAGCCGCGCGCCGCCCGGTCGTCCTGCACAATCCCGAACAAACATCTGCACGAAATCGGCGATGGCGAGAGCGAGCGGAGCCATCACACGAACCGGCAGGAGAGCGAGCCCAGCGGGCCGTAATCGACGTGGAACTGATCGCCGGCCCGCGCCTCCACCGTGCGGGTGAACGACCCCGCGAGCACGACTTGGCCGGGCTCCAGCGCGACGTCGAACGGCGCCAGCTTGTTGGCGAGCCACGCGATCCCGTTCGCCGGGTGGTTCAGCACCGCCGCGGCGACGCCGGATTCCTCGATGATGCCGTTGCGGTAGCACAGCGCCGCGACCCAGCGAAGATCGAACTCCATCGGTCGGATCGGCCTTCCACCCATGACGAGGGCGGCGTTGCCGGCATTGTCGGCGATGCTGTCCAGCACCTTGCGCGGCGCCTGCGTCTGCGGGTCGATCCGATGGGTCCGGCCGTCGACGATCTCGGCCGTCGGCACGACGTAGTCGGCCGCGCTCAGCGCATCGAAGATGGTGCAGCCGGGGCCCCTGAGACGTCGGCCGATGATGAAGGCCAGCTCGACCTCGAGCCGCGGCTCGATGAAGCGGCCGACCGGAATCTCGGCGCCGTCCGCGTAGAACATGTCGGCGAGCAGCGCGCCGTAATCCGGCTCGGTGATGTTGGCGACGCTCTGCATCGCGCGCGACGTCAGCCCGATCTTGTGCCCCTTGACCGCGTTTCCCTCGGCGACCTTGATCGCCACCCAGTGGCGTTGCACGGCGTAGGCGTCGTCGATCGAAAATCCCGGATACTGTGCGGTCGGCGGCCGTATGCGGCGCCGCTCCTTCTCGGCCATATGGTATTGGCGCGCTATCGTCTCGATCGTGGCTTGGTCCAGCATCGCCTCACCCCCGCTTCTGAGCCGCGCGCGACTTCTGCCACAGCGCGAAGTCGCGCTTCGCCTCCTCGCCGGGCGCCGGAAAGAGACCGATGAGCGAGCGCCCGCCCGCGACCTCCTGCTCCGCGAACTCGTCATAGAGCGTCGCCTCGACCGCCTCTTGCGCCACCGCGTCGACCATGTCGGGCGGGATCACCACGACCCCGTCGCGATCGCCGACGATGACGTCGCCCGGATAGACCGCCACCCCGCCGCAGGCGATCGGCAGGTTGAGATCGATCGGCTGATGCACGATCGGGCTCGGCGGCGACGAGGCGCGCCGATGATAGGCCGGCAGGCCGGTCCGGAGAATCCCTTCGGAATCGCGCAAGCCGCCATCGGTCACGATCCCGGCGCAGCCGCGCGCCTTGAGGCGCCCGACATAGAGATCGCCCGCCGAGGCCGCCCGCGCATCGCCGCGCGCATCGACCACCAGCACATGTCCGGGCGGGCACTCCTCCATCGCCTGGCGCTGCACCTGTCCGCGCCCGGGCGTCCCCGGCCGGTTGCGGTCTTCGCGCGCCGGGATGAAGCGCATCGTGAAGGCGAGGCCGACCATGCGGGGAATGTCGGGTCGGATCGGCGTCACCTCCTGCAGAAACATGTTCCTGAGCCCGCGCCCGAACAGGATGCCGGTGAGCGTCGAGGTGCCGACCGTCAGCAAGGCCTCGCGGGTGGTTTGCGTCAGTGTCGTCATGCCAGTCTCTCCATTGAGTTCGACGCCGTGCGATGGATCACGTTAGTATCGACAGCGTCGCGGAGGTACGTCACGTGCCGCCGCCCGGCCGTGCCTTCGCGTGCTGGAGCGCTTGCCAGATGCGCTCGCTTGTGGCCGGCATGTCGAGCTCGTAGATCCCCGCGGGCTCGAGCGCGTTCATGATGGCGATCATGACCGCGGGCAGCGCGCCCACCGTTCCGGCCTCGCCGGCGCCCTTGGCGCCGAGCGGGTTGGTCGCGGTTGGCACCGGCTTGGAGATCACCTCGATGTCGCACATCGTATCCGCCCGCGGCATCGCATAGTCCATGAAGCTCGCGGTGAGCAGTTGGCCGCTGTCGCGCTCATAGACCACCTGTTCCATCAGGATCTGGCCCAGCCCCTGGGCGACGCCGCCATGGATCTGCCCCTTCAAGGTCAGCGGGTTGATCACCGTGCCGACATCGTCGACGACGAGATAGGAGAGGACGCGGGCCAGGCCCGTCTCGGGGTCGATCTCGACCTCGCAGACATGGCAGCTGTTGGGAAATGTGGCGTGCTCGGGGGAGAAGGTCGCGTTTTCGTAAAGGCCGGGCTCGATGCCCGGCGGCAGCCGCGCCGGCTGGAAGGCGGCGACCGCCACCTGCTTCAGGCTGAGGCCCCGGTCGGTGCCGGTGATGGTGAAGCGGCCGTCCGCGAAGCCGACATCCGCCGCCGCGGCCTCCAGCAGGTGCGCGGCGATCTCGCGCCCCTTCTCGATCACCTTGTCGGCGGCGCGCGTCAGGGCCGAGCCGCCGGTGACCATCGAGCGCGAGCCGTTCGACCCCATGCCGAAGGCGACCCGGTCGGTGTCGCCGTCGATGTATTGCACATCGGCGGGATCGATCCCGAGCCGCTGGTGCAGGATCTGCTTGAAGGCCGTGTCGTGCCCTTGCCCATGCGTCTTGGTGCCCATCAGCACGAGGGCCGTACCGCTGGGGTTGAAGCGGATCTCGGCATATTCGGGGACGGGGCCGGCGGCCTGCTCGATCGCGTTGGCGATCCCGATGCCGCGCAGCATGCCGCGTCGACGCGCCGCGGCGCGCCGCGCCGGGAAGCCGGCGTAATCGGCGGCGACCAGCGCCGTCTCCAGATTCTGGCGAAAGTCGCCGCAATCGTAATGCGGGCCGAGCGCCGTCTGGTACGGCATCGCGGCGGCGGGGATGATGTTGCGCCGGCGCAGCTCGATCGCGTCCATGCCGAGCTCGCGCGCCGCCGCCTCGATCGCCCGCTCGATGAGGTAGGTCGCTTCCGGGCGGCCGGCGCCGCGATAGGGCGCCGTCGGGCTGGTATTCGACAGCACGGCGTTGATGGCGACGTAAGCCGCGGGGATGTCGTAGACGCCGACCACCGTGCCGATCATGCCGAAGGGCGTCAGCAGCTGCCGGTCGGAGGCGATATAGGCGCCGATATTGGCGTCCATGCGGAGGCGCAGCGCCAGGAACTTCGCTTGCCCGTCGAGCGCCAGCTCGATCTCGCCGATATTGTCGCGGCCATGCTCATCGGCCAGCAGCACCTCCGAGCGCTCGCAGCTCCACTTCACCGGGCGGCCGAGCTTGCGCGCGGCCCAGAGCGTCAGACGGTGCTCCACATACTGCCAGCCCTTCGCGCCGAAGCCGCCGCCGACGTCGCGGCACACCACCCGCACCTTGCTCTCCGGCACCTTGAAGACCATGGTGGCCAGCATGTTGCGCACGCGGTGGGGATAGTTGACGTCGGCATAGAGGGTGTAGCGGTCCTCGCCCCGGTCATAGGTCCCGAGCGCGCCGCGCGGCTCCATGTATTGCGCATGCACCCGCGTGATGACGTAGCGGCGGCGAATGATCTTCGCCGCGCGCGCGAACGCCACCTCGGTCGCCGCCTTGTTTCCGCGCTCATAGAGGTGGGAGATGTTGTCGGGATTCTCGTCCCAGACCCGGGGCGATCCCGCGCGGGCCGCTTCGGCCGTATCGGTGACGGCGGCGAGCGGCCGGTAATCGACGGTGATCAGCTCCGCCGCGTCCTTCGCCTGCGGCAGCGTCTCGGCGATCACCATCGCCACGGGATCTCCGACATAACGCACGCGATCGATCACCAGCGCCGGCCGCTGCGGCGCGAACATCGGCGAGCCGTCGGCCTTCTTGCGCGGCATTGTCGCCTTCGGCATGGCGAGGCCGTCGGCCGCATAATCCCTCCCGGTGTAGACCGCGACCACGCCGCGCGCCGCCGCCGCCGCCCGCGTGTCGAGCGCGGCGATCTGCGCATGGGCGTGCGGCGAGCGCAGGAAGACGGCGTAGGCCTGTCCGGGCAGGGTGAGATCGTCCTGGAAATGGCCCTCGCCGCGCAACAGGCGCGTATCCTCGAAGCGCATCACCGGCTGGCCGACGCCATACTTCATCATCGTCTCGAGACCTTCGCCTCACTGCTGGGACGCGGGGCGGCGCCGGGCGGCTGCCCGGCGCCGATCGCGATCGACGCGCCGGCCTACTCGGCGGCGTTCGGGACCTCGAGCGCGTCCCAGTTCGGCTTCAGGACGTTGGGCTGGAACTCGTGGCCGTAGAAATCGCCCTCGTAATACTCGCTCTGATGCGAGGCCGGCCGGGACCCCCAGCCATATTCGATCAGCCAGCCGGACGGGTTGAGGAAGTAGTAGGAATACTGGTGATCGTTCGAGTGCTTGCCGGGCGTGATGCCGATCGGGATGTTGCGCTGCTTGACCAGCTCGTAGGTGTAGGCGAGGTCGTCGAAGGACTGCACCTCGATCATCACATGGTTGAGCCGCTTGCTGGCGCCCAGTCCGAACGCGACGGTATGGTCGCGGTCGTTGCAGTGCATGAACAGCGCCTCCAACTTGCCGCCGTCCGGCGTCGGTATCTTGTATTCGATGCCGCCGCGCATGCCGAGCAGGCGATAGAAGCGGTAGGTCGCGGCGAGGTCGCGGTTGCGCAGGATGCAATGGCCGAGCCCGCCGGTTCCGGTGGCAAAGCGCCCGTACATGCGGCGCCCGGGATGGAAGGGCTTGCTGTATTGCACATGGGGGCCGTGGAAGATCTCGAGCGGATTGCCGTTGGGATCCTCGAGCGTCAGCAGCTCGAGCACGTGGCGGTCCTCGGCCTGCGCGCGCGAGCAGACCTCGAACCGCACGCCGGCCTCGCCGAGCGTCTTCTGCATGGCGCCGAACTCGTCCGGGCCCGCCACGCGAAGGCCGAGGCACACCAGATCGTCGCTGCCGTCCTCGTCGAGCACGAAGCGATGATGCCAGAAATCCATCCGCAGATAGGCGCGCCGCGGCTCGCCCTCGTCGACCAGCTCGAGCCCAAGGATGTCGGTCGCGAAATCCTTCCACCGGCCGAGGCTCTTGACGCCGAGCACCATGTAGCCGAGTTCGGTTATCCCGGTCATTTCCTCACCTCCTCTTCCTTGCGTTTATGCACGTCGTCGCAGCGGCGACTCCGTCTCCTTCCTTCCTTCCTCCTCACTCGCGCGGCAGCAGCTCCGCGGCGATCTTCGAGAAGCCGACGAAGGTGCGCTCGATGTGCTCGCCGAGCAGCCGGCAGGCGAGATCGGCGTCCCGCGCCAGCGCCGCGTCCATGATCGCCTTGTGCTCCTGGCGCACGCCCGGACGGATGTCCGCCACGGTCAGCGTCAGCATCCGGTAGCGCTCCGAGCACTGGTAGAGAATACGGCGGAAATGCTGCACCCACCGCGACTTGGAAGCGGCCAGCAGGGCCTCGTGGAAGGCGTGGTTGCGCGCGTTCCACTCGCGCGCCACCGCCGCCGATTTGCGCGTGGGGCGGGTGTCGAGGAGGTTCAGCTTGTGCAGTGCGGCGACCACGCCCGATTCCCAATTGTCATCGCCCGCTTCGATCGATTCACGCAGCGCGATAGTCTCCATCATCTTGCGCAGGGTGATGATCTCGCGGAACTCCGCGATCGATACCGGCGCGACGCGGAAGCCGCGCTGGCCTTCGGACGTCACCAGCGCGTCGGCGACGAGCAGCAGGAGAGCCTCGCGGATGGTGCTGGAGCTCACGGAGTGCTGCGCCCGCAACGCGTCGATCGGCAGCTTCGCGCCGGGCCGCATCTGGCCGCTGATGATCTTGCCCTTGATCTCGCGATAGACGTGCTCGATGAGCGTCTTCGCCGTCGGCAGCTCGGCCGCCGGCGCCTGGTCAATTTTCTTGGAACGTGGTGCTGCCATCACGCGGGCTCGCTCACGACCTCTAGACGAAGAACCGATCATAGCAGGAAGACGGCGCGGCGTTATCGAAAACTCGATCTCAAATATCGATTTTATGACAAAACCCACCACCCGCGTGAAATATCGATAATGTCGTTGACCCCTCGCGACGGGCGGGACTAAGCTTCGGAAAAATCGCCTTGCCGGACCGGCAAGGCCCGCGACGGCAGGTCCGCGGACGAGGGAGGTGACGGTATTGCTCGAGCCCGGAATCGGGGCATTGCGACGGTGCGGCCGCTTGGCCAAGCCGCATGCCGCCAGCCGGCACAGACAACCACCATCAAGCGAGAGGAGCGACAATGCCCGCACGCACGGGAGCGCAATTTCTCCGTGGCCTGACCGACCGGCGCGAGATCTGGGTCGGCGGCGAGCGCGTGACCGACATCCTCGGTCACCCGGCCTTCACCGGCGCGGCGCACGCGCTGGCCGAGGTCTTCGACCTGCAGCATCAGGCGGCCGGCCTCTGCCTCATGCCCGATCCCGAGACCGGCGAGCCGATCAATGTGAGCCACATGATCCCGCGCTCGCAGGCGGATCTCATGAGGCGTCACAAGGGGCTCGAGCGGATCTCCGAATACTCGGTCGGGCTGATGGGCCGCACCCCCGATTACATGAACGTGACCTATGCCGGGTTCGCCGGCCGCTTCGACGAATGGGCGGTCAACGGCAACGACCAGGGCGCCGAGAATTTGGTGAAGTATCAGAAGAAGCTGGCGCGCGACGACATCAGCCTGACCCACACCATCGTCCACACCACGGTCGACCGGGCCAAGGGCGAGACGCCACAGGGTTTCGATGAGGTCCAGCTCCACAAGGTCGAGGACACCGAGCACGGGATCCTGGTGCGCGGCTCGCGCATCCTGGCGACGCTGGCGCCCTTCGCCGATGAGATCGCGGTCTATCCCGGGCATCCCATGCCCAATGCCACCGACGCGCACGCGCTGTCCTTCAACATTCGAATGGACACGCCCGGCCTCAAATTCCTCTGCCGCGACAGCACCTCGGTCAACACCAACCGCTTCGACAACCCGCTCTCGAGCCGCTTCGACGAGCAGGACGCCTTCGTCGTCTTCGACGATGTCGAGGTGCCGCGCGACCGCATCTTCATCGACGCTAAGCTCGCGGTCTACAACGCCGTGATGCTCACCGGCTGGTGGCCCAACATCATGCACCAGACGATGATCCGGGCGCAGACGAAGCTGGAATTCGCCTACGGCTTGGCGGCCCGCATGGCGGAGGCGGTCAACGTCAATTCGCCGCAGGCGCAGCAGATGCTCGGCGAGATCTGGTGCTTCGCCGAGTTCGCGCGATCGGCGATCCTGTCGGCCGAGCAAGGCGCCTACGAGTACGGCAACGGCGTGTGGTTCCCCGACGGCCGGCCGCTCGTCGCGCTGCGCGCCGCCCTGCCGGTCTGGTTCCCGCGCGTCAACGAGATCATTCGGCTGATCGGCTCGCATAACCATTTCACCGCGCCGAGCGCCGCCCAGTTCGCCGATCCGACGCTGCGGCCGCTGCTCGACAAATACCTTCCCGGCGTCGGCGTCAGCGCCGAGCAGCGGGCGCGCATCTTTCGCCTCGCCTGGGACTACGCGGGCAGCGCGCTTGCCAGCCGCAACGAACAATACGAGCGCTTCTATCTCGGCTCGGCCGGGCGCAACCAGGCGAATGGACATCTCTATTCGGATCGCACCCGCGCCAACCGTCTAGTCGACCGCTTCCTCAACGAAGAGGTGCCTGAGCTGAAGCGGGAGCCGCGTCGCGAAGGGCTGCGCGCCGCGGGCTGAAGCGGGCGAGGCGAAGCCGGCGCGCGGCGCATCGAAGGGACGACAAGGGAGGCTCGGGGCATCATGGCGGAAGCGACACAGTTGGCGGTGATCGTCGGTGCCACCGGCTCGATGGGCAAGGTGATCAGCGAGCGGCTGCAGCGTGCCGGCCTCGCCGTCATCGCCGTCGGCCGCAGCGAGGCCGCGCTGGGCGCGCTCGAGCGACAGCTCCCGGGCCTGCGCGGCTGCGTCGCCGACGTGGCGTCCGACACGGCGATCGAGGCGATCCAGCGTCATTTGGACCGTCCCGTGCGGATGGCGGTGCATGCGGCGGGGCTGCCGCCGTCCGCGATGGGCTCGCTCCTCAAGGTGTCGACCGCCGCCGTCGCGCAATCGCTCGAGATCAAGGTCGGCGGCATGATGCGGCTGGTGCGCGCCGTCGACGAGCATCTGGTGGCGGGGTCGCGGCTCGTCGCCATCGCCGGCCATCTCGGGCTCGAGCCTACTGCGCTTGCCGCGAACCCCGGCATCGCCAACGCCGCTCTCGTCAATCTGATGCGCCAGTACAGCCTGCTTTACGGCAAGCGCGGCGTCAGCGCGCATGTCATCGCCCCGGGCCCGACCGAGACCGAGCGGCTCGCGCGTGCTGTCGCCGGCCGTGCGGCGAGCCTCGGCATCACCGAGGCAGCCATGCGCGAGGAGATGCGGGCGGAATCGCCGTTCAATGCCATCGCCAGTTGCGAGCAGGTCGCCTGGGCGGTGTCGCTGCTGCTGGCGCCCGAGGCCGAGGTCATCACCGGCTCGACCTTGTCGCTGGACTACGGTCGTCGGCGCGGCATACCCTGAGGGAGCCGTCGCCGCCATCCGCGTAACCATCCCTGAGGGAGGTCGTCGAGATGAGTGTGCTGGAAGGGCCGAGAAGAGAGCTGCGCCACATCGTCTTCGGCGGCAGCGTCTATTGGGCCGAGTATCGCGAGGGCGAGCTGCATCTCGGCGACGGGCGCGTACTGTCGGAGCGAGCGGTGCAGCATCTGCCGCCGTGTTCGCCGACGAAGATCCTCTGCGTCCACCTCAACTACCGCTCGCGGCTCTACGAGTTCACCGGCGGCGACAAGCCGCCGCCGACCCCGACCTATTTCCAGAAGCCGATCACCGCGCTCAATGCGCATGGCGGTGAGCTGGTGCGGCCGGAAGGGTGCAAGTACCTCAACTATGAAGGCGAGGTGGCGGCGGTGATCGGCAAGGTCACGCGCAACATCGCCCGCGACGAGGTATGGGATCGTCTCGCCGGCTTCGCCGTCGCCAATGATGTCGGTCTCCAGGACATGCGCGACACCGACGCGGGCTCCATGCTGCGCGTCAAGGGCCCCGATGGCTTCTGCCCGATCGGACCGGGCCTCGTCCGCGGCGTCGATGTCCGGAAATCGGTCTTGCGCACCTATCGCAACGGCAAGCTCGTGCAGGAGGGCGCGATCGGCGAGATGCTCTTCGGCATCGATTATCTGATCGCCGATCTCGCGCGCCACATCACCTTGCTGCCCGGCGACGTGATCCTCACCGGCACGCCGGCGAACTCGCGCCCAATGGCGGTGGGCGATCTGATCGAGGTCGAGGTGAGCGAGCTCGGCCGGCTCGGCAACCGCGTAGTCTCGGCGCCGGCGCCGCGCGCCGCGCTCGGACATCAACCCACCGATACCGACGGGGTTCGCCGTGTCGCCCTCGGCAATGACGAGCGGCTGCCGCCGAACGTCAAGGCAGGACGATAGGCCATGTCCTGCGCCCGCCGGAGCGGCAAGTCGTTGTGCGCGCAGCGGGGCGATCGCATATGGCATCGAGCCGCTGGGCTGGAAGAATTGACCACGGAGACACGGAGGGCACGGAGAAGTGAAGAATGGCGCGCTTTGCGCGCCCAACACATCTTCTTCTCCGTGTCTCCGTGGTGAACCATATCTGCGCGCAAGAAAATCCGGGCGTCGGCCGCAACACCGGCCGGCGCGACGACCACAAGGGAGGGAGGAGAGAATGAGGCCAAGCGATTTTCTCGTCGTGGCCGCGACCGCCACGCTGTTGCTGGCGGCCGCCGCAGGCAACGCGGCCGCCGCCGCCAAGCCGACCTGCGGGCTGAACAACGGCAAACCCGCGACCGGCGAGCCGATCCCGATCGGCTCGATCAACGGCGTGACCGGCCCTGATGATTTCAGCGCGTCGGGGCATGCGGCCGATGCCTATTTCAAATGCGTCAACGCCAATGGCGGCATCAACGGCCGGCCGGTGAAGTACATCATGGCCGACGATCAGTGGAAGCCTGACGTGGCGGCGCAGGTCGCCACCAAGCTGGTCGAGGACGACAAGGTCGTCGCCATGATCGGCAGCAACAGCATCGTCGAATGCGGCGCCAACGTCAGCCTCTATGACCGCGAGAACGTCATGGTGATCGACATCGGCGTCGTCCATGAATGCTTCACCAGCAAGAACACCGCTCCGATCAACCAGGGCCCGCGGCTCAGCGGCGTCGGCATGCTGCAATACGCCGCCGAGCATCTCGGCGCCAAGAAGGTCGCGTGCGTCGCCTGGAACCTGCCGGGGGCGGTGGACTGGCTGTGCGGCGGCTTCGCGGCCTGGGGCAAGAAGCATGGCGTCACGGTCGAGAACGTCATCGTCGATCCCAGCTCCAACGACTGGACCTCGGCGATGCTGCAGGCGAGCGCGCTCAATCCCGACGTCATTCTGCTCTGCTTCAGCAAGGGCGGGCACATCCAGTCGCTGGCGGCGGCGGAGGAGCAGGATCTCGGCGCCAAGTACAAGTTCACCTCGCTCGCCTCGGGCTATGTCGTGGGATTGCCGGTGACCATCGGCAAGTACTGGAACGACCGCTTCTGGACCCAGCTCGAGTTCACGCCGCTCGACGGCACCGGCCCGGACAACCAGAACTGGCTCGCGATCATGGACACCTACGGCGCCAAGAGCGATCCGCGCGACACCTTCAGCCAGGGCGGATACCTCGCCGCCAAGATCGCGACCGAGGCGCTGCTGAAGCTCGATCCCGCCAAGATCGACCGTGCGAGCGTGTCGGCGGCGCTGCGCGCGGTGAAGGGCTTCAAGAGCGACATCTTGTGCGGCAACTGGTATGTCGGCAACGGCGCGCGGCACAACGCCAATCACCGCGGCCTCATCGCCGTCGCCAATGGTGGCGGCTGGAAGACCGAAGGCAGCTGCTTCGACATCGACGATCCCGAGCTCGACGACATCTACGCCCAGGAAAAGGCGCAGAATTAGGCTACTTCGCTGGATGAACGCGGTGCGTCCTTCGACAGGCGCGCTCCGCGCGCCAGCTCAGGATGAGGAGCTTTTCTTGATGCCATCAACCAACCATCCTCATCCTGAGCTTGGCGCGAAAGCGCCATGTCGAAGGACGCACCGGCGCTGATGCAGCGTGGATGTGTAGGAAGAGCCCATGACCCTGCTCCCGTTCGTCGCTGCCGGCATAGGCTTGGGCTCGGTCTACGCGCTGTCGGGGGTCGGCATCGTCGTCCTCTACCGGGCCTCTGGGACGCTCAACTTCGCTTTCGGCGCGCTGGGCGCGATCGGCGCCTATTGCGCCTGGTCGATCCTGCCGCTCGGCGTGCCGCCGGCGCTCGCCTGGGCGGCCGGCATCGCCGTCGCCGCGGCCGGGTCCTTCGGCTACGGGCTCCTCGTAGCCCCGCGGCTGCGCAATCGCGACCGCGCGGTGCGGGCGGTCGGCACGCTCGGTTTCGCCCTCTTCATTCTCGGCGTCACCGGCGTTCTCTGGGGCGAGGCGGTGCCGCGGCGCCTCACGCTGCCGACCGACCACTACTACGCGCTCATCTTCTCGGTGCGCGTCACCTACACCCGGCTCGCGGCGCTCATCTTGGCGCTGCTCATGGTCGGCGCCATCACGCTGCTGCTGAACCGCACCCGCCTCGGCCTCTCCATGCGGGCGCTCGCCGCCGATCGCAACGCCAGCAGTTTGATCGGCATTCGCGTGGTGCGCGTCGACGCCATCGCCTGGCTGATCTCCGGCGTCTTCGCCGGGGTCGCCGGGCTGCTGCTCGCTGACATGGTGGCGCTCAACGCGGTTTTCCTGACCTTCCTGGTCATTCCCGCCATCGCCGCCGCGATCTTCGGCCGGCTGCAGTCGCTGGCGGCGACGGCGGTGGGTGGCTTCGCCGCCGGCATCATCGAAGCGGTGCTGAGCGCCGTGCCGGCGGTGGCCTTCTATCGCAGCGCGGCGCCGTTCGTGCTGGCCTTGCTGTTCATCACGCTGTTCGGCGGGCGGCGCGTGTCCGCGCTCCACGAATGAGCGCACGCGAGCACCTCTCGGCGGCTTCCGTCGAGGCGCTGCCCGCGGTCCGGCCGCGCGGCTCCCTCCACCGCATCCTGACGATGGTCGCGATCCTGGCGCTGCTCACCGCGATCATTGCTGTCACCGCGGGCGGCTATTGGCTGAAGATCTTCACCGCCGCTTTTGCTCTGGCACTTGCTGCCGCCGGCACCGGGCTGCTCTATGGGCGGCTCGGGCTCATCTCGCTCTGCCAATATGCCCTGGTCGGCATCGGCGGCTGGGTGACGCTGCGCGTGTTCCACGCCTGGCACCCGCCGTTCGAGGTCTCCCTGCTGGCCGGCGGGATCGCGGCCGGCGTCATCGGCGTGCTCTGGGGCCTGCCGGCCATTCGCATGCGCGGCCTCTATTTGGCGCTGGCGACGCTGATGTTGGCGGGCGCCTTCCAGGTGGTGGTCATCAATTGGAGCTTTCCCAATGGCGGCGGCGGCTTCCTCGGCTATATGGGCGACAAGCCGCGCGTCGACATCGCGCGGCCACCCGTCGCCGACGGCGACGTCGGCTATTTCATCTACGTCGCCGTGGTCCTGGCGCTTGGCCTGGCGCTCCTCGAATGGCATCGGCATGCGAAGCCCGGCCGCGCCTGGGCGCTGATCGCGCGCAGCGAGCTGATGGCGGCCGCTTCCGGTGTCAAGATCGTCTTCTACAAGACCTGGGCGTTTGCGCTCTCGGGCTTCCTCGCCGGAATAGCCGGCGGGCTGCTCGCGGCCTGCTATGGCGGGCTCGACGCCAACGGCTTTCCCGCCTCGCTCTCGATCCTGCTGTTCGCGGTCTCGGTCATCGGCGGGGTCTTCGACTGGCCCGGCGCGGTCATCGCCGGCATCATGTTCCAGGTGCCGCCGGCCTTTCTCAACTATCTCGGCGTCAACGGCTATTTCGCCACGCTGCTGTTCGGCGCCGGGCTCATTCACGCGCTGATCACCGCGCCGACCGGCATCTCCGGCCAGCTCGGCGAGCTGACCGAACGCCTGCGCCGCATCGGCCGCAGGGGCGCGCCGTGACGATCCGCATCCGCGATCTCACCGTGCAGTTCGGCGGCGTGCGCGCCCTCGACAGCCTCGATGCCGAGCTGAGCGCGCCGATCGTCGGGCTCATCGGCCCCAACGGCGCCGGCAAGACGACGCTGCTCAACGTGCTCTCCGGCTTCATCCGGCCGCGGGCCGGAAGCATCATGCTCGATGACATCGACTTGCTCGCCCTCTCGCCGGTAAGTCGCGTCGCCGTCGGCCTCCGGCGCACCTTTCAGCAGGAGCAGGTGGTCGACGATCTCTCGCTGTGGGAGAACGTGCAGGCGATCGCCGATCACGTCTGGCGCGAGCGCGCCGCCGCCGCCGCCGACATTGAGCGCGCCATCGCCTTCGTCGGCCTCCAGCGCAACCGCCATGTCCTCGGCCGCCGCGCCAATCTCTTCGAGCGGCGCATGGTCGAGATCGCCAAGACGCTGATCGGCCGGCCGAAGCTCATTCTGGTCGACGAACCCGGCGCCGGCCTCAACGACGGCGAGACCGAGCGTCTGCGCCAGCTGCTGCTCGACATTCCCGGCGCGTTCGGCGTCCAGCTGGTGCTGATCGACCACGATGCCGATCTCATCGCCTCGGTCTGCGTCGAGACGCTGGTGCTCGATTTCGGCAGGAAGCTGGCGCTCGGCTCGACGCGCGCGGTCCTCGATGACCCCGCGGTTCGCAGCGCCTATCTGGGGACCGCCTGAGATGACCGGGGAGCTGGGCCTGTCGATCCGCGATCTCGTCGTCCATCGCGGCGGCCGGCCGGTGGTGCACCAGGTCTCGCTCGCGCTCAGGCAGGGCGAGGTCACCGGCCTCGTCGGCGCCAACGGCGCCGGCAAGTCGACCCTGGTGATGGCGGTCGCGGGCGCTTTGCCGGTGGCGGGCGGGCAGATCGAGCTCGACGGCCGAAGCCTCCTCGGCCTCGCGCCCGACGCCGTCCGTCGCCGCGGCGTCGCCGTGGTGCCGGAGGGCCACCATGTCCTGCAGAGCCTCTCCGTGCTGGACAATCTGCGCGCCGCCGGCTCGAGCTTGAGCCGCGCCGAGCTCGAGCGCGAGGTTGCCGCCGCGCTCCAGGTGTTTCCCGAGCTCGAGGCGCGGCTGGCGGTGGGCGCGCGCGATCTCTCCGGCGGCCAGAAGCAGATGGTGGCGATCGCCCAGGCGCTGATCGCGCGGCCGCGCTATCTGCTGATCGACGAGCTCTCTTTCGGCCTTGCGCCGGCGATCGTGCTGCGGCTCGGCGACACCATCCGCGCCATCGCGGGGCGCGGTGTTGGCATTCTGCTGATCGAGCAATTCACCACCTTGGCGCTGGCGCTCTCCAGCCGCGCGCATGTTCTCGAGCGCGGCCGCATCGTCTTCTCGGGAACCTCCGACGAGCTGCGCGCCCATCCCGAGGTCCTCCACGGCGCCTATCTGGCAGCCGGGACCCCGTCCCGCGGGCTTCCGGCCGGGGCTGGGCGAGCTCAATGAGATGGGTACGATCGCCTTGCCCGCGAAAGCGCGCATCCAGGGGCCTCAAATGCCGTGAGCGGAGCGCTTCCCCCGGGTCCCCGCGACAGCGGGGATCGTCGGTCGGGACATGGGCGATCATGTCCTCGAATTCGTCTCGCCAAGGTGGCGTTGGTGTACGCGTCGAGGCCGCCCGCCCGATGATGGAGCAGAGCCGCTATCCGATCGACGTCATTGCTCGGCAAACGGGTTTTGCCGATCGCGACCGCATGCGGCGCGCCTTCCTGCGCGCCTTCGGACAGCCGCCGCAGGTGATCCGGCGAAACACGCGTGCGGAAGCAGCGGTCTGAACTACGGGCGATCGCGCTTAACGCCAAACGGTGAATCGGCGTCCAAGTGTGACCCCACCGGAGATACGGGTGAAGGGATTGAATTCACTAGGTTCCGGGGGCCCGATCTGCGGCGATCGGGACCCCACCCCCGAACGAAATGCACCGAGAGAGGTCAAGGCCTTGTCGTGCTTCGGCACGGGCCCCCGATTGAGTGCCCATTGCACTCGGCCATGCCGCGCGCACGCGCGCCTCAACCCATAGAGGAGTACCTCATGGCGTTCAAGGTCCAGGTCGGCCCACAGCAGATCTCCATCCATCAAGGCCAGACAGTGCTGATCAGCGAGCAGGACGGGCAGATCAACTGGCCCAGCGAAAAGGGCCTGTACTTCTTCGACACGCGCGTCATCAGCAGTTGGACCATCTATGCGAACGGCGAACCCTGGCAACAGCTGAATGGCGGCGCCATCAGCTACTACGCATCCCGCATCTTCCTTACCAATCGGTCTTTGCTCAGCGAAGACGGCACAATCCCACAGCGCTCGTTGGGCCTTACCATCAGTCGGTCGATCGCCGGAGGTCTCCACGAAGATCTTGACCTCACCAACCACGGGATGAAGCCGGTGAGGTTCCAACTTGAGATCGCTCTCCGCTGCGACTTCGCCGACGTTTTCGAAGTGAAGTCGGGTCGCATTGTGCGCCGGGGGCGTATCACCACGGCGTGGTCCGAAGCGCGCCAGCAGTTGCGCACCACCTACCACAACGGCGACTTCAGCCGCGCGTTGACGATTTCTTCGGCGCGCTCGCCCACGAAGGCGGTATATGCCAACGGCCGGCTCAGCTTCGAGGTGGTCCTCGAACCCGGTGCGGCGTGGCATTGCTGCCTCCTCTATGCGCTGGCAGACGGCAATCGGCGCTTTCCTGCGCCGACCCACTGCGTGCGGAACAGCAACAAGTCGGAGCACGCAGAGACGATGGCGGACTGGTTACAAAACGTCGTCAAAATCCGGACCAGCAATGAGGAATTCTATCGTCTGTTTCGCCAGGCGCTCGAGGACATGGCGGCGCTTCGCCTGCCGATCGCAGGGACCGATCACATGGTCTTTCTCCCTGCCGCCGGCCTCCCCTGGTTTGTGGCTCCGTTCGGACGCGACAGCCTGATCGTCTCGCTGCAGAACACCCTTATCTATCCGGAGTTTGCGCGCGGGGCATTGGAAATCCTCGGCTCTCTTCAGGCAAAGGATGTGGACAACTATCGCGATGCTGAGCCCGGCAAGATACTGCATGAAATGCGCTACGGCGAGCTTGCCCACTTCAGGCTGATCCCGCACACGCCCTATTACGGCACCGCCGATGCCACGCCGCTCTACCTGATCACCTTGCACGCTGCCTGGCGCGCGATCGGTGATCGAACGCTCCTGGAGCGGTACCTCGAAACCGCAGAAGGATGCCTGTCCTGGATCGACAATTACGGCGACCGCGACGGCGACGGATTCCAGGAATATCAGACACGCTCACCGGTCGGTTATGAGAATATGAGCTGGAAGGATTCTGGCGATTCCGTCGTCTATCCGGATGGCTCGCTGGTCAAAGGGCCAAAGGCACTCTGTGAGCTGCAGGGCTATGTCTACCGTGCCTGGGTGGGCATGGCCGAGGTTTTCGACGCGCTCGGCAAGCCGGACCGTGCGCAGGCATTGCGCGCGAAGGCGGCCGAACTATTCGATCGCTTCAATGAGGTCTTTTGGGACGAAGAGCTTGGCTTCTACGCCTATGCGCTTGATGGCGACAAAAAGAAGGTGCTGACCGTCGCATCCAATGTCGGACACTGCCTCTGGTCCGGCATCGTTCCCCCCGAGCGCGCCGGGAAGGTGGTGGCGCGCCTGATGGCGCCGGATATGTGGACCGGATGGGGTATTCGCACGCTTTCCGCGGATCATCCGGCGTTCAATCCGTATAACTATCAGACAGGCTCAGTCTGGCCGCACGACAACGCCCTCATCGCGATGGGCTTCAAATTCTACGGCTTCAGCGGAGAGGCGGCGCGTATCGCGCACGATATCAGCATTGCAGCAAGCCATTTTCCGCTCAATCAGTTGCCGGAGCTGTATACCGCATTCGATCGCGATGACGACGCCTTTCCCGTGCAATACCTCGGCGCAAACGTGCCGCAAGCCTGGGCGGCCGGATCGGCCTTCATGCTGACCCAGGCGATGCTGGGATTCCTGCCGGACGCGCCGCGCGACAAACTCTATGTCGACCCCTCGCTGCCGAGTTGGCTGCCTGACATAACCGTGCAAGACCTCCGCATCGGCAGGCACAAGCTCGACATCCGTTTCTGGCGCGAGGGCGAGCGAACCGCGTTCGAGGTGATCAAGGGCGATCCCAATTTGGTTGAGCGGTGCGAGATCTCGGCGCAAGCACTGAAGCGTGCGGCAACTTGAAGGGAAGGGCCGTCACGGAGAGTTCGCCTCGCCCCGACACCAGGACGCCTGCAGGAGAAAAGTTCAGCGACCGCTCTTTTCCCTGGGGGAATTAGCGTGCGGCGGCTGAACGGTCGATGGTTTCGTCTCCGGCATAAATGCCCATAGGATCGTCACCGCGGTCAGAGCTACGGCGGTCACCCCCAGGAAGCCGGCCGTATGGCCAAATTTCTCGACCACGAGTCCTGATATCGACGTGCTGAGCGAAGCGCCGATCCCTGAGAGCGTGCCAATGACACCCTGGGCCAGGTTGAACCGCCCGGTCCCGTTCGTGAGATCCGCGACGATCAGTGCCGTCAGCACCCCCAGCGTCGCACCGGTTATGCCATCCAGCGCTTGGACGACGACAAGGAGTGTCGGGTCCGTGGTCGTCGCGAAAAACACCGAGCGTATCGGCACGACGCCAAGCCCGAGAAGCAGAAGTGGTCGACGGCCCCAGCTGTCGGCGGTCCGCCCTACCCAGGGCGCCAACAGGGCGACGATAATCTGGGGAACCACGATCAACGCCGACATGACGAGCGAGGATTGCTGCCCTTCGGCGTGGACCAACGTCTCTCCCATCACCGGCAGCATCGAGGCATTGGCGAGTTGGAACAGAAAGAGGCAAATGGCAAAGATAAGGACGCGCCGATCCCTGAAGAGGACGGTGCGACGGGCCCTCTGGGGGCGCGTAGAGTGATGATGGGGGGCGCCGCAGGACCGACCGAAGTGAATATCGGCGGCGCGTATTCTGACAAGCGCCAGGAGCACCGGGAGATCCAATGCGGCGGCGGCGAGAAAGATATCTCGGGTGGACAGGAAGTAGCCGATGATACCCATGATCCCACCGGCGGCAAAGCTGCCGATCGAGGCGAAGCGCTGATTGCGACCCAGCCGTTCACCGAGCGCGTCGTGCCCGACCAGCCCCAAACTTATGGCGGCGACTCCCAGCCCGAGAACGCCTCCCGTCGCTCCTTGTACGACACTGGCAGCGAAGACGGATGGGAAGTTCGGCCACTGCCCGAGGATCAATGCGGCCAATGCGACGGCGATGCTCCCCGCGCCCACCATCGTCCGCTTCGATTGGACGATGTCGAGGAGTTCGCCAGCGGGAACCTGGGTCAACAAACCAGCGAGACCGCTGGCGGTCAGGACAAATCCGATGTCCTCGGGCGCCCACCCGCGATCCGCCAGATAGATCGCAACAAACGGTCCAAAGCTCGACTGCAGAGCCGCAAGGAAGAAATTCAGCCGATCCAGCGCGCGCAGGCTGTCGAGAGGCGGTAGCACGTCTCGAGCGGTTAGAACCGTCGCCATGGCACGGTTGTTGCGCGGTCTATCTCGCGCGGCGGACGGAGGCTGGGGTCGTTCTGTTCACCTGTCATGCATCGGTCTCACCGATCGACGAGCGGCTCAGCGCAGATCCAGGGCGAAGATTTCCCTCGCCTCCCTGACGCCGCGCAGGGCGTGGCGCCCGAGCGGCTCGAGGCGGCGGGTGCCGTCCTCGGCCGCCGCGGCGAGCTCGGCCGAGATCAGGACCTTGCGGCCCAGCGGCTCGCACAACGCCTCGATGCGCGCGACCTCGTTGACGGCCGGGCCGATGACCGTGAAATCGAGCCGGTCGGTGGCGCCGACATTGCCGTAGAGCACGTCGCCGATATGGAGCGCCAGGTCCACCGCGGCGGCCGGCTTGCCGGCGGCCGCGCGCGCCGCATTGAGTGCGTCGAGCGCCTGCATCGCCTCGGCCGCGGCGTCGAGCGCGCGGCGGCAGGTCTCGGCGGGGCCCGCCGCCTCGATGGCAAAGGTCGCCAGCATGCCGTCGCCCAGGAATTTCAGCACTTGGCCGCCGCGCGGGCGCAGCGTGGCGGTCAGCGTCTCGAACACCTCGTCGAGCAGCTCGATGACGACGGAACCCGGTGTCGTGTCGGCGATCGTCGTGAAGCCGCGGATGTCGGCGAACCACAATACCGCGTGCAGGCTCTCGACCGAGCCGCGCGCGACCGCGCCGGCATGGACGCGCCGCCCGGCATCCTCGCCGAGATAGGTCTGCAGCAGGCCGGCAGCGATGACGTGACCGACATGCGCTTTGATGGCGAGCGACAGCGCCGGCAACGTCGCCTGCAGCAGCATCACGTCATCGTCGGCGAAGCCGCCGCGGCGGTCGGTGGTGAAGGAGTAGATCGCCCCCGACCCCTGCGAGCGATCGTGATGCTCGCCGAAGACAAAGAGCTGACTGAAGTGGTCGGTCGCGCCGGCGGCGAAAAACTCGTCAAACACCGGGAAATCGCGTTCCTCCGGGCCGGCTTCCAACCGCCGTCGCAGCGTCGGAGTGTCCTCGCCGTCCTCCGCGCGGCGGATGAGGGCGTTGAGCGGGCTGCTCACCCATTCCGGCGCGGCAATGTCATCGTGACCGTATTGCTCGGGCTGGATGGCGTTGAGGTCGCGACGCCAGATGTAGCCGAAGCCCGACCATTGCGGGTGTAGAGTCTCCGTTGCGGCATGGGCACGCCACAACGGTACGCCGTCGATGACCAGGCGCTGACAGTAGCCGTCGAAGAGATCGTAGGCGGTGGCGCCGCGGAGCCCTGCGCGCACCGCCCAGACGTGCATGGCGATGATGCGCCGACCCAGCGCGTCATCGAAGGTTAGAAGCTGGGGCGGCGTTTGCGTCACGTCGACAGGCATGGGCAGGCCCTTCGCTGTGCAATTGCCCCCTTCTGGCACCAAGCGGCGGTGGAGCGAACTTCCGCTTCGCATCGAAAGCAGGCACTCAAGCTTAATGAGATGTCTTGCGAGTACCAAGCGTTCGATTTAACCCGCTGCGGCCGCGGCCACATCGATGACGATCAGCGCTGCGCCACCTCGCGGCTGCGCAGGATATCCAGCCCTTGCAGGGTGTCGGTCTAGAAACCAGAGACAGGCTCGCTGATCAGCGATTTCCTCCACCTCGCGCCGCTTGATCTACGTCAATGCTCATCCGCGTGGGTCGGGGATGATGTGCTCGAAATAGAACGAAAGAACTTTCTCCTCAGGAGTGACGGCAGGGGAGACCAGCGATGCCGAACTCACGCTTGAAGCGCAACTGGTACCAAGTGGGCGTCGAGCTACGCACGCATCAAGGGCCTAACCATTGGCTGGTTTACGAGACCCGGAGCGGAACAATTGCGGCCAATCACCTGGGCTTGGCGGCAGCCGAATCTACCTTCGAGCGACTCCTCGCGGTGCGCTTGGCGTGCTGCGACCGATCAAAGGGGGTGCCGCATGGACGTTGCTAGCAGAGCGTCAGCGCCGACAGCTCGTATGGGACAAGCTGACCGTTCTGCGACGACGGGCCGCGATCCTTCACCGCGTCGGATTGACCGGGACGACGCGGGGCATGGTCCCAATGGACAGGAACAAAGATGGATGATTGTCGGCGCCGTGGTGATCGTCCTCGTTGTCCTTGTGGTGATGCTGTACGTTGGGGCTCCCGCTCCTTCTACGGGCATCACTTCATCAGACGAAGGCATGAAAATGCTTCAGTACCTGTTTGGGCACGGTAGGTGAGCCCGCCATGACATATTGCAGGAGCACGGTGTCAAACACACATGACGGCCATAGGCAGCTTGACGGCCATAGGCAGCTTGGAGACGACGTTCGCGCTCCCGCCTGACTAGGACCATCGGCTTTGGGGTGGCATCCGTCTGATATCCTGCAAACGGTCAGCTCTGCGCCACCACGCGGTTGCGCAGGATGCCGAGCCCTTGCACCTCGAGCTCGACGACATCGCCGGGCGTGAGGACCCGGCCGAGCTCCAACCCGCAGCCGCCGCCGACCGTGCCGGAGCCGAAGAACTCGCCGCCATGGAGCGTCTCGTCGGCCGAGACATGGGCGATGATGTCCTCGAATTTGTGGTACATGGTGCCGCTATTGCCGCGCGACCATTCCTCGCCATTGACCCGCGCCGTCATTGTGAGGTTGTAGGGATCGGCGATCTCGTCGGCGGTCACCAGCCACGGCCCCATGACGTTGCCGGTGTCGAAATCCTTGCCCTTGGCCGGACCGAGCTGGCCCGCCATCTCGCGCATCTGCGCGTCGCGCGCGCTGACGTCGTTGAAGATGCAATAGCCGAAGATGTGGCCGCGCGCCGCGTCGCGCGCGATGTTCTTGCCGCCGCGTCCGATGAAGATGCCGAACTCCAGCTCGTAATCCAGCAGCTTGCTATAGCGCGGCCAGAGGACGTCCTGGCCGGTGCCGATGACGCTGAAGCGGTTGCATTTGTAATAGATCGGCTGCTCGTACCAGACCTTGGGAATGTCGACCGTGGCCGGGTCGAGCCGCGCGCCGCCGCGGAAGGTCGGCATGATGGCACGCGCGTTGCGGATGTGTTTCTCGAAAACCAGGCAGTCGCGCATCTGCCGCGGCTCCGGCACCGGCGCCAGCAAGCGGATATCGGCGAGCGCCACTGTGCGCGCCGCCTTCTGCAGCAGCCCGCGCGCCTGCTCGAGCGCGGCCGGACCGCGATCGATCAGCGCCAGCATGTCGCGGAAGTGGGGGGCGGGATCGCTGGCAGTGAAATCCACCGCCTCGCGCTCGCCCTGCAGCAGCGCGCCGATATGCCGAACGCCCGCGGTCTCGAAGGTGACGAGCTTCATGGCTTCCTCCTCCTCACGGCGCCTGGCGCGCCTTCGCCTCGGCGTGATAGCGCCCCATCGCCGCGAACAGCGCCATGGCGTCGGGCGGCCCCTGGTCGCGGCGAAACTCGCGGTAGAGCGCGTGGATGTTGATCACCACGCGCTCGGGATCGGTCCAGTGGGCAAAGGACGCCAGCGAGATGTGGCGGGCCGCCTCCTCGTAGCCGAGCCCGGCATCGAAGCACTTTCTCGCCTCTTTGTGCAGATGGTCGAAATAGTGTCGGAGCGCGCGCACGCCGGATTTGTCGGTGATGGGACCGTGCCCCGGCACCACCGTCTCGACATCCCAGCCGAGGATGAGGTTGCAGGCCCTGATCCAATTGGCGATCGGCCCCGCCCAGATCACGGGATGGCCGTTGACGAAGAGGATGTCGCCGGTGAAGACGGTGCGATCCTGCGGCACGTAGACGATGACGTCGCCGCCGGTATGCGCCGGCCCGACCTCGACCAGCTGCACTTCCTTGCCGCCGACATGCAGCGTGAGCGCGCGATCGAAGGTGCGCGTCGGCAAGGTCAGCGTGATGCCCTCGAAATCGAAGCGCGTGCCCATGACCTCGTGAAAGAAGGCGGGGCCCGGGCCGAGCGCGCGCCAGTTGCGCATCATCGCCGCCAGCTCGTCGGGCGTTCGCTGCTTCATCTCCTCGGCGCAGGCGCGGGACGCGATAATCTCGGCGCCAGACACCAACTGGTTGCCGAAGGTATGGTCGCCGTTGGAATGGGTGTTGACCAGCGTGCCGATGCGCCGCGCCGCGGGCACCGCCGCGCGCAGCGCGTCCAGCATCTCGCGCGTGCATTTGAGGTCGAACAGCGTGTCCACCAGCAGCGTTTCGCCGCCATCGGCGATGAGGCCGGCATTGCTCCAGCCCCAGGTGCCGTCCGGCTGGAGATAGGCATAGCAGCCGGTGCCGAGATCATGCACGCCTTTGGTATAGGGCCATGCCGGCAT
>JBKQTR010000269.1:0-77645 GCA_052143095.1 Allostellaceae bacterium
TGGGCGTCTTCTGGCGCTTGGCGCCTTCGACCAGACGGATCATGCGGTCGAGGAAGCTCTGGCCGGGATCGACGGTGACCCGGACGCGCAGCTGATCCGAAATCAGCGATGTCCCGGCGGTCACCGACGAGAACATGTCCGTCCCGGGCTCCTTGAGCACGGGCGCCGACTCGCCGGTGATGGCGGATTCATCGACATAGGCCACGCCGTCGACGACCTCGCCGTCGCTCGGAATGGTCTCGCCTTTTTCGACCTGGACCACGTCTCCTTTGCACAAGGAGGTGGCGGGCACCGGCTCGACTTGCCCCGAGGCCTGGACCCGGTTGGCCTTCAGCTCGATCTTGGCCCTGCGCAGAGAGGCGGCTTTCGCCTTGCCTCGCCCTTCGGCGAGCGCCTCCGCGAAATTTGCGAACCACACAGTCAGCAGGAGAATCGCCGTGACCGCTCCGTTGTAGGCGCTCGACGCGCTGGAGGGACCGAAGAGCGCGGGATCGACGGTGAGCGCCGCCGTCACCAAGGCGCCGAGCCAGACGACGAACATCACGGGGTTGTGGATCTGCACCCTCGGGTCGAACTTCTTCAGCGAGTCCGCGAGTGCGCCAAGCAGCAGCTCCGCCCCGTAGACCGGGGCGACCCGTGCCCTGCCGCCGACTCCGGACACGCCCCGGCGCGGCCATTTCCTGCGCAGCAGGACATCGGGCGGCGACTTCGTCACGTGGCTTTCCGCGACGGGAGCATGGGGGCGCCTGCCGTCAAAAGAGAAGGCCGGTCTTCATCGCGAAGAACTCGGCAATGGGGCCCAGAACGAGGGCGGGAAAGAACGACAATGCGCCGACGATCAGGATGACGGCGAGCCAGAACACGCCGAATTGCAGCGTGTCGGTGCGCAACGTGCCGATCGTCGGCGCAAGCGTCGGCTTGGCGGCGACGGAGCCGGCGACCGCCATCATGAAGATGATGGGAGGATAGCGGCCGACCAGGATCACCACGCCGAGCGCCAGATTATACCATGGCGTATTGCCGTTGAGCCCGGCGAAGGCGGAGCCGTTGTTGGCTGCCGAGGACGCAAAGGCGTAGAGGACTTCGGAATAGCCGTGCATGGCGGCATTGCCGAGGGACGACACACCGTAAGGCGCGATCATCGACCAGGAGGAAGGCGCCAGGATGACCAGCGGATGAATCAGGATCGTGAGAGAAACCAGGACGATCTCCGCCCGCTCGATCTTCTTGCCGAGGAATTCCGGCGTGCGCCCGACCATGAGGCCGGCGATGAACACCGCGATCAAGCCGAACATCAGCGCGTTCAGAAAGCCGACGCCTTTGCCGCCGAAGACGCATTGCAGCATCATGCCGATCATGGTCTCCATGCCGCCGACGGGCGTGAAGCTGTCATGCATGGCGTTGACGCTGCCGGTCGTGAAGGTGGTGGTGATCCCGGCGAACAACCCGCTCCCGGCGATGCCGAAGCGCACCTCCTTGCCTTCCATGTTGCCGCCGGTCTGAGCGGCGCTCGGCGTCGTTTCAATCCCCGCCGCCGCCAGCAGCGGCGTGCCCGACTGTTCCGGCAGGATGGCCAGGGGCAGGAACATGAGGAGCATCGCTCCCATCACGCCGTAGAGGATCCAGGCCTGACGGCGCGCGCCGATCATCGCGCCGAAGCACACCACGAGAGCGCTCGGCAGGCTCATCATCAGCAGGATAAGCACGAGGTTGGTGAGCGGCGTCGGGTTCTCGTAGGGATGCGCGGCGTTGGTGTTGAAGAATCCGCCGCCATTGGTGCCGATGTGCTTGATCGACTCGAAAGAGGCGACGGGGCCGAGGATGATCGTCTGTTCGCCCCCTTGAACCAGATGGGCGACGACGCTCGCGTCGAGGGTCTGGGGCGAGCCTTGCCACGCCAGAAAGAGGGCTGTGACGAAGGACGCGGGCAACAGAACGCGGGTCAGCAGGCGGATCAGATCGCGGTAGAAATTGCCGAGATCGGCGCCGCCGTTCCGCACGATGAACGCCCGAATGAACGCCATGGCAACCACGAAGCCGGTGGCGGCCGAGGTGAACATCGGGAAGGTAATGGCCGCCATCTGACTGAAGTTGGAGAGCGTGGATTCGCCGCCATAGTTTTGCCAATCGGTATTTGTGATGAAGCTGATCGCCGTGTTGAAGGCGAGCATCGGCTCCATGCCGGCAAGGTGGCGCGGATTCAGCGGGAGATCGTCCTGGAACACCAAGATCAGATAGATGATCACGGCCATGACCATGTTGGTCGCGAGCATGTGCAGGGTATAGATCTTCCAGTCCATCGGCATGCCGGCGGCCTTGCTGCCGATCAGTCGATAGACCAAGGTGTCGAGGGGATCGATCAGCCGGTCGAAGACCGTCTTCTCGTTCATGAAGACCTTGGCGAGATAGCGGCCGACCGGAACGCTGATCGCCAGCGCCATCAACAACGTCAGAACGATCTGCAGCCAGCTTTGCCAAGCCATCGCGGTTCCTCGGCGAGATCAGAACTTCTCGGGGTGGATGACCGCGTAGAAGAGATAGATCACCAACGCGGCGACCAGCGTCATCAGGACATAGAGAGCCATGGCTGGTGCTCCTGCACGATAGGCGCTCACCGCGGGCGAATGATGCCTTCCGAACAGCGAACGAGCGCCGCCAACAGAGCGTAGAACCCGATCAACAGGACGAGCATCAAAAGAATGAGAAACATGGAATCTTTCTCTCGCCGCATGATCACATTGAAACGCGTCGACCGATGACGCGTTGACCCAGATCATATCGGCGCGATGCTTTCGCGCATAGAGTTCTCAAAAGTGAAGCGGGCGATATATGCGGTCTTTATACTTTGAGCGCCATTCCATCATCGATCCGTTATGCGATGGCGCCCATGTCAGTGTCGCCTCTTGCGTTCAATTTCACCGGTTGGTTCGCTGAGCCTGCCGAAGTAACGGTGACATGCCGCTCACAGCCAGCGCCGCACCGATCTCTTATACTGCCGATATGCCTCACCATGCAGCGCCTCCAGGTAACGCTCCTCGGGCAGAACAACGCCGAAGTGCACGACTGCCAATGCCGCCGCGAGTGCCGCGAGATAAAGAGGGCTACCGAGGAAAACGCCGAGGCCGACAAGAATGCCCGCCATGCCGACATAGATGGGATTGCGGCTGAAGCGATAAGGACCGGATTGGACGACGGTAGTGGCAGGAGAAACGGGTCGCACAGGCGTGCCGGCCCGCTTGAAGGAGCGGACACTCGCACCCATAAGCATGACGGATAGGACAATAATTAGGCCGCCGATAAGCGAACGCGCCTCGGAAAGCGTATAGCCGCCGATCAAAAAATAATGAGCAACTGCCGCGCCAACGGCGGCCAGACCAAAGACGATTGGCGGCGGCAGCACCATTCCCACTTTCTTACGTTCACTGCCGTCCATCACCATCTCCTTCGTCGGCCCAGGAATGCTCCGCGACAGAGTTCCGACTGTCGAATCGGGACCGCCTGCCGACGGCTCGCGCCAAACCGTCGGGCGATCGCGGCGCTTGACCCTCAATCCTCCCCGTCTTCGAAGGGGATCTTGGCATCCTTCTTGAAGCGCGCTTTGCGCTTTCGGCCAAACGCCCAGACCACGATGCCGATGAACACGGCAATGAGGATCCATTGATAGATTGCAAGATCCATCGTCATTCACTCCGTCACGCGATGCCTGGCGCAGCCGGGGAGGCAACGTCCGTCGTCTCACGCATCGTGTCGTGCATCTTGCCCACTCGCCTTGCGCACCGTGAAGCGGCCAGCATCCTTAGCCGCAGCCGAATTGGTGGTAAAGGTAATCAACGACGTTCTTGATGTCCTGGTCGTCAAGGGCGGGATTGCCGCCCTTGGGCGGCATCGCCTTGGGCGCGGCACGAGACCTGAACCCATGCTTGATGTGCTGCATCAGTGTCGAGGTCGGGTAGGCGAGTATCCCGGCTCTGAAATCGGGCGCGCCGGCCACCGCGCCCTCGCCGCTCTCGCCATGGCACGTCACGCAGGTCTGATGGTAGATCCTGCTCCCTGCCTGCCAATCGCCACCGGGCACGCGACATGCGGCCGATGCGCCGGCGCCACCGGCGAGTGACGCGACAACGGTCAGCACCAGCGGCAATGTCATGGCCCGCTTGCCGAGCATGGTCCCTCCTCCTCGCGTGCCCTGCGTAGGGGGCTAATGACTGCCGGCGTGCTGACCCAACTCCTCAAGGAGCGGTCGCAGCGCGTCCAGTTCCGCGCCGAAGCCACGCCAGTCCCCGGCTTTCAAGCGCTCGATCGCTTGATCGTAGTGGCTGAGCGCCTCGCGGGCTCGACCATCCTCGGACCCTGCGGGCGCAGATCGGGCCGACGCCGATGAGGGCGGGTAGGCCGGAACGGATTCCTTGAAAAGGGCCGCCAGCGCCCCGGCGAGGGTCTCCTCCATCACCACACGGCCGCCAAACGCTGCGATCACCCGCTTGAGCTCCGGCAATTGACCGGTCTCCGCGCGCAGATACAAGGGCGACACGTATAAGAGCGAGTTCCCGATCGGTACCACCAGGAGATTGCCGCGGATGACCCTCGAGCCCATCTGGTTCCAGAGCGAGATCTGCTGCGAGATATCGGTGTTCTGATTGATCAGCGCCTCGATCTGAAACGGCCCGTAGACGAGCTTTTCCTTGGGAAACTCGTAGACGACCAGCTCGCCATAGTCGGGCGGGTCGCAGCGGGCGGCCAGCCAGGCGATCATGTTCTCCCGCTGGCTCGGCACCATCGGGAGCATGAGGAAGAATTCGGCACGCGCTTCCCCGGGCAATCGCATGATGATGTAGTAGGGGTCCATCCTGGCGCCGTCGGCGCCGTCGGCACCGGTCGGCTGACGCGGGAACTGCCAGAGGTCTTCGCGGTTGTAGAAGACTTCGGGCGCGTCCATGTGATAGGCGCGGTAGGTTTGGGCCTGAATGAGGAAGAGGTCCTCCGGGTAGCGCACGTGCCGTTGCAGATCCGGCGGCATGGCCGCGAACGGCTTGAACAAGCCGGGGAAGATGCGCCGATAGGTCTCGGCGACGGGGTCGGCGGGATCTGCCAGGTAGAAATCCACCGTCCCGTTATAGGCGTCGATGACGATTTTGACGGAATTGCGGATGTAGTTGATCCCGCCGCCGGGAAGAGCCTGCGCGTAGGGGAACCAGCGGCTCGTGGTATAGGCATCCTGCATCCTGAAGAGCCGCCCCTCACTGATGATCGCGTAGGGGTCGTGATCCAGGCGAAGAAAAGGCGCGATCGTCCGCACCCGCTCTTGAATATTGCGGCGGAACATGATCCGGCTCTCGTCGGTGATGTAGCGGCTGAGCAGGATGTTCGGATCGTCGAAATACCAGGCGAAGAGCGTCCTCCGGGCGCTCCCGCCGACAGCGACCCCGTCCGCGCCGTCATAGGCCGCATAGACATTGTCCTTGCCCTTGGGATAGTCGAATTCCGGGGTGCTTCCCTTGACGATCACGTAGGTATCGGTCCCTTGCCCGAAATAGAGGCGCGGCTCACGAACGGCAGGGCCGCCGGAGGCCACGGGAGGGATGTCCTGCAGGTAGAAGATCGGCAGCCCTTCGGGGGATTTGCGGGTGACCGGGGACATGACCACCCCATTGCCGTGAGTGAAGAGCACATGGAGGTTGACCCAGGTCTGGGCGTTGGGCGGAAGGAGCTCAGGCGCGAGCTCGCGGGCCGACAGCATCACCTGCTGATAGGAGCCGTCGAGCTGGTATCGATCGATGTCGACGTCATGGAACTTGTAGTAAGTCCGGATCTCCTGCAGTTGAGCATAGGTATCCATCAACGGCCGCCAGTCCCACAGCCGGATGTTGTCGACGGTGGCGCGGTTGTCTTGAAGCGACTGGAAGGTGAGGTCCTCTTCCGCCGGAAACGGTTTGACCGTGACCTTCCGGAGGTTATAGGCCTCTTGGGTGAGGGCGATGTTCCGCTGGAGGAAGGGTGCCTCCAACTGCAATTCGTTCGGCTTCACATAGAAGCGTTGGAACAGCGCGGGGAACACCAGCGCCAGAGCGAACGAGCCGCCGAACACCAGCACCGCGGCCGCCAGAGGCAGCTTGTATGTCCGCCGCCGCAGATTGGCCCATGACAGGAGGGCGGCGGCACAGGCGAGCCCGACCAGCACCCAGAGAATCGGCAGCTCGACATGGATGTCCGTGTAGCCCGCCCCCACGACCACCCCGTTGTCGCCGTAGAGGAGGAGGAAGCGGTCGAGCCCATAGGACCAGGCCTTCACCGCGAAGAAGAGGCCCAACAGGACCGAGCCGTGGGCGGCGGCGGCGGATGACACCCACCGACGCTGGTCGCCGGGCGCGATATCGCCATGCGCCCAGTAGACCGCGCCGGCCACCAGGGCGCTGAAGACCAGGGTCACCAGCATCCAGTCCTTGAGCGCGACATAGGCGGGAAGCGAGAAGAGATAGAAGCCGATGTCCTTGCCGAAGACGGGATCGCTCCGGCCGTAGGGCGCTTGATGGATGAACCGGAGCGCCACATCCCAATTGCCGGTCTCGCCAGCGGCGATCAGCATCCCGAGGATGACGGCGGTCCCTGGAATGAGGAAACGCCAGGGAAGGTGGTGGGGCGGCAGCCCGAACAGCTCGGGCAACGTCTCGGGCAAGGTCCGCACGGTCCGGGGTCCCCGGTCGAACGCCGCGGGAAGCCAAGGCCCTTGCTGCCGGGCGAACCGGAATGCCAGCGTTCCCGACACCCAGAGGGAGACGGCCGATCCCAGGAAAATCGCGCAGAACAGCACGGCTTTGGTGCCGAAAATCGTCCAGAACACAGCGCGATATCCGACGGCCGAAAACCAGAGCCAATCGACCAGGACGTCGCTCGCGAGGCCCAGCGCGATCAGGCAAGCCGCGATGACGACAACCGTGACCGAAATGCCTTTCCAGCTCATTTCCCACCTGCGTCCTGCGTTCCCGGTCCTAAGAGCCCGACGCCGCCATCCTCGCGGTCATCTCGTGCCCCGGTGAGCCCAAGACTGCGTCCTTTCCGACCCGGCTAGAAGAACAAGGCTGGTGGATGCTGCATAGGGCCTTCACCTCGGCGAACGCCGGGAATGCCGGGAATATTCGCGGCTGCGACGAGAATAGCGTGCCGCTCCTCTTCTCCCTGGTAGATAAACATGGGGCGCGCCGAGCGGTGAGGCATTGACTTGGATCATGTTAGCGCTTTGCTTTTGCGCATAAAAATTGAACGTCTGTGATCCGACGCCGCCGGTTCTTGCCATCATCGTCCATGCCGGGGTCGTTGCTTTCGTCGCGGCCCGCGCCTCTCGCAAAAGGTTGGATTGACCGGCCATGCTCGACCGCATCCTGCAGATGCTCATCAAGGAGTTCCTCGAGCTCAAACGCGACAAGTGGGCGCGCTTCCGGCTCATCGTGCCGCCGCTCGTCCAGATGCTGGTGTTCGGCTATGCCGCGACCTTCGATGTCTATCACGTCCCGACGATCGTGCTCGATCGCGACCATTCGCAGGAGAGCCGCGACCTGATCTCGCGCTTTTCCTTCAGCGACCGCTTCCACATCGTGCGCATCGCCCAGACCGACGCCGAGGTCGAGGGCGCCATCAACCGCAGCGATGCGGCGCTGGCGATCGTGGTGCATGCCGATTTCGCACAGCTTCTGCGCAAAGGTCGGGGCGCGCCGCTCCAGGTGATCCTCGACGGCACCAATTCCAACACGGCGCTGATCTCCCTCGGCTACCTCAATCTGATCATCGCCCAATATTCGCAAGACTACACCTCCGACCTGCTCCGCCGCGGCATCGCCGGATACGGCGGAAAGTTGCTCCAGGTCACGATCGAGCAGCGACCCTGGTATAACGCCGATCTCAACGGGCGTTGGTTCTTCGTGCCGGGCGTGGTCGGCTCGCTGACGCTGGTGCTGGTCGTCAGCCTGACCGCCTCGGCGATCGTGCGCGAGCGCGAGGTCGGCACGCTCGAGCAGATCATGGTGACGCCGATCCGGCCGGCCGAATACATCCTGGGCAAGACCGTGCCGTTCTTCATCATCGGCCTTGCCGAAGTGGCGCTGGTGGCGCTGTTCGGGACGCTCTGGTTCCAGATCCCCTTTGTCGGCAATCCCCTGATCCTGCTGCTGGGAACCTGCCTGTTCCTCCTCAGCAGCTTGGGGCTGGGCCTGCTGATCTCGACGCTCGCCAAGACCCAGCAGCAGGCCTTCGCCGCCAACTTCTTCGTCCTCAATCCGATGTTCACCCTGTCCGGCTTCAGCTTTCCCATCGCCAGCATGCCGGACTGGCTGCAGTGGCTCACCTATGTCAATCCGCTGCGCTATTACCTCGTCGTCATCCGCGCGACGTTTCTCAAGGGCGTGGGGCTCGACGCGCTGTGGCCGGACCTGCTCGGCATGGCGGCGCTCGGGGTCGGCCTCCTTGCCATCAGCATCCTCCGCTTCAGGAAATCGCTCGACTGATCCCCGTGGGATCGTTCACGGGACACCGCCCGTCATCCGAGGATGTTGTACCCGCCATCGACATAGATCGTTCCGCCGGTGATGAGCCTGGCGAAGGGCGAGCACAAGAAAGCGGTCGCGGCGCCGACATCGAGGATGTCGACGGGATCGTGCTCGGGCGCGCGTTGCTCGGCTTCGACCAGCAGATCGTCGAAGCTGGTCAAGCTGGAGGCGGCCCGCGTCTTGAGCGGACCGGGCGAGACGGCGTTGACGCGTATTCCCTTCGGACCGAGCTCATAGGCGAGATAGCGCACGGCGGCCTCGAGCGCCGCCTTGACCGGACCCATGAGGTTGTAATTCGGGATCACCTTCTCGGCGCCGTAATAGCTCATGGTGACGAGCGCGCCGCCGTCGCTCATCAGGGGCTCGGCGAGCTTCGCCATGCGCATGAACGAGTGGCAGGAGATGTCCATCGCGGCGAGGAAGCCGTCCGCGGAGCTGTCGACCAGCCGGCCTTGCAGATCGGGTTTGGGCGCAAACGCTATCGAATGCACCAGGAAATCGAGCCGGCCCCATTTCTTTTGGATCGCCGCGAAGACAGCCTCCATTTGTCCGCGATCGCGCACGTCGAGCGGCAGCAGCAGCTCGGCCGAGAGCTCCTGGGCGAGGGGCTCGACATGGGGCCTGGCCTTGTCGTTGAGATAGGTCACCGCGAGGCCGGCGCCGGCGTCGCGGAACGCGCGCGCGCAGCCATAAGCGATCGACTGCTCATTCGCGATGCCGGTGACGAGGCCGACCTTGCCGGCGAGGAAAGCGAAGCGTCTCTCGGGGAGTGGGGAGCTCATGGTGATCCCTTCAGCCGTCGAGCAAGTGCCGCGCATGCCGCGCGACCATGAGATTCTCGTCGGTCGGCACCACCCAGGCTGACACCGCCGACCCCGGACGCGAGAGGCGCGGGCCGCCCCGGGCATTGGCCGCCTCGTCGAGCGCGATGCCGATCCAATGGGCGGCGCGACAGACACGCGCGCGTATCGCTGCCGCATGCTCGCCGATGCCGCCGGTGAAGACGAGCGCGTCCAGCCCGCCGAGCGCGGCGACGAGCGAGCCGAGCTCGCGGCCGATCCGGTAGACGAAGAGATCGACCGCCTCCTTCGCCGCCGGCGCGTCGCTCGCCAGCAAGGTCCGCATGTCGCTCGACAGGCCGGAGACGCCGAGCAGGCCCGAGCGCCGATAGATCAGATCCTCGATGGTGTCCGCGTCCATGCCTTCATGCTGGAGCAGATAGAGGATGACGCCGGGATCGAGCGCGCCGGTTCGCGTTCCCATCGGCAGCCCGTCTACGGCGGTGAAGCCCATGGTGCTGGCGACGCTGCGGCCCCGGTCGACGGCGCACATGCTGGCGCCATTGCCGAGATGGGCGATGACGAGCTTGCCCTGGGCGCATTCCGGCGCCACCTGCGGCAGCGCCGACATGATGTACTCGTAGGACAGGCCATGGAAGCCATAGCGACGCACGCCCTTGGCCGTGAGCGCGCGCGGCAGCGCGAATTCCTGCGCCAGCGGCGGCTGGTTCCTGTGGAAGGCGGTGTCGAAGCAGGCGACCTGCGGGACTTTGGGCGCGGCGGCGCTGATCGCGCGGATGGCGGCGATCTGGTAGGGCTCGTGCAACGGCGCGAGCGGTACCAGCGCCTCGAGGGCGGCGATGACCGGACCGTCGATGAGCACGGGCCGGGAATACGCCGTTCCGCCATGGACGACACGGTGCCCGACGCCGTCGAACCCCGCCTCGCTGCCGACATGGGCCGCGAACCACTCGTGGATAGCCGCGATGGCGCCCGCGTGATCTTTGCCCGGAACCGGCTGGGCGGCGAGCCGGCGGCCCTGCGCATCGGCAACATCGAGGCGGAGCGATATCCCGATCCCTTCGACCTGCCCATGGGCGCCGGCCGAGAGCGACCGGTCGGCCGCGGTTTCGAACACCGAGAACTTGACGCTGGAGGAGCCGGCATTGATGACGAGAATCGGCTCGCGCATCGGCATCAACCCGCGAGCTTGCCGATATCGGCCGCGGCGACCCGCCGGGCATGGGCATAAAGCGCCGCAACGGCGCAGCTCGCCATGCGGGTCCGCACAGTGTCGGCGCGGCTGGTGAGGATGATCGGCACCCGCGCGCCCAGCACGATACCGGCGGCGTCGGCATTGGCGAGGAAGCTCAACTCCTTGGCGAGCATGTTGCCGGCCTCGAGATCCGGCACGAGCAGAATGTCGGCATCGCCCGCCACCGGAGAGGTGATGTGCTTGACCGCCGCCGCCTCGCGGCTGATCGCGTTGTCGAAGGCGAGCGGTCCATCGAGCAGGGCGCCGGTGATCTGCCCTCGTTCCGCCATCTTGCACAGCGCGGCGGCGTCGATCGTCGACGGGATCTTCGAGGTGACGGTCTCGACCGCCGACAGGATCGCGACCTTCGGACGATCGATGCCCAGAGCCTGGGCCAGCTCGATGGCGTTTTGAGCAATATCGGCCTTGTCCTCCAGGGTCGGGAGGATGTTCACCGCGGCATCGGTGATGAACAGCGGCTTGGGATATGTCGGCACATCCATGATGAAGACGTGGCTGATCCGCCGCGCCGTGCGGATGCCGGTATCCTTGCGGACGATCTCGGCCATCAGCTCGTCGGTATGCAGGCTCCCCTTCATCAGGGCGTCGGCTTCACCGTTGCGCACGATCTCCACCGCCTTCTCCGCCGCCGCATGGCTGTGCGGCGCGTCGACGATCCGCAACCCCGCAAGGTCGAGGCCGAGCGAGGCTGCGAGCGCCCGGATCCTGGCCTCGGGCCCGACCAGCACCGGCGTGATGATCTTTGCCGTCGCCGCCTCCACCGCGCCGGAAAGCGACGCTTCGTCGCAGGGATGGGCGACGGCGGTCCGCACCGGGGCCAGAGCGTGGCAGGCATAGATCAGCGCGTCGTATTTCGCGTGCTTGCGCATCTCGGCCATGGCGACGATGGTCCATCGCGTGACGAGGACGGCCGTGATGACCGCGCGTCCGCTTTCACTATAGCAAGCTTAGCGGCGTCCGCCTTAGCCGCCTTGATCTCGATCAATCTGCAGGCCGGCGCAGCGATCAGCAAAAGACCGATGGCTGGAGCGGGGAGCAGCGCGGCGCGCGGCCGCGCCTCCCCCCGTCAAAATGTCAGCGGGAAAGCGTAGGTCAGCATCAGATCGTTCTCGCCGGGATTCACCAGGTGAATGTCGGCGCTGGAAATATGGCCGAAGCGCAGGCCGAGACGCGAGCCATTGTCCCATCGGTAGGCCGCCTCGAGCGAGAGGCGGAACTCGAAGGTGCCGCCGAGATTTTCATCATTGTGCGCGCCATGCCACCAGGCGCCGAGCCCGGCCAAAGGGGTGACGACCACCGGTCCCAGCGCGATGTCGCTGTAGAACGCCGCATAGGCCATGCCGCCGCCGCGGGCATCGCCGATCACGCCCAGCGCCGGGCCGATATAGTAGAATTTCTGGCCGAAGCGGTATTCGGCATCGGCGGCCCCGGTCTCGTCGCGGTGGTGGTCGCCGATGATGTCGTACACCCCGGCGCCGAGATCGAGATGGCCGGAGGTGCCGGCCATCACCTGTGCCGGGCCCATCTGCAGCGGCTCGCCCGGTGCCGATTGAGCGGCCGAGGGGGTGGCGTAAAGGCCGGAGAGCGCCAGCGCCAACGAGACGGTTGCGCAAACGCCAAGGCGGTGACGCGGGTTTGACAGCAACCAAGCACCACCGTGGCGCATCCGGGCGAACCCGGATGCCAGCTTGCCGACGCGCATCCCGTTCTCCTGAGATCGCCGCGGAGAACCCGCGGCGCTTATTGTTTTGACCGACATCCCCCAGCTGGCGGCCGAAACCAGCCATGGCAAGAATACGATACCAGCAGCCATCGGTGCCGCCAAGGCTCGCCCGCGGCCGGCCGCCGCTCACCTGCCGGCGGGGCTGGTGTTGATCGTGATGCCATGCAGCAGCAGGGGCAGGCGCAGATCGTGCAGATGGGCCGCTTGCCGCATGATGTTTTGCCGACTGAGGTCGGCGCCGCATTGCTTGCGCGCCTGGACAAGCGGCAGAGTGATGAGCCGCCGGCCGGCCCGATCAGGCCTTCCGGCGTACGCCGTCGCGCTGTTTGATCTGCATGACGGTATAGTGTGCCGACTGCACGGCTCCTTCCTGCCAGCCATTGACATAGCTCATGTGCTCGCCGGCAAAATAGAAGGGCCCATCGCCGGCAAGCAGAACCGGATAGGCCTCCTGCCGCGCCGCATCGGTCCACTCGATCCAGCCGCCCAAGCTGAAGGGAATCTTGGACCAGGCGATCGACACGCCACGCGCCACCCGCGATGCATAGCCCGGATGGAGGCGCTCGCCGCTCGCGATTGCCGCCTTGTTTCGTTCTGCGGGGGGCATCGAGGCGAATCGATCACCGCTGTCGCCGCTCCAGATATAGGCACCGACCAGGATGCCTTTCGTGCCGCAAAATCCATGGGACGGATACCACATCTGGGTGATATCGCGCGTCGTCCAGCTGATGCCGCCGAAGAGCCGCAGGTCAGTCTCCCACCAGCGACGGTTCGATTGGAAGGCGACCTTGACCGCCGGGATATAACAGCCTGCGCCCGCGTCGATGGCGCGCTTCACGGGTGCGGTGAAGTCGGCGTCGATCGCGCTGAGCACGGGAAGCGGTATGGTGCAGATCACGATCTCCGCATCAATTGCGCTCTTGCGTCCGCTCCTGCGGTCGCGCCAGATCACCCGGGCTCGCTCGCCGACCCGCCGCAGTGCCACGATCTCCGCATGATGCCTGATCGTCGCGCCGAGCGCCCGGGCGAAGGCGCGCGGGATCGCGTCCATGCCGCCAACCGGCTGCAGCATGGCCGGCGAATAGTCCCACAGCTCCGGGAGAAAGATGCCGGCCTTCATGGCCTCGTCGTCGGCGGATTTTGCGATCTCGTCGAGCGCCAGGGGCGGGTAGAGCTCGCCGGCTTGGGAACCGGCGCCCGGAGCCGTGGCATAGCCCGCTCGCGCGGAGCCGGTATAGGTCATGTCCGGCTGAAGGTCGCCGAACGCCCGGACGAATCCGCCGAGCGCCGGGTCGTGCGCTGCCGGTGCCGTGGCCGCCAGCGCAGCGACCGCGCCACGACTGTCGGCAACGATGCGTCGAATGGGCAGGGGCTTGCCGTCAAAGACCGCATCGTTTTGCAGCAGCGCCGCCCGGTTGTCGATCACGAACGGCTCGAGCCGGACGCCGAACTCGCGGCAATAGTGCAGAATCCCTTGGTGATGCTGGGAAAGCCTTGCCGCGCCGGCGTTGAAATAGAGGTCCGGATGCTCATCCCAGGCGACGTGCTGCTCCGACTCGGTCTCGACCACGCGATCTCCCGCGCGGAGCGTCCAGACGCGCCCGCCGGAGCGCTCCCGAGCTTCCAGGATGACGCAATCATAGCCTGCCTGCCGCAGTTGGTAGCCCGCGGTCATGCCGGCGATCCCGGCGCCCAGAATCACGACGCGGACACCGCGCCCCGATGCCGCTGGCAATCGAGGCGGCTGCGCATAGACGCTCGGCGACGGCAACAGCCCCATCGCCCCTAACGTGGCATAAAGACCGGTAACGCTGCCGGCGCGTCCCGCCAAATTGATGAAGCTGCGGCGAGAGAGGTCAACCGCCAAAGCGGGCGCTCCGGTGTCCGACCCACTGTGTGGTCGCGCGTGAGATCGTCCGGGCGTCCGGAAGCGGTCGCACCGCCGGATCGGCCATAGCAAGATCGCTGCAGACGACACCACAACCGGACATTGAGGCCAAGCTACGGGCGAAATCCCGTTGCTGTCAAATGGGATGACAGCCCGTGTTTCCGCGAGCGGATCGTGGAGCTTGTCGGCGGTGATTTTCCTCGATCGCCGGCTAGGAGCGTAGCTTCCGTTCCTTCATTCTCTCCAGAATGGCCGCCAGCTCGCGAACAATGACCGCAGGCTTGAACGGCTTCATCAAAATAGGGGCGTCGCCGGGCGGCTGAGAGAAAGTACGACCGGCATAGCCGGTGATGAACAAGAGCGCGAGATCCGGCCGCGTCGATCGCGCGTGCCGCACGAAATCGGACCCGGTCATGTCGGGCATGGCGAGGTCGACGACGGCGACGTCAACCTGCTCAGCCGCAAGGACGGCGAGTGCCTCCCGCCCGTTCTTGGCCTCGAGCATCCGATAACCCTGGTCGCTCAGCGAAGCGAGAATGAACTCGCGGACTTGAAAATCGTCGTCTACCACGAGAACCGCCGCACGGCAGTCCGACGCATCGCTGCGGTCCTCCGCCGTCGAGATACTTTCGATCTCACCGGCCGCTGCACGAGGCAGGACGATGCGGACCGTCGTGCCAGAGTCCGGCGTGCTGTCGATCGTCACCGAGCCATCCGACTGCTTGGCCATGCCGAACACCTGGCTGAGGCCCAATCCGGTACCTTCGCCGACCTCCTTCGTCGTGAAGAACGGATCGAACGCCTTTGCACGCACCTCCGTTGTCATGCCCTTGCCCGTGTCGGTGATGGCGAGAGAGACGTGGTCGCGCGGTGCGAGTTCCGGCGGGAGCCGCGGATCGCCGGCGACCAGGTTTGTCGTCTCTATGATCAACCGCCCCCCGGCCGGCATGGCGTCGCGCGCGTTGAAGACGACGTTGAGAATGGCCGTCTCGACCTGGCTGGAATCCGCCAGGATCGGCCAGAGGTCGTGAGCCAATCTCATGTCGATCTGGATCTCGGCACCAACGGCCGCGGCCAGCATTTCCGAAAGCTCGCAGACCAGCACGTTGAGGTCCACGGCGCGGCGTTCCAAGCGCTGCCGACGCGCGAAGGCGAGGAGATGATTGACGAGCCTGGCGCCTTGACGGGCGGCGCGATCGATGTTTCCGAGATATTGGAGGACCTTATCAGGATCCCGGGAGTGTTCGGCACGCTCCACGTTGCCGGCGATCGTCGTGAGCAGATTGTTGAAGTCATGCGCTACGCCGCCGGTGAGTTGCCCGATGGCCTCCATCTTCTGTGCTTGCCGCAGTTGCACATCCGTTTCATCGCGCTGCCGCACCGCGCGCAAGAGCAGCAAGACGAGCAGGCCGACGACGATCGTGAGACCGCTGCCTGCGAGTAAATATGCCCGCTCTGCCTCCCTCGGGGATGCCAGAATATCGTCCAGACTCATGCCGACCGTGACGAGAAGCGGATAGCCGGGAATGGCTGCGAAGCTGTGAATTCTATCTACGCCATCGACCCGGCTATGGCCAAGATATGTGCCGAGATCCGCCGTCGAGGCGTGTTCAAGGAGAACGCCCCCGCTCAGGTCCCGGCCGATGCCGCCGCCGATCATCGCTCCGCGTGCCCGGATGATGCCGTCGCGACCGACCAGCGTGACGATCCCTCCCTTGCCAAGATCAACGGTGTCAAAAAATCGCGAGAAATAGAGGGGATCGAGCGAGAACACCAGCACGCCGGCGAACGTACCGTCGCTCCGCTCTAGACGCCGGGAGATCTGGATCGACCATTTCTTCGAGACACGTCCGAGGACCGGCGCGCTGATATAGGGCTGAGCGGCGGAGGGATCGAGATGATGCCGGAAATGCTCACGATCCGACAGGTCGATCTCGCTGTCAGAAGAACCCAGAGTCGACTCTCGTAGCCTGCCGTTCGCGTCGATGATGCCGATCTGGATCATGCTACCCGAGAGCGGTGAGTTTTCAATCCAGGACGGGAGACGATAGCGATCGGGGTCTATCGCGTATTCGGCTTTGACCGTCAGCATCACGTGATCGACCGCACTGATGGTCCGGCGGATATATTCGCGAAATGCGATGGCGATATTGGTTGTGTCCCGTTGCGCTTGTGTTATCGCGCTCGACCGCTCGCGCAAGGCATCGCGGCCCAGGCCCGCCCAAAACAGACCCAGCACGATGGTTCCGAACAGGAGGATGCCAAGCGGCAATTTTCCCGAGGGCAATCGAAACCAATGTTTGACGGAAGCCAATGCTTACCTCGTCGCTCGAACGCTGGTTAGCGGACGCCGCCGTCAATTCGAACGCAACCCGAACGATCCCGTCCGTCGAAGGACAAGGTAGACGCCTGACGACCCGATGCCGACCGAGCTGTGACCGGTTTGACAACCCAATATATCGCAAGCAGCGAAGACCGTAGGTAGACCTTTTGGGTTGACCGCCGATGAATCTACACCCGCCAACACCGTGGAAAATTGTGCACGCTTACATGTTAACTATAAGTCACGCGGCGAGGATTGGTCGGCCGCACGATATGACAAGCCCGCGACCAATTATCTTGCGTATAACAACCTCGCCTCTGGCAGGAGGTGGCCTGCTCGCTTGCGAGCCCACGTTTCAGAACGTCACCCGGATGCCGCCGAACACCGCGAAGGGCGCGCCGGGGCTGACGAAGCGGTTGTCGACGCCGGGGCCGTTGGTGACGGCGCCGGCGGGAATGCCGGGCGCGCCGACACCGGTGGGATCGCCGAACTGGCCGAAGGTCGAGTAGTGCGCGTCGAACAGGTTCTGGATGCTGGCGAACATTTCGACATGGCGCGTGATCTCATAGGTGCTGTGCAGATTGACCACGGCGTAGCCCGGCAGTTGCGGGTTCTGGTTGGACTCGTCGCCCTTCAGATATTGCGAACTGAAATAGCTCAAGGTGCCGCCGACCGTCCAATGCGGGGTCAGCCGGTAATCGGCGTTGAGCTTGAGCTGATGTTGGGGAATGCCGGGCAAGTGGTCACCGGGCTGGACGTGGATGTTGCCGTTGGCGTCGGCGAAGGGATTGTTGGGCGAGGGCAGCGTCAGCGGCGATTGGAAGGTGGCGTCGATCAGGCTGTAGGCGGCGGAGAGCGACCAGCTCTCGTCGCGATAGGCGAGCCGGCTCTCGATCCCCTGGCGGCGGGTCGCACCGATATTCTCGAAGAAGCCGGTGCTGATCGTCGTCGCGACACCGTAGATGTCGTCGGTGAGGTCGGTGCGGAACAAGCCAAAATTCCAGGTAAATTTTCCGGGCAGCAGCGCCGGCAGCGCGAAGCCGCCGCGCAGGCCCGTCTCGTAGGTTTGCGAGACCACCTGCTTCAGGGTCGGCGGATCGGAGGAGAGCGAGGAGGGCAGCAGGCAAGGCTGTGCCGGGTTGGAGCATTCGATCTCGCTCGGTGTCGGCGCGCGGTTGCCTTCGGAATAGCCGGCGTAGCCGGTGAGATTGGTCAGGATCTTGTAGGTGAAGCCGATGGCGGGGTTGAAGCGGGAGTAGCGGTTGGTGCCGGAGAGGTTCGAGCCCAGGTGATCGCTCAACGCGATCTCCGCGATATTGTAGCGGCCGCTGGCGGTGACGGCGAGCGCAGGGGTGAGGTTGACGGTATCGGTGAGGAAGATGCCGTAATAGTCGTCGGTCGCGCTGAGGCTGACCGGCGTCGCGGTAAAGCCGGTGTTCTCCGGCGTGTCAACGAAAAAGCCCGAGGGCACCACCTGCAGCGAGGAATTGATGGTGCCGACCTGCGCCGCCGATTGGAAATCGACCACGTCATGGTCGATGCTGCCGCCCAGGACAAAATTGTTGTCGTGGCCGAACAGCGTCCCGGTATAGGTCGTCTGCAGCGCGCCGCCGACGCCCACGGCGTGGATGGTCTCGGTGTCATCCTCGCCGATCGGCACGGTGCCGCCGTTGGAGACATCGGGGATCGCGCCGCCGGTGCTGGAGACCAGCGGCGTCGCGCCGTCGGATTGGCAGAGGAAGCCGTTGCCGCAGGAGGTGTAAGTCGTGGTATTGCCGTTGAGCACCGTCTGGTGGAACTCGCGGCGGTAGGCATTGCCCTGCAAGGAAAGCGCGTCGGTGGCCTGGTAGTTGCCGTTGACGGTGACGAACTCGAGCTGGTTGACGTTGTTCTGCGGGTTGGTGAAGACGAGCGAACGGCCGGCGGCGAGCTCCTGCTCCGGCGTCGTGCCGACGCCGAACAGGCGATTGTCGGCGCCGGTGAAGTTGATGTCGAGCGAGAGCTTCTCACCATGCGCACCGGCCGCGGCATAGAGCTGCTGCACATCGTCCGGCGAGAATTGCCGCCAGCCATCCGAGGCGTAGAGCTTGCCGCCGATATAGGCTGCGAAAGGCCCCGCCTGCTGGCCGTATTCGATGGTGCCGCTGCGCTGGCCGAACGAGCCGCCGGCGAGTTCGCTCTCGAAGCCATGATAGGTGAAGCCGTTCTTCATGGTGACGAGCACGGCGCCGCCGAGCGCGTTGAGGCCATAGACCGGGTTGGCGCTGACGACGTCGACGCGGTCGATGGCGAAGTCGGGGATCAGATCCCAATTGACGGTGTCGCCGAACGCCTCGTTGACGCGCACGCCGTTCTGATAGACCGCGATCCCCTGCGGCGTGCCGAGCACCGGCGAGGCCACGAAGCCGCGCAGCAGCACATCCGGCTGCAAGGGATCGACGAGCGTGCCGTTGATGCTGACGCTGCCGAGCTGGTCGGACATGCTGTTGAGCAGGCTCGCCGAGCCCTCGCGCCTGAGATCGCCGGCGGAGAGGCTCTGCACATTGGCCGGCACCTTGTCGATGTCGATGCCGGTGCCCGGCAGCGGCGTGGTGCCGATGACGGTGATGGTGGGGAGCTCGGCGCCGGGCGCCGGAAGCTGGTCCGGCGTGGGTGCGGATTGCGCCAGCGCCGCCAGCGGCATGAGGATGCCGGCCAACGCGCCAAGCCCGATCCGCCCGCTCCCCGACATCCCGGCCCCACGCCTTGTTCTTGCCGCCGCGATCCCGTTGTCATTAAAGGTCCCTCGGGGCCGAGGTTCTATGTCGGTTTGTCCCGATTTTGCCGGGAAATCTTCCCGTTCTGCAGCTCGGGGCCTGGCCGCCGCATTTTGCAACCGGCGCGCGTCGTGGCATGCTCTGGGGCAAGAGCGGCGACAAGGACGGGGAGGGAGCTTGCGCGGCGCCGGACGGAACCTCGAAAGCACCATGCTCTCGCTGCGGCTGCGGCTTATCGGCCTGGTGGCGCTGGTCTTTGCCGCGAGCCTGGCGCTGGGCGGCACCGTCGCCTGCCTGAACGCCTCGCGCTCGGTCGAAGCCGAGATGCGCTCGGCGCTGGCGGTGGCGCAGCAGGCCGTGGCGGTGGGCATCGCCGGGCTCGACCGCTCGGACGACCGCCGGCGCGACCTCGAGCGGCTCGTCGCCTCCTTCCGCGGCAACCGGCATCTGCGGGTGACGCTGAGCGCCGAGGACAGCGCAGTGGCGATGCCGCAAGCGGACGCGCCGGAGCTCACCGCGGCGCCGCGCTGGTTCGAGCGCCTGATCGGCGTCACGCCGAGCCGGGTGCAGATACCGGTCGCCGCCGCCGGAAGGGAGTATGGCGAGATCACGCTCGAGACCGTGCCGCATAACGAGATCCTCGAGATCTGGAACGAGTTCGGCGACAGCCTGCTGCTGCTGGCGCTGTTCTCGGCGCCGACGGTGCTGCTGATCTACGTCTTCATCGGCCATGCGCTGCGCCCGCTCGACCGCCTCGCCGCGGGGCTTGCCCGCATCGGCGGCGGCGATTACGCCGTCCGCCTCGAGGAGCGCCTGCCGCCGGAACTGTCGCGGCTGCGCGACAGCTTCAACCGCATGGCGGCGAGGCTGGCCGGGATGGCGGCGGAAAATCGCGGGCTCACCGAGCAATTGCTGAGCCTGCAGGAGCAGGAGCGCAGCGATCTCGCGCGCGACCTGCACGACGAGATCGGCCCCTTCCTCTTCGCCATCAACATCGACGCGGCCGCCATCGCGCGCCAGGCCGAGGCCGGCCGCTTCCCGGCGATCGCCGGTCCCGCCGCGGCGATCTCCGAGGCGGTGGGCTATCTGCAGCAGCAAGTGAAGAGCATGCTTGGGCGGCTCAGGCCGATCGGCCTCGCCGAGTTCGGCCTCGGCGCCGCCATCGCCACGCTGATCGAGTTCTGGCGCCGCCGCCATCCCGAGATCGACTATCGGCTGGAGATCGCGCCGGAGGCCGAGGGCAGGGGCGAGCTGATCGACACTACGATCTACCGCATCGTCCAGGAATGCCTCAGCAACGCGCTCCGCCACGGCCGGCCGAGCAGCGTCGCGATTGTCCTCGGCTATGCCCGCGGCGAGCGCGGCGGCAGCGACGCGCTGGTGCTGACGGTGCGCGACGACGGCAGCGGCATGAGCGCGCGCCCCGGCGCCGGCTACGGCCTCCTCGGCATGGGCGAGCGCGTCAAGGCGCTGGGCGGACGCTTCGAGGTGGCGAGCGATCCCGGCGCCGGGCTGGCGGTGACGGCGCACCTGCCGCTGCCCGCGCGCGCGCGCGCGAGCGCGCCATGAGGATCCTGATCGTCGACGATCACGCCATCGTTCGCGCGGGGCTGCGCCGGCTGCTCGCCGAGGATGCGCGGCTCGAGCTGCGCGAGGCGGCGAGCGGCAAGGAGGCGATCGGGCTGTGCCGAGACTGGCGGCCCGATCTCGTCATCCTCGACCTCAACCTGCCCGGCATCGGCGGGCTGGAGCTGATCCGGCGGTTCGGCATGGAGGAGAAGGCGCCGCGCATCCTGGTGCTGAGCATGCATGACGATCCCCTGTATGCGATGCGGGCGCTGCAGGCCGGCGCTTCTGGCTATGTCAGCAAGGATTCGGCGCCGGCGGAGATCCTCGAAGGCATCAGGCGGGTCGGCGAGGGCCAGAGCTATGTGGCGCCGCGGCTGGCGCAGGAGATGGCGCTGTTCAGCGTGCGCGCACCGGCCCATCCGCTCGACGGCCTGTCGCGGCGCGAGCTCGAGATCCTGCGGCTGCTCGGCGAGGGCAGCAGCCTGCAGCAGATCGCCGACGCGCTCGGCCTCAGCTACAAGACGATCGCCAACACCAGCGGCCAGATCAAAGCCAAGCTCGGCGTGCAGCGCACCGCCGAGCTGATCCGCATCGCGGTGGAGAACAAGATCGCGCCGGAGATCTGAGGGCGGTGAATCGGTCGCGGCTCATGAATGGGCGAGGGCCTGGGCCAGGTCGGCAATCACCCGCTCTATCTCACTGATGTCGCCATAGGTCGCTTCCAGCAGACATCCGAGACAGCTTCTCCCATTGGAATGGTCCAATACCGCTCTCGGGAATTTGGCGGAAAGCCATACGCGCGTCTTTCGCCGAACCTCATCCAGCTTTTCCGCGTCAAAGCAACCGCCGCGCTTTGCCGCCTCGATAAACATCTGCTGGTGACGCGAACACGTATAACGAAAGGTCAGCATGGGCGGCTCATGGAACAGGGCGAGCACGTCGATCCCTGCTTGTCGAAAAAATTCGCGGCCTTACGATTGCCAAGGGCCCCAGCGTGCCGGTCATCGCGACCGGCCGCATGCCGTCACGTTGCCGGCTCCATCGGAGGATCGGCGTTGCTCAGCTCGGCCGCGCGTTCCTCAAGCTGCGCCGCATAGGCCTCAAGCTCCTCTGTCACGGTAGGATTGTAAATCGACTTGGCAAGGCGCCTGCATCTCTCGGCCTCCTCATGCAGAGAGATCGTGTCCACCTTACCCCCGTCGACTGCGCGGATCGAAGCTGCGTTTGACTGAAGAGGGTAGTTGCAGTTTTTTTGCAACGCAATAACGGCGGTGAAGTTTTCCACCATAAAATTCTTATCAGGGGATAACCTCGCCGCCTGTTGGGCTGCATCACGGTGGCGCACCGACAGCGGCCTGCATCACCTTCTCCTCATACAGGCGAGTTCCTGTCTCCGCGCTTCGACTGATGGATCACCAACGGTTAGAGGTCATCGGGTCATTGTGAGTTTGCGCACAAGGGCGTACTGCCGTTGATAGAGGTGTTCCAATGGGCGCCGTGATGTCCTCAGACCAACTTTCAAAGAGACGCTCGCGCAGGTCATCGCGGTGGGGAATATGATCGCATCGGAGATCGGGGAGCGCTTCAGGTCGCATTCTCCGCCGAGCGCCAGCAGGACCGTGCACTGTGCGCACGGTGCGCATCGTCGCGCCTAGTCGCGCAGGACGTATTGACGCTTTCCCGCGACGGTGTAGGGCTCGCGGGCCAAAGGCGAAAAGATCACCGTGGAACCGTCGAGATCGGCGCAGTGGCGCGCGAGGACATGGAGAAAGCGGCAGCGAAGGTCCTCCAGGTCGTGATCGCCGATCGTGCGGACCGCAATCTCGATCATGTCGCCCTTCTGATGGATGAAATAGGATCGCACCTCCGGGACGAGGTCGAGGCAGTCCTCCAGCAGCTCACTGTGCACCTCGATCGTGCGTCCGTCGCGCAACCTCAGTTTCAGGAGGGTTCGTGTCCGCCCGGCAATGCGCGCGCAGCGGAAAGGGAGCGTGGGAGCATCGCCGAAGGGCTGCACGCGGTCGCCGGTGCCATAGTTGATGAGCGGAAAGCGAAGCGGCTGCAACGTCGTGACGACGAGCTCATCCGCAGGGGCCACATGGCAGTGGAAAGCGTCCCAAAGGAACGTCAGGGCGGCGGTGTCCGGGCTGGAATACGCCATGACGCCCACTTCGCCCATGCCGTATTCGATCAGCGGGACCGCGCCCAGGAGCGACCGCACGCGCTCGAGATCCCTGGCGAACACCGTCTCGGAACAGAAAATAACCGCACGGACGCCGGCGCCGCGGCCGTCGAGCCCGGAAAGCTCGATGAAGTCGAGCAATTTCCGGATGGCCGAGACATAGCCGACGACGACAGCGCCCGGGCGTGCGCGAATCCTAGCGAAATACCCGGCGACAGAGGCGTCATCGAGGCGATAGACGCTGAGGCGCTCGGTGCCGATCAGCCGGTCCATCAACCGTCGCTTGGCGCGGCCGAGGCGGCCTTTGATGCCGGCGCCGTGCAGATGGTCGTGTCCCCAGATGAGCACGATGGGGTCGCCCGGCGCGATGCCGGCCCAGGAACGACCGAGATACATGTTCGAATGAAGAAAGGCGTGATCCTCCGGACCCCGCGGAAACCAGGTCGACGGTCCCGAGCTCCCGCCGGTGCCGACGAAGCGGCAGGGGCCGGCGTCTTCGGCGATGGTCGCAAAGTGCTTCTCGATGTCGTCCTTGCGCAGAATCGGAAACCGCGACAGCTCCGCCACATCGGCGAGCTGATCGCCGAGGCCGTGACGGCGTTGCCACTCGGCGTAGAATCGAAACCGCCGGGTCGCCATCAGCCAGACCGAGTTGAAGGCCTCGAGCTGGCGTCGGGCGATGTCGAGGGGATCGGTGACCCGGCGATACTGCTCCTGCCGGTCGGCGAGCAGAGTGAGGCGCCGGCGCAAGCCGATGCCGACGACCATCCGCGGCAGCGGGGACGGCCGAGGGCTGCGCAAGAGCGGCAGTGAGACGGTCAAATATTCTTTCCGGGTCCAAGCGATGGGGCCGACATAACACTCGGTTATCGCCGAATCCGAGAAAAAGTTCCGACGAAGGCGAGCCTGCCGTTAGCCTGGCACCGCCTGGGCCGGCAGCGGCGCCTGGGGGCCATGGCCGAAGCGCTCGAGATCCCGCCGCAGCGCACCGGCGCAATCGAAGCCGGCAACGAAGCCCGGGGTGTTCTCCGCAAGACGGCCCAGAGCAATCCACCCGTTCCACTGGTCGGGATGCCGCCGCACGAAGGGCTCCAGCATCGCGGCATAGGCGCGGACGGCCGCGGAATAGGGCGGCTCGTCGCTGCCGCCGACATCCAGCGGCTGCCCGATCGACACCTCGTAGCTGCCGTCCTCGTGCCGCACCGCGGTGATCGGCAAGAGCGGCGCGCCGGAGGTCCGGGCGAGATGGACGGGTCCGGTCGCCACGCGCAGCCGGCCCTGAAGGAACTTGGTGTCGAGCGTACGGCGGCCGGTTTCGGCGACGGTGATCGAGACGATCTCGTTGCCGGCGAGCCGCTCGCGCAGCGTCTTGAGCGCGGCGCTCGCATCGTTGTTCTCGATCACGACGCGCTCGGCCAGAAACCGGTTCTCGACCGCCGTCCACAGCGGGTTGAGGAACCGGATGCCAAATGGCGAAACCGAGAAGCCATGTTCGGGCCGGGAGAGGTGGATCGCGGCGAACCCGGCCTGGCGGAGCGCCAGGGGGACGATGAGCGGACGGTAGACAAAATCGCTGATCCACAGGATGGCGCCGCTGCCACGGCGCAAGGCGGCGGCGAGAGTGTCGAGCCCCTGCATATGGATGCGGGGCCGCCAGCCGCGACCGGGACGGTGGAGCGCGAGGATCTGCAGCGTCATCTCCAGCGACCGGGTCTGCCACAGCTGATAGAGCTGCGAGGCCTGTTGGGGGGTTACGTCATCGGCAAGGAGGTGGGCCATGATGAGCTCGGTCGTGCCGGGATGATCGTTCCGCCGCCCTCGCCACTGCCGGAGGACCCGGGCGAGCGGCCAGAGCTGCTCGACCGGCGCGAGCCAACTGGCATTCAGCAAGGCCAGCAGCCTTACTGACTCGTAGAGATCGCCCGATATCCGTAGCCGCATTCTCGCTCCTTGCGATCTCTCCCGACGAGGCAGGGCGGCGCCCCCTGGTCGCTGCCTGTACGAAGCGTCTGTTACCGCCGCCCGGCCACGAAGGTTCCCGCCCAGACCGCCAAAAATCACAGCGATTGCGCCCGCGACAGTCGTTTCCCGGCGGCGCGGCCGCGTCGCGTTCAGGGCGTAGAGACAGGCCCTAAATTGCTCTATCAGTTGACGAAATCGCGATTTTGTGGCATTTTTTGTCCTCTGGAGTGGGACAATCTCCGATCAAAATTGTTCGCCTTGCGAGAACTCGGATGCCGATGCCGATCGGAACCGGTTCGGGGCCACAGGGTGAGGAACGTTGTTCATCGACGGGCGCGGCATTCCGCCGGACAGCATCATCGACAGCGACATCTGCATCATCGGCGCGGGCGCCGCAGGCATCGCTCTTGCCCGGCAATTCGCGGCGTCGGATCTGCGGGTATGCCTGCTGGAGAGCGGCGGGCTCGATGCCGACGCTGCCGCCCAAGCGCTGGCCGAGGGCGACAGCGTCGGCACACTCTATTCGCCGCTTGAAGCGGCTCAGCTGCGCTTTTTCGGCGGCAACACCAATGCTTGGGGCGGCTGGTTCCGCGGCTTTGACGACATCGATTTCCGCCCCCGCGCCTGGGTGGAGGCGAGCGGCTGGCCGTTCGACGGGCGGGCGCTCGCGCCCTATGCCGAGCGCGTGCAGGCGATCTGCGACGTGCCTTGGGGCGACGACGGCGATCAATCTCTCGCCGCCATCGCCAATCCGCGCGCCCGGCTCATTCCCTTCGATCCCGCGCGCGTGGAATCGGCGTTCTACCGCTTCAGCCCGCCGACGCGGTTCGGCAGGGTCTACCGGCGGCAAATCAAACGCTCCCGCGCCATTACATGCGTGATCAACGCGCATGCCTTGAAGGTCGAGACGACGCCGGACACAAGGCGAGTCACCGGGATCGAGGTCGGATGCCTCGCGGGCAGCCGGCTCAAAGTGACGGGGCGGGTCTTCATCCTCGCCGCCGGCGCGATCGAGAATGCGCGCCTGCTGCTGCTGTCGAACGATCGGGCGCCGGCGGGCCTCGGCAATGCGCATGATCAGGTCGGCCGCTATTTCATGGACCACCCGCATACACGCCGCGCGCTGCTGCCGGGACCGCGGCAGTTCCCGTTCGGGCTTTACGGCCTGGCTTTCAGGGATCGGGGAGTTGCCGCCGGCCTCTCGATCACCGCCGCCGCGCAGCGGGTGGAAAAAATGCTGAACTACAAGGCGAGCATCTATCCCATCTTCTATGGCGAGGGCTCGCCGAGCTGGGAAGGCTTCCGGAATTTCGCGCTGAAGCTCAGCCGCAAATGGGGCGCCGATCCCTACGACCGCGGGCGGCTGCCCTTCGTGCCCAAGACCACGGGACCGAGGCAAGTCGCGGCGATGCTCGGCCGTCCCGACAAGGTCGTACTCGGCGCGCTGGCGCAGGCCAGCAAGTCCGAGCGGCTGGCGAGCGGGCTGGTGCTCGAGAGCAGGCTCGAGCAGGCGCCCAACCGGGCGAGCCGCGTGACGCTTCAGGACGGGCGCGATGCCTTCGGACTGCCGCGCGCACGGGTCGATTGGCGGCTGCTGCCGATCGATCGGCACAGCGCGCTGCGTGCGGAGGACATCATCGACGCCGAGCTGCAGCGGATCGGTATCGGGCGGCTGGCGCCGCTGGCGCCCGAGGAGCGCGACCAATGGCCCGCCGAGTTTGCCGGGGGCTGGCATCAGATCGGCACGACGCGGATCCATGCCGATCCGCGCTGCGGCGTGGTCGATGCGAACTGCCAAGTGCATGGCGTCGGAAATTTGTTCATCGCCGGCGCTTCGGTCTTCCCGACCGGCGGGTCGGTGTCGCCGATGCCGACGCTCCTCGCGCTCGCGCTCCGGCTGGCGGACCACGTTCAGGAGATCCTGCGACGGCCGCTCGCCGGAAGCAGCCGGCCAGCCCCGGCCCGCGCCATGGGATCCGTCGGTTCCGGAGGCGGGCAGGATGCCGGCTGAGCGCGTATCTTTCCGTCACCCGCGGCGCAAGTTTGGCGGGCGCCGCGGTTCGCTCGCTATGGTTGTCGCACCCTAGAAGGAGCCTTGGACGGTGAGCCCGGCCGCCGCATCTCCCCTGGTCTTCGCCTGGAGCCAGTTCGGCCCCTACCACATGGATCGCTGCGAGGCGCTGGCGCAAGCGCTGGCGGGACGGCGCGAGGTCATCGGCCTCGAGCTCGTCAGCCATGGCGAGGTCTATGACTGGGCGCCCGCCGGCGCGGGACAGGCCTTTCGCAAGCGGACGCTGTTCCCCGGCAAACGCCTGTCGCAGGTGTCGATGGCGCGGCAATTCGCGGCGCTGCTGCAGGCCTGCCTCGGTACCCGAGCGAAGCACGTCTTTCTCTGCGACTACTATCTGCCGCACATCGTGCTGACGGCGCTGCTGCTGCGGCTGTGCGGGCGCCGCGTGATCATCATGCAGGATTCGAAATTCGACGATAAGCCGCGGTCGCTGTGGCGGGAGCTGGCGAAGGCGCTGCTCTATGCGCCCTACAACGCCGCCTTCGTCGGCGGCAGCCGCTCGAAGCGCTACCTCGAATTCCTCGGCATGCCGGCCGAGCGCGTCGTCATCGGCTACGATACGGTGTCCCTGCAGCGCCTTGTCCGCCTCGCCGGTAGCGATCCCGCGCCGCATGGGACGGCCTATGCCGAGCGCCATTTCACGGTGATCGCGCGCTTCGTGCCGCAGAAGAACCTGGAACTGGCGCTCGACGCCTACGTGGCTTATCGCCGACGCAGCGCGCAGCCGCCGCGCGAGCTGCGCCTGTGCGGCGCGGGTCCGCTCGAGGGTGCGCTGAGGGGCAGCGTCGCGCGCCACGGCATCGAGGGCGTGCGCTTCTGCGGCTGGCTCGACGAGGCCGCGGTGGCGCGCATGCTGGCGTCGAGCCTGGCGCTCATCCTGCCCAGCGTCGAGGAGCCGTTCGGGCTCGTGGTCAACGAGGCGATAGCCTTGGGCGTGCCGGTGCTGGTCTCCGAGAATTGCGGCGCGCGCGACCTGCTGGTGCGCAACGGCGTCAACGGCTACGTCATCGAGCCGGACAACGCCGAGGGCCTTGCCGGTTTCATGGGAGAGCTCGCCGGCGACGAGGCGGGGTGGCGGCGGCTCGCAGAGAATACGCAGTTGTTCCGGCCGCTGGCGGACACCGCCGCTTTCGTCGTGGGCGTCGAAAAGTTGCTCTCCCATCTCGATCAGCGGAGCCGCGAGCAGCCGGCGCAGGGCTCCGCCGCGCCCGCCGCCTGAGCGGAGCGTCTGGTCTAGTAGTGGATTTCGTATTCCGCCTGCCAGCGCACCGTCACCGCGGGCACGCTGGCGGTGAGACCGAAGAGCACGCCACCATTCCATTCCAGCGAGCCCGGCCCGATGTCGAAGATCTTGCCGAAAAGCTGCGGCCCGGCGCGCTCGTCCTGCTGGCCCCAGCGGTCGAAATGGCCGAAGGCGCCGGGCGTGCCATAGATCTGGATCCCCGGCTCGACCGCGACATGGCGGCCGAACTGCATCTCCCAGGCGTCGATGCGCGTCTCGGCGGCGTAGATGAAGATCGGCCGGCCCGCGGCATGGTCGCCGAGATCCTTCTCGACGAAGAGATTAAGCGTCGTGCTGGCGCCCCAGAAATCCTTGCGCAAGAGCGGACCGAAGGTGGTTTCGCTCGGCGTTCCCCCCACCGCGGCTCGGCCGTATTCGGCAAAGAAACCGGCATCGAGCCAGTACTCGCCGCGCTCGGTGAATTGGAACAAATTCTCGAAGGTGAGCTGATTGAAATTCGTCGACTGGCCGCCGCCCGGCGCACGGTCGAATTCCAGCTCCAGCTCGGTCTGCCACCAACGGGTGAGACCGTATTCGACGTCCTGGGTGTAGCTCTGCTCGCTGCTCTTGTCTCGGTTCCCATCGAAGCCGAGATCGCCGACAGTCTCGAGCTCCAATACACCCTGGTTGACGTCCGGCGTGAAGATCTTGAAATCCGCCGCGGCCGGGGCGGACGCCAGGAGCGACAGCGACGCGCTCACGGCGGCCGCGGCGGTCCATTGTGTCGCGCTCAATCCTTCCTCCCCTGGTCGTCCGTCTAACCGGCTTCTTAGGGATTCAATACCGCCCCCGAGGACGCCGGCCGCATTATGGGGCCCAAACAGGGCCTGTGCGCCGCTCTCTATTGATTCGCGGCTGATCCCCGCTTTTCTCTTGCGAATGATACGCAATAGCAATAATAAGAAGGCGATCGCTACGATGCCACAGGGGGGCAGGGGATGGGGGAGCTCAAGCGGTTACGCGGCCGTTTCGGGCTCGCCGCGGTGGCCGTGCTGGTGTCGGTCCTGGCCTGCGTCGCGCCGGGTCGCGCCGATCCGACGGCGGTAAGCGGGTCTGTCACCGATGTCTTTGGCCAGCCGCTCGCGGGGGTGGAGGTCGAGCTGCGCGGCACCGGCGGCAGCGCGCCGCTCGCTCATGCCGTCAGCGATGCGCAGGGCCGCTTCAGCCTCAGGCCGGTCGAGCCGGGCGACTATGTGCTGGTCGCGCGCAAGGCCGGGTTCGCGCCCGCCGCCGATCCCGTCGTCTTGCCGGTGGCGCCGGACAAGAAGCTGTCGCTGGCGCTCGCCCCGGAGGAGTTGGAGACCGTCACCGTGGAGGCGCCGCGGCTCGGCGGGCCCAGCGTGTCGCCGAGCGGCGCCAATCAATACACGGTGACGGCGCAGGACATCGACGCTCTGCCGGCGGGCGCCAACACCGCCCTGACCGACGTGCTGGCGCAGATGCCGGGCGTCGCCATCGACCAGAACCAGCAGATCCACATCCGCAACACCGAAGGGCCGCAGTTCCAGTATCAGATCAACGGCGTGCTGGTGCCGCTCGACATCAACACCAACCCGCCCTTCCTGTCGATGATCAATCCGCTGTTCATCAAGCAGGTCAATCTGCTCGATGGCATCCTGCCCGCGCGCTATAGCTACGCCACCGGCGGCGTCGTCGAGATCGAGACCAAGGACGGCTGCGAGCAGCCCGGCGGCAGCGTCACGATCTTCGGCGGACAGCGCGGGACGTTTCAGCCGAGCGTGCAGTATGGCGGCTGCGCCGGCAAGCTCAGCTACTACGTCAGCACGCTCTACAGCCAGAGCAACACCGCCTTCAGCTCCGCCACGCCGGGGCCGGATGCGATCCATGACTGGACCAATCAGGGGCAGGGCTTCGGCTTCTTTTCCTACGCGCTCGACGCCTACACCAGGCTGAGCGTCATCGCGTCTGCCGCCGGCAGCAACAACCAGCTGCCGAACGTGCCGGACCTGACGCCGCAATTCACTCTGGCCGGCGCCGGCGCTCTGCCCTCGTCCGAGATCAACTCCTACCTCAATTTCCGCGATTACCTCACCATCGTCGCGCTCAAAGGCACGCCCTATCAGGATCTGTCGTATCAACTCGCCTATGCCGCGCATTCCATTTCCGAGAGCTTCAGGCCCGACAATGCCGGCGAGCTCATCTACCAGGGCGTGGCGTCGACCGCCTCGCACAACGATCTCGACAACACGCTGCAAGGTGACCTTACCTGGAAGCGCGGCGCGCACACGCTCGACACCGGCTTCTATCTCGGTGTCTACCGCGTCATCGCCGATGACAGCTCGCTGGTCTTCCCCGTCGACGCCACCACCGGCGCGCAGACCAGCGACACGCCGATCTCGGTCGTCAACAACGCCCGCGCCACCAACATCGTCTCGGGGCTCTACATCAACGACCTCTGGCAGATCGACGACCGGCTGCGCGCCAATCTCGGCCTGCGCTTCGACGATCTCACCGGCTTCACCAGCCGCAAGCAGATCGATCCCACGGCCAACCTCTCCTGGCTCGTCACCCCCGACACGACGCTCCATGGCGGCGTCGCCCGCTACATGCAGGTGCCGAGCTTTCAGGGCATCTCTCCCACCGCCTCGGCCGCCTTCGCCGGCACCACCGCCGCGGGGCCTGCCGGCATCGCTACGCCGCTGACCGAGGATGACTACGAGGTGGATGTCGGCGCAGTCCATCGCCTCACCCCCACGCTTACCGTCTCCGAGGACAATTTCTACGAGGTCACGCACGACTATCTCGACACCGGCCAGTTCGGCGTCGTGCCGATCTTTGCCCCGTTCAACTATGCGCACGGCTATATCTGGGGCAGCGAGCTCGCGCTCAACTACAAGGGCGATTCGCTGTCCGCCTATGCCAATCTGACGGTCGGCAGGAACTGGCAGAAGGGCGTGTCGACCGGCCAGTTCAACTTTTCGCCGGCCGAGCTCGCCTTTATCGACAGCCAATACATCGTGCTCGATCACCAGCCGTTGTTCGGCGCTTCCACCGGCGCGACCTATGACTGGAAGCCCTACAGCTTCAGCGTTGACGCGGTCTACAGCAGCGGCTTGCGCGCCGGCTTCGCCGACGAGCAGCCGCTGCCCCCGGTCATCCAGGTCAATCTCAGCGCGCAGCGCGCGTTCACGATCCCGGGCATCGGCGAGGTGGTCGATCGGCTCATCCTGCTCAACATCCTTGACCGGGTAAATCCGATCCGGCCGGCGGAGGGTATCGGCATCTTCCAATCGGCCTACGGTCCGCGCTTCACCATCTTCAACTCGCTGACCATCCCGTTTTGAGGCGAAGCGGAAAATTCGGATGGCGCAAAAGCGCAGGCGCGTCTTGGAAGAGCGCTCCGATGCCCGCGAATGACCGGCTAAATCACGATGTCGCGTGCCGCGCCGCCGTGTCTAGTCGCGGCGGGCGGCGTCCCAGGAGGCGCGTCAGCGAGCCGATGACGACCAGGGTTGCGATATAGAAGACGAGCTGAATGCCGGCAGGCTGTGCGGTATAGCCGAGCAGGACATGCAGCAGCTGGCCGAGCAGGCTGCGCTCGCTGAGCAGAGCCGAGGTGTCCCAGACATTGTTGCCGAGCGCCGGCAGGATGTCGGCCTGAAGCAGGAAGGCGGCACCTTGCGATGCCATTCCGGCGGCCAGGAAAAGAATGAGCCAGCTGGTCACCGTGAAGAGATGGCGCAGCGGAATGGTCAGCAGGCCCAAGTAGATTGCGGCCCCGGCGCCAACGCCCAGGGCGAGGCCGAGCGCGCCGCCCACGACCATGCCGGCGGCGCTGCTGCCGCCGGCGACCGCAATGCTGTAGAGGAACAGCACGATCTCCGAGCCTTCGCGCAGCACCGCGATGCCGACCACCAGCGCCAGCGCGTAGAGCGGCTGCGTGCCCGCCAGCACCTCGCGGCCGACCCGGGTCGCGCTCGCCGCCAATTCACGCCCATGCCGGCTCATCCAGATATTGTGCCAGCCCAGCATGGCCACCGCGGCGAACAGGATCGAGGCGTTGAACAGCTCCTGACCGACGCCTTCCACGGCAGCGGCGATCTCGCTGGCAAAGCCGGCGACGAAAATGGCGCCGAGAATGCCGCCGGCGACGCCGCCGGCGATCCAGAGGTGGCGGCGCGGCACGCCCCGGCTCGCGGCCAGCACGATGCCGACGACGAGAGCGGCCTCGAGGACCTCGCGGAAGACGATGATCAGGGTCGCGAGCATGGGCGGGTCCGGGGGCTTACTTCACGACCAGATGGCCGCGGGTTTCGGGATGGAAATCGTCGAAGAATTCATAGCTCCCGGGGTCCAGCGGGCCGACATAAAGCGTGATCTCGCCGCCGGGCTGGACGACCTTCTCGCGGTGGAACTGGACGCTCTCGAACTCAGACGTGGTCTTGTCCTCGTTGCGGACGATGAGCTTGACCTTGGTCCCGGCGGGAATCTCGACGGTTTCGGGGACGAAATGATGGTCCCTAATGGCGATGACCACGCCGGCATCCTCGGCGAGCGCGGGCGCCGCCACGACCACCGCCAGAAGCGCCGCACCGAGCGCCAAGCGAACCATGGACTGCTCCACCCTCATATAACGCTGCAATTGCGAACCATTCGCAAATTAGCGCCTGCCGCGTCCGAGGGCAAGAGAATTTCTTCCAGGGAGCTAGCCATCCACGCCGGCCCAGCGCTCGACGATCGCCTGCAGCGCGGCGAGGCCATCGGTCAGCGCGGCCGGCCCCGGCTGCAGGATCAGCGGCGATTTGATCTCGAAGATCGCGCCGTCGCGCACCGCCGGCACAGCGGCGAAGCCCGGCCGGGCGCTCACCCGCTCCGGCCTGAACTTCTTGCCGCACCAGGAGCCGATGATCACATCGGGCCGGCGGGCGACGACCTCTTCGGCGGCGACGATCCGATCCTTGGCCGCGCCCTGCCGCGCGCGCTCGGCAAAGATGTCGATGCCGCCGGCGCAGTCGATCAGCTCGGACACCCAGCCGATACCGGTGATCAGCGGCGCGTCCCATTCCTCGAAGAAGATCCGGGGCCGCCGGGCAAGGCGCGTGCCGCGCCGGCGCGCAGCGGCAAGGCCGGCCTCGAGGCTGCAGGCCAGACGGTCCGCCCGCTCGCCCGCCGCCACCAGGACACCGATGAGGCGGATCATGTCGAGAATGCCGGCAAGGTTGCGCTGGTTGAAGGCGTGCACCGCGATGCCGAGTCGGATGAGCGCGGCGACGATATCCGCCTGCAGATCCGAGAAGGCGAGGACCAGATCGGGCGCCAGCGCCAGGATCTTGCCGATATCCGCCGAGGTGAAGGCGCTCACCCGCGGCTTCTCGCGCCGCGCCCGGGGCGGCCGGACGACATAGCCGGAAATGCCGACGATGCGCGCCTGCTCGCCCAGCAGATAGAGCGTCTCGACCGTCTCCTCGGTCAGGCAGACGATGCGCTGGGGCGGGAACATCGGCGGCGGCGCGGCTCAGCGCTCGCTCACCAGCCGCAGGCGCGTGCCGCCGATCGTGACCTCATTGCCGCTGACCGCGCAGGAGCGCCGTCGCGCCTCGGCGAGGATCCGCGCCGGGTCGGCAGCGTCGATGTCGAGACCGGCGAGGCCCTCGCCGCGGCCGTCGGCTGCGGCGACGAAGCGCAACCGGCCGAGATCGAGCGCGATCTCCGGCGTGCCGGCGGCGCCGCGCGTCACCGGGCGCTCCAGTATCGCGCCCCAGCGCCGGGCCAGCGCCTCGGGATCGGTGCTTTGCAGCTCCGCCGCCAGCAGCGCGCGCGTGGTCGCGGTGCGGACGAAATCCTGCCAATGCGGGCCGGCGGGGTGGTAGGGGCCGTCGAGGCGGGCGCCATCCAGCGTGTGGTTGAGCTCGAGCATGGCGCCGCCGGTGTCGCGGGGGTGGAGCTGCAGGCCGGTATAGCTCTCGTAGCCGAGCGGGTTGGCGATGCGCACGCCGAACCTCGCCATATGGTCACGGCGGCGCTCGATATCGTCGCAATCCAGGATCACCATATAGCCGCCGTCGCCGCCGCGGCGCTCGAGATAGCGCCCGGCGGCGGTGCCGGGGCGGGTCGGCGCCACCACTTCGAGAAAGCTCCGGCCGAGCGGCAGCAGCGCGTTGACCAGGCCGTAGCGCGCGACATTGCCGTCGCGGTAACAGACGGCAAGGCCGAGGATGGCAGCGAGATCGGCGAGGACGGGCTCGAGCGCGCCGGCCACCAGGCAGATCTGGCGCAGCCGCAGATAGCCCATCTCAGCGCCCCCTGAACACCGGCGGACGCTTCTCGACGAAGGCGGCGGCGGCCTCGCGGTGATCCTCGGTCTGGGCGCAGCAGCTGTGGCGCAACGCCTCGGCATCCATCACCTCGGCAAGCCCGGCGCGCTCGGCGAGGTTCATGTTCTGCTTGATGTAGCCAAGGGTGACGCGAGGTCCCTGCGCCAGCGAGAGGGCAAGCGCGCGCGTCTCGGCCTCGAGCGCGCCGTCGGCGACGGTGCGGTTGACCAGGCCCAGCGCCAGCGCCTCGGCGGCGCCGAGCACCGGCGAGGTGAGATAGAGCTCGCGCGCCTTGGCGGGGCCGACGAGCTGGGTTAGGAACCAGCTGCCGCCGAAATCGCCGGAGAGCGCCACCTTGGCGAAGGCGGTGGTGAGGCGCAGCGTGTCGCTGGCGATGCGGAGATCGCAGGCAAGTGCCAGCGACAGGCCGGCGCCGGCGACGGGTCCGCGCAGCATGGCGATGGTCGGCTTCGGCATCTCGTGCAGCAGGCGCGAGACCTCCATGCGCCGGCGCAGATCCTGGACGCGCTCGTCGAAGCTGTCGCTGCGTGTGCCGCGTTCGGCCATCGCCTTGACGTCGCCGCCGGCGCAGAAGCCGCGCCCGGCGCCGGCGAGCACGACGACGCCGACCGCGGGATCGGCGGCGGCGCGGCCGACCGCGTCGAAGAGGTCCTGCAGCATCTCGCCGTTGAGCGCGTTGAGCCGCTCCGGCCGGTTCATGGTCAGGGTCAGCACGCCCTCGTCGAGCGTTTCCAGGAGCGTGCGATCCATCTCTGCCTCTGTGTCATTGTGCGGGAGCGGCGCCGGCTATTTCGCCGGCGCCGGCTCGGTGCGCTTGGCGGCGGCGGGAGCGGCGGTCTCGACCGTCTCGAAGCTGCCGGGGAGCGTGATCTCGATCAGCTCGAGATCGTCGGAATGGTCGAGCTCGGCATGGCGGATGCCGGGTGGCTGGTGGACGCAGCTGCCGGCCTCGGCGGTGACCACGCCGACGCCCTCATACTCGAATTTCACCCAGCCTTTGAGCACGTAGTACATCTGGAAATCGAGATGGTGCTGATGCCAGCCGAAGCCGCCATGCTGGCCGGGCTTGGCGCGGACGATATGCGCCATCGCCTTGCCGTCGGTCGCCTCCTCGATGCCGAGATCGCGATACTCGAAGCAGGAGCGCAGCCCACCATCCCTATAGACGGCGTCCTTGGCATGCGCGGCCGAGAATTTCATCGTTTTGCCCATGGCGCTCTCCTCCCGGGAACAGCCAAGCATTCTAGAGCAGGGGAAAAGGCTTGGCCACCGAAGGGCCCAAAGTGCCCGGGAGACGCGGTTTTTTTCCGTGCCCAGCGCGCCCTTCGCTCCTTTTCCCGCGCCTCGGCGTCCCGTCGGTGACAAATCTGCGAACATCTTGGGCACCGTCATCCGCCTCGCAACCGGCCTAAGCCGCCACGACACTGATACGCGCCGCCGCTCGCGAGCGCGGTTTTTTCCTGATGATGATCTCGACGTCTCGATCGAGCGCTGTCAGGAACGTCATCAGTCGCTCGACAGAGAAACCTTCCAGCTTGTAGCGCCGCAACGCCGAGACCTTCGGCTGGTTGATGTGGAGGAGCTCGGCCGCCATCGCCTGGGTCAGTCGACGTTGCTCGACAATTCGATTGATGGCGTAGGCCAATCGGAGTTTTGTCTGCCGTTCTTCCGCATCCGGGTAGCCCAGATCGGCGAATACATTAGCGGTGCCGCGGACGATCTTATCCGCCGTTTCACTATTTCGGTTTGCCATGGCGTGCCTCGTAATCCTCGCGTGCAACCCTCAAACGCTTCTCGATGAGATCGACATCGCCTTGCGCCGTCTTGATGCCTCTCGGAGATTTCTTTTGGAAGGCGTGCAGCACATAAACGACCTCTCGGAAACGCACGGTGTAGACGGCCCGGTAGGCATTTCCGTCGTGATCCTCGACGACCTCGAACACGCCCGGACCCTGTCCCTTCCAAGGCTTGGCAGCAGGGTGCCTTCCGCCAAACTGTGCGATTCCTAGGGCGTTGCCCATCTCGTCCTTCACCGGCTCGGGAAATTGCAAGAAGTCCCTTTTGGACGATCCGATCCAATCGAGGGGCTTCTCGCCCATAGCCAAGGTTCGAGCCATCGCAAAATATCCCATTTCTGGGATAAAATGTCAACTCGATCAGATGGACTTCTTTGCGCCAGCATGGATTGCTCTCGTTGCCATGATAATATGACGTAAGCGGAGGATCGTAAGGATTTCACGGGAAGGGATTGCCCATGGACAGCTCGCGACGGGATTTCATCAGGCTTGGGGCGGTGGCGGCCGCGGTGGGGGCGGCGCTGCCGCACAGCGAGGCGCAGGCGACGGCGATGACGGTTCCGGTGAAGAACAGTGCCGCCGGCAAGCTGCGGCTGGTGACTTTCGCGCCCGATACGCATGCGGCGCCGCGCACCGGCATGGTGACGTCAAGCGGCAAGGTGATCGATCTCGGCCAGGCGGCGAAAAAGCACGGGATGCGCCTCTCCTTCGATCCCGCGCAGATGCTGCTGCTGATCGCCGGCGGCGAGCGCGCGCTGCAGGAGGTGCGGAAGCTCGCGGCCGAGGCCGGCGAGGACGGGCCGGCGCTCGCCGACGTGCGGCTGCTGCCGCCGATCCCGAAGCCGCCGCGCAACGTCTATGCCGTCGGCTGGAACTATCTCGAGCATTTCGAGGAGGGCCAGGCGCTGCGCGAGCCCGACAAGAAGGTCGAGTATCCCGAGCATCCCGTGTTCTTCACCAAGGGTTCGCATGTGGTGAACGGGCCGTTCGATCCCATCCCGTTCGACCCGCAGGTCTCGACTGAGATCGATTGGGAGGGCGAGCTCGCCGTGGTCATCGGCAAGCATGGCCGCAACATTGCCGAGGCCGAGGCGATGACCTACGTCTTCGGCTATACGGTGATCAACGACACCACCGCGCGCGACGTGCAGATTAAGAAGCATGGCGGCCAGTGGTTCAAGGGCAAGAGCCTCGACGGCCACGGGCCGATGGGGCCGTGGATCATTCCCGCCGCCGAGCTCGACCCGGGCAATCTGCACCTGATCACCCGGGTCAACGGCGTGGTGAAGCAGGATGCCAGCACCAAGCAGATGTATTTCAAGGTGCCGCGCATCATCGCCGAGCTGTCCCAGGGGCTGACGCTCGAGCCCGGCGACATCATCGCCACCGGCACGCCGCCCGGCGTCGGCGTCGCGCGCAAGCCGCCGGAATTCATGAAGCCGGGCGACGTCATGGAGACCGAGATCGTCGAGATCGGCATCATCCGCAACGTCATCCAGCAGATGCAGGCTTAGCGATCGCCATCGGGCTCGGCGGTGACCTGAACCTCGACGCTCATGCCGAGGAAGGCGCCGGCCGGGCCGGTGAAGGAGCCGCTCAGCGGCACCGCCTGCGCCGGGTCGCGCGTCACCGCGACGCGGATCAGATTGCTGCCGCCGACCAGCGCGTTGGTGGGATCGAACTCGACCCAGCCGGCACCGGGCAGGTAGATCTGCACCCAGGCATGGGTCTCGCCGCTGCCCACCAGCGTCTCGCCGCCGCCGCCGATGAGCTTCTCGTCATAGAGATAGCCCGAGACGAAGCGCGCGGCGAGGCCGAGGCTGCGCGCCGCCTCCATCATCAGCAGCGCATAGTCGCGGCAGCTCCCGGAGCGCGTCTTCAGCGTCTCCACCGGATCCTGCGTCCCCATCTCCTCGCGCCGGCGATAAGTGAACTGCTGGTGAATGGCGCGGGTGATGGCGAGGAGGATCGCCATGGTGCCGCGCGCGCGATCGGCGTCGACGAAAGGCCGCACCCAGAGATCGACGAGATGGTCGGGATCGGCGTAGTGGCGCTCGGCGGTGCGGCCGAGATCGACGACCTCGTCGGCGGCGTAGCTGAAGGGATACTGCTCGGCATAGGGCTCGAGCGCCAGCGCCTCGAGCGCCAGCGGATAGTGCTGGGCGCGGAAGGAGGAGGTAACCGTAAGCTCCGCGGCCTCGGCGTCGATCCGCGCCACCGCGATCGAGTTGCCGAAGACGTCATGCAGCCAGCGGATCGTCGCCGGCGGGCGGAAGGCCAGGGTGGCCTCGAGCAGGCGCAGATCGTGGCTGTCGCGCGGCCGGAACATCAGCCGGTGCTCGCCGAACGCGACCGGCGCGGCATAGCGATAGGCAGTTTTGTGGGTGACGGTCAGGATCGTCATGGCGGCGGCAACCTGGCCTCAGCCCAGCGCGGGATCGCGCTGCTTGGCGGCGTCGGTCCCGGCGCCGTTGTCGAGGTCGGTGACGCTGACGGCGACGCTGAGGGTGTGGCTGCGGCCGCCGAGAATGACGCCGTGCAACGGCATCGCATCCGAGAAGTCGCGGCCATAGGCGACCACGACATGATCGGCGGCGACGACGAGATCGTTGGTGGGGTCGAATTCGACCCAGCCGAGCGCGGCGCCGCACCAGGCGGAGACCCAGGCATGGCTCGCGTCATAGCCGCGCCGCGCGGCGCCGCCCTCGGGCGGGGTGGTGCGCAGATAGCCCGAGACATAGCGCGCCGGCAGGCCGAGGCCGCGCAATCCCGCGATCATGAGATGAGCGAAGTCCTGGCAGACGCCGCGGCGGGTGGCGATCACCTCCGCCACCTTGGTCGATACCGTGGTGGCATTCGGCGTGTAGGCGAAATCCTCATGGATGCGCCGGGTGAGGTCGCGCAGCGCCGCGACGATCGGCCGGCCGGCGACAAAGGACGGGGCGGCGTAGAGGCTGGCGCGCTCCTCCAGCCCGGCCAGCGGCGAGGGATAGACGAACTCGGCCACCGCCGGCGACGACGGGAAGCCGTCGCCCTGCATCGCCGCGCGGATCGTCTCCCAGCCCGGCCCGTCCTCGCTCGGCGCGCGGCGCGTCACCTCGACCTTGGCGTCGAGCGTCACCGAGAACTCGCTGTGCGTCGCCTCGATGGCGACGTGATGGACGACATTGCCGAAATGATCGACGAACATGTGCTGGCGCGCCGGCAGCGGTGCCACGGTCAGCGTCTGGCCGCGCGAGCGCTGGCCGCGGGTGGTGATCGGCGTCAGCCGCAGCAGATGCAGGCCGAGATCCACCGGCGTGCGGTAGCGGTAGACGGTCTCGTGGCGGATGGCGTAGCGCTTCACGTCTCGGCCCCGGTCAGCAGCGAGCGGCCGGCGAAGCCCGTGAGCTGCGCCGAGGCGGTATGGGTGAAGAAGGCGCGCATGATCGCGTCGGAGAGCGCCATGAGATCCGCCGTGGCGCGGTCGAGCAGCGCCGCCGCCGCCGCGCCGGGCGCGGCCGCGCGCATGAACTCGTCGACGCCGGCGGTGAGCGCGGGAATGCGGCTTTCGACCGAGCGGCCGGTGGCGGCCTGGGCGCCGAGATGGCGCTCGATGCGCACGAGTTGGTAGAGCAATGAGCGCGGGTTGCTGCGGTCGGCGAGCACGAAGGCGAGGGCCTCGGCATAGCTCGTCGCGACGGGATCGCGCTGCAGATAGGCGGTGGTGCTGTCGCAGAGCTCGAGCGCGAGCCGCAGCCCGGCCTCGATCTGCGCCGGCGGGCCGGTCATGACGCCGCCCACCATCTGGGCGATGGCGACGCCGCGCTCGATCCGCCGGCCAAGATCGAGAAAGCGCCAGCCGGCGCCGCGCGCCATGTTCTCGGCGGCGAGCCCGGCGAAGGCGGCGATGGTGGCGATGGTGGCGTCGAGCGCCTCGAGTAGCCGATCCGGTTCGCGCGGCGCGCGCGCGAAGCGCTGCGCGGCGTCGCCGGTCAGGTGATGCAGCGTGCGCCACATGTCGCGCGAGAGCTGATCGCGCGCCGCCAGCGTCAGCCGGCGGATGGCCTCGATGCAAATCCGCGTCGCCGTGCCGTCGATGGCGGCGTCGATCACGCCGGCGAGGAACATGGTGCCGTCGACCGGCGCGGCGGCCAGCGCATGGCCGATCCAGCCGGTGCGCTTCAGCGCCTCGGCGAGGCGGCCGAGCTCGGCGAGATCGCGTGCGGAGAGGCCGCCCGAGGCCAAGCGGTGCAGCGTCGCCTGGAACTGGCGCGTGCCGGCGTCGAGCCGCTCGACATGGCGGCCGAGCCAGAAGAGATCGTCGGCGGTGCGGCTGCGCAGCGCGCCCTCCGGCCGTGCGTCGCGCACCGGCGCGGCGGGTGCGATGTGCAGTGGCGCATCGGCGTCCTGCTCGCTCAGCACCCAAACGTCCTTGGCGACGCCGCCATGGCGCAGCGTGCTGCGGTAGATCGAGTGATCCGTCACGATGCGGGCGAGGCCGCCGGGCATTGCCACCCAGTCGCCGTCGCGCCACAGCGCCATGACGCGCAGCACCACCGGCTTCGGCACGAAGCGCCGGTCCTCGCGCGCGGCTTCGTCGGCGACGAGGCACGGCACGGCGCTCGGCATCATCTTCTGGCGGGCGACGAAGCGCTCGGGATGGCGCGCCAGCTGCGCCTCGAACTCGGCGCGGTCCTCGGCGGCGAGCAGCGCCGGATCGAGCGGCACCGGATCCGGGTCGAAGACGGAATGGACGGCGAAGCCGTCGAGCGCGGCGCGCACCTCGCCCAGCGCGCGCTCCTGGCCGCACCACCAGGTGGTCACCGCCGGCAGGCGCAATTCGCCGCCGAGCAGCCGGCGGCAGAGTTCCGGCAGGAAGGGCGTGAAGGCCGGCGCCTCGACCAGCGCCGAACCCGGCAGGTTGAGGAGCGCGACGTTGCGCGCCCGCGCCACCTGGACGAGGCCGGCGATGCCGAGTGCCGAATCCTCGCGCAGCTCCAGCGAATCGCAGTAATCGCCGTCGACGCGGCGATAGATCACGTCGACCCGCTGCAGCCCGTCCAGCGTCTTGAGGTAGACGTAATCGTCGCGCACCGTTAGGTCGCTGCTTTGCACCAGGGTGATGCCGAGCGCGCGAGCGAGGAAGACATGCTCGAAATAGGCGTCGTTGTAGGGGCCGGGCGTCAGCAGCACGATCTGCGGCGCCTCGGCGCTGTCGCGCGCCGTGGCGCGCAGGCTCGACTGCCAGAGATCGATGAAGGGGTCGAGGCGCTGCACCTGCGTTGCGCGGAACATCTCGGGCACGGTGCGCGCCAGCACGCTGCGGTGATGCAGCGCGTAGCCGACGCCGCCCGGGGCTTGCGTCCGGTCGGCGAAGACGCGCCATTCGCCGCTGGGCAGGCGGACGAGGTCGGCGGCGTAGAAATAGAGCTGCGGCGCATCGCCCCGCGGCCGGACACCGCGCAACGGCCGCAGGAAGGCGGGGTTGCCGAGCACGAGATAAGGCGGCAGCAGCCGCTCCTCGAGGAGGCGCTGGGGGCCGTAGAGATCGGCGAGGATCATGTCGAGCAGGCGGGCGCGCTGCACCATGCCGGCGGATATCGCCTGCCATTCGGCGGCCGGCAGGATCAGCGGCAGCAGGTCGAGGCGGCGGCCATGCGCGCCGCCGCGCTCGGGCAAGGTCACGATCTCGTCGTCATCGGCGATCTGGGCCGAGACCCGCGCCAGCCGCTCGCCGAGCTGATCGGGGGCGAGCGTCCAGACAATCTCCATCAACGCCCGCCAGTGCGGGCGCAGCGCGCCATTCCCGGTCACCATCTCGTCGTAAGCGGCTGACAAAGGCAGTCTCTCCACTAGCCAAAGGCGAGTGTGGCCGAAATCACCCGAGTCTGCCAAGCGCCGCCGCCGCGGAGGCCCAGGCTGCTAAATCGTGCGCCTGAGATCGAGGGTGAGCGGGTGCTCGAGGCTGGGCTGCACCGCGACGGGGCGGAGCGAGCCCGGGCTGTGGCCGAAAGGCGAGAAGCGGGCTCGGCGGCGCGTCTCGGCTTCATTGGCGTTGACCGGGAAGCGCTCGAAATTGCGCCCGCCGGGATGGGTGACATGATAGGTGCAGCCGCCGACCGAGCGCGCGTTCCAATCATCATAGAGATCGAACACCAGCGGCACGTCGACCGGAATGGTGGGATGCAGCGCGCGCGGCGGCTGCCAGGCGCGGTAGCGGACGCCGGCGACGAACTCGCCCTGGCGGCCGGTGGCGCGCAGCGGCACCTGGCGGCCGTTCACCAGCAGGCGATGACGCTCGCCGGTGAGGCCGTCGAGCTTGACCTGGAGCCGCTCGACCGAGCTGTCGACGAGGCGCACCGTGCCGCCCGGCGCGGTATCCTCGCCGAGCACATGCCAGGGCTCGAGCGCCTGGCGCAGCTCGAGCTCGATGCCGCGGCTGGCGACCTTGCCGATGAGCGGAAAGCGGAACTCGTGATGCGGCGCGAACCAGCCGGGCGCGAAGCCGTAGCCGGCGCGGTGGAGATCGCCGAGCACGTCGGCGAAATCATCGGCGACGAAATAGGGCAGCATGAACTCGTCCTGCAGCCGCGTGCCGTAATGCACCAGACGGCGCTCGTAAGGTTCGCGCCACATCCAGGCGATGAGCGCGCGCAGCAGCGCCTGCTGCGCCAGGCTCATCCGCGCATGCGGCGGCATCTCGAAGGCGCGCAACTCGAGCAGGCCGCGCCGGCCGGCGGCGCTGTCGGGCGCGTAGAGCTTGTCGATGCAGAACTCGGTGCGGTGCGCGTTGCCGGTCATGTCGACCAGCACGTCGCGGAAGATGCGGTCGACCAGCCAGGGCGGCGTGGTCTCGGCGGCGGCGAGCGCCTTGAAGGCGATCTCGAGCTCGTAGGTGGCGTCGTCGCGGCCCTCGTCGACGCGCGGATGCTGGCTGGTCGGGCCGATGAACAAGCCGGAGAAGAGATAGGAGAGCGACGGGTGGTTGTGCCAGTAGCCGAGCAGGCTCTTGAGCAGGTCGGGCCGGCGCAGCAGCGGCGAATCGACCGGGCTGGCGCCGCCGACGGTGACGTGATTGCCGCCGCCGGTGCCGACATGGCGGCCGTCGAGCATGAACTTCTCGGTCACGAGGCCGGTGGCGCGCGCCAGGTCATAGACGGTGGTGGTGTTCTGGGCCAGCTCCTGCCAGGAGGCGGCCGGATGGATATTGACCTCGATCACGCCGGGATCGGGGGTGACGGAGAAATGCTGCAGGCGCGGATCGAAGGGTGGCGGATAGCCCTCGATGACCACGGGCTGGGCGCAACCGGCGGCGGTATCCTCGATCGCCGCGGCGAGGTCGAGATAGTCCTCCACCGCCTCCACCGGCGGCATGAAGACATGCAGCAGCCCGCCGCGCGCCTCGACGCAGAGCGCGGTGCGCACCACGCCGCCATCGCTCTCGCCCAGCCGCGGCGGCAGCGCCACCTGCTCGCGGCGCTGCGCGCCGACGCGCTGGGCGGTTGGACCTACGGCGTCGCGCGGGCGAAAGGCTTGGCGTGGCGGCAGCGCGGCGCGCGGCGCGGTGGGATCCATTTCCGCGAGGAAAGCGCGGTCGCCCTCGCTCGCCCAGGGCAGCGAGTCCAGCGGCAGGCGCAAGCCCATCGGCGAATCGCCGGGAAGGAGATAGAGCGTCTCGGGACGCACGAACCAGGGGCCGCTCTGCCAGCGCCGCGCCTCGCCGAGCCCGACGCGTTGCAGCGGCAGCGCGAAGCCCACGATCTCGGACAGGCCCTGCTCGAAGATCCGCGCCAGCCGCGCGCGCTCGAGCGGATCCGCGAGTTCGCTCTCGAGCGGATCGACGTTGACCGGCAGCCGCCGCTCTTTCCAGAGATAGTAAAAGCTGTCCTCGTAGCCCGGGAGCGCGGCGGCGGGGTCGAGCTGCAGGCGCTCGGCCAGCGCCGCGACGAAGCGGCGCGACTGCGCGGCGCCGAGCGCGGGATCGGCTACGCCATCATCGGCGAAGAGCGCCTTGTCGCGCCAGATCGGCTCGCCATCCTTGCGCCAGTGGCTGCTGAGCGCCCAGCGCGGCAATTGCTCGCCGGGATACCATTTTCCCTGGCCGTAATGCAGCAGATAGCCGGTGGCGAAGCGGTCGGCCAGCCGGCGCAGCAGCTTGCCGGCATAGCTCCGCTTGGTCGGACCCAGCGCATCGGTGGTCCATTCCGCGCCGTCGGGGTCGGCAGCAGCGACGAAGGTCGGCTCGCCGCCCATGGTCAGGCGCACATCCTGGGCGGCGAGGTCGCGGTCGACGCGCTCGCCCAGCGCCATCAAGCGCCCCCAGTCCTCCTCGGCGTAAGGCAGCGTGACGCGCGGCGTCTCGCGCAGCCTTCGGACCGACATGGCGTGGTTCAGCACCGTCTCGGCGCTCTCCAGCGTCCCCGAGATCGGCGCCGCGCTCTGCGGCTCGGGCGAGCAGGCGAGCGGAATGTGGCCCTCGCCGGCGAGCAGCCCCGAAGTCGGGTCGAGGCCGACCCAGCCCGCGCCCGGCAGGTAGGCCTCGCACCAGGCGTGAAGATCGGTGAAATCGGCGCTCGGGCCGGCCGGGCCGTCGATCGGCTTCTGGTCGGCGACGAGCTGGATGAGATAGCCCGAGGCGAAGCGTGCGGCGATGCCGAGATGGCGCAGCAGCTGCACCAGCAGCCAGCCGCTGTCGCGGCACGAGCCCTCGGCGCGCTCCAGCGTCTCTTCCGGCGTCTGCACGCCGGGCTCGAGGCGGACGATGTAGCGGATGTCGGCTTGCAGCCGGCGGTTCAGCTCCACCAGGAAGTCGATGCTTTGGCGCGGGCTGCGGTCGATGGCGCGCAGATAGCGCTGCAGCAGCGGGCCGGCCGGCGCGGTGCGGCGAAAGGGCGCGAGCTCGCTCTCGAGCGCGGGATCATAGGTAAAAGGATAAGTCTCGGCCGCCGGCTCCAAGAAGAAATCGAACGGGTTGATCACCGTCATGTCGGCGACGAGGTCGACGGTGATGACCAGACGGTCGGTCTTCTCCGGGAAGACGATGCGCGCGAGGTAGTTGCCCTGTGGGTCCTGCTGCCAGTTGAGGAAATAGGGCCTCGGCTCGGGCGTCAGCGAATAGGCGAGGATTGGCGTCCGCGCATGCGGCGCCGGCCGCAGCCGCACCGTCTGCGGCCCCAGCGCGATCGGCCGGTCGTAGCGGTATTCGGTGCGGTGATGGAGCGCGACCTCGATGCTCACGATGCCCCCAAGGGCTGGCCGGTGCCGATCCGCCGCACCAACGGCGTATTGCTCTGCCAAGGCTCGGCGATCGCCGCCAGTCCCGGCCGGCTATATTGCAACGCAACATTAACGGGTTTTGCGAGGCGCAACAACTGCTCCGGCGCCTGCGCGAAACCAATCATAACGCGCCGGGATTAGAGATCGTGGTCACCACGGAGACACGGAGGACACGGAGAAGAGGAGAAGGGTGGAATCCCACCTATCTCCGCTTATGCAGTATCGAGGTGGACTTATTGATGAATTTCAATTGCGTTGTGCGCAAGGACGGACTGTGCCGCTTTGTTCTTTGTGCCAGCCGCCTTTTCTCCGTGACCTCCGTGCCTCCGTGGTGGACCTGAGCATTATACGCGCCCGTGGCCGCCCAGTAGCTTGGCGGCGTCGGCCGCGACGCGTGCCACAACGTCGTCCCAATCGCCGGGCGCGCGCTGGCGGAAGAGGCGTGCCGTCGGATACCACGGGCTGTCCTCGCGCTCGCGCAGCCAGCGCCATTCGGCCGAGAAGGGCAGCAGCAGGAAGAGCGGGCGGCCGAGCGCGCCGGCGAGGTGCGCGGCGGCGGTGTCGACGCTGACCACGAGGTCGATGAGGCTCATCACCGCCGCCGTGTCGGCGAAATCCTGCAGCCGGTCGCCGAGCAGGGTGACGTTGGCGTGGTGCTGCAACAGCGCGGCATCGCCGTCGCGCAGCTCCTGCTGCAGGCTGAGGATGCTGCCGCCCGGCAGCTCCAGCAGCGGCGCCAGGTGGCTCAGCGCCAGCGAGCGCTGGCGGTCGTTGCGGTTGCTGCGGCTGCCGGCCCAGACGAGGCCGATGCGCGGGTGCGGCAGCGCCGCGAGCGCCGCCTGCCAGGCGGCGACACGCTCGGCCGGCGCGCTGAGATAGGGGACAGCGCGCGGGATGTTGTCGAGCGTGCTGGCGAAGATGCCGGGCAGGCTCAGCAGCGGCACCTGCAGGTCGAACGCCGGCAGCGCGTCGCCGGCGGCGATCAGCGCGTCGACGCCGTCGAGCGAGGCCAGCAGCGGCAGCAGCGGTCGCGGCGCCTCGAGCAGCACGCGCGCGCCGCGCTCAGCCAGCAGCGGCAGGTAGCGCGCAAAATGCAGCGTGTCGCCGAGGCCCTGCTCGGCATGGACGAGAAGGGTCCTGCCGGCAAGCTCGCCGCCGGTCCAGAGCGGCGCCGGCAAGGCGCGCGGCGCGAGATCGCCGTTGCGCCAGCGCCATTCATAGCCCGCCCAGCCCTGGGCGAAATCGCCGAGCGCGAGATGCGCCAGCGCCAGGTTCCATTGCGCCCCGGCGTAATCCGGCGCCAGCGCCGCGGCGCGCGCGTAGCTGGCGAGCGCCGCCTCGTGGCGGTTGAGCGCCTGCAGCGCGCGGCCGAGATTGTTGTGCATGCGCGGGTCTGCCGGCGCGTGCTGCACCGCCTGCTCGTACCAGGCGAGCGCCTCGGCGGCACGGCCGAGCGCGAGATGGGCGTTGCCGAGATTAAGCTCCGCCTCGGCAAAGCCGGGCCTCGCCGCCAGCGCCTGCCGGTAGCTGGCGATCGCGTCGTCGTCGCGGCCGAGCGCCGCGAGCGAGAGGCCGAGTTTGCCCATCGCCTCGGCGTATGTGGGCTCGAGCGCCACGGCGCGGCGGTACTCGGCCGCCGCCGCCTCGTGCCGGCCGAGCTCGGCGAGCACGATGCCGAGATTGTTGTGCGCCGGCGGGAAATCGGCGTTTGCCGCCAGCGCCTTCTCGTAGCGCGCCTTGGCCTCCGCCCCGCGGCCGCGCGCGGCCAGGATCTGGCCGAGGCTGTTATTCGCCTCGGCCGAGCCGGGCTGCTGATTGAGCGCCCGGCGCAGCAGCTTCTGCGCCTCGTCGGGGTGGCCCTGGCGGAAACGGACAAGGCCGAGAAAATGCAGCGCGTCGAACTGCTTGGGCTCGGCCTCGAGCACCGCTTCGTAGAGCCGGGCGGCGTCGTCGAGCCGACCCTGGCGATGGAGGGCGACGGCTTGCTGCAATGCCTGTGCGGTGCTGGGTTGCGGGCTCACGCTTCGGTCTCGTGCCGCTCCTGGCCGTTCATGATATGTTATGCCGTGTCGCCGGGCCGGAAGCCAAGCCGACGCCGGGGTAGGCGCAGCATGTCTTAACCAATCCGGCCGGGCGCCGGATGTGCCGCGCGGCCGGCGTTTGATACTTGATATATGTCATGGCACGCAACTGTATGACTACCTACGTAGCCTTGCCGTAACGGTCTGTTCAGCGGTCAGGACTTTGAATAAGGTCCCATGGCAGTCCGAGCATCAAGCCTCGACACCGGGGTGCGGCGCTGGGCGCCGGCCCTGGTCGCCGCCGTCGCCGGTCTCACCTTCACGGCGCTGATCGGGCTTGTCTCGAGCGCGTCGCCGATGGCGCTGGCGATCGGCCTGGCGGTCACTTTGTTGGTCGCCTGGGCCGCTTGGCGCGAGCGCGGCCGCCGGCTCGAGAGCGAGACGATGGCATCGCGGCGCATGGCGGAGCTGCAGCGCCAGGTCGAGGCATACGACCGCGCCGAAGCCCGGTTCCGCGATTTCGCCGAAATCGCTTCCGACTGGCTGTGGGAAACCGACGCCGAGCATCGCTTCACCTATGTCTCGGAGAATGTCGCGGGCGGCTCCGGGATACCGGCCGCCGCTTATATGGGCAAGCGTCGCAGCGATCCCGCCACCTTGAGCGTCGATGCCGAAACGGCGCGCGGCTTCGCCGCTGACATGGAAGCACGGCTGGCCTTCAAGGACCGCATCACGCGGCGCATCCGCGCCGACGGATCGGTCTGGTACGCCAAGACGAGCGCCACGCCGGTCTTTGCCGCGGACGGCACGTTCCAGGGTTATCGCGGCGTCTCGACCAATGTCACGGCCGAAGTGACGGCGCAGGCGGCGGCCGAAGCCGCGCATAAGCGGCTGGTGGAAGCGATCGAGATCCTGCCCGCCGGCATCATGATCTACGACCGCGACGACCGGCTGGTGCTGGCCAATGCTCGGGTGCGCGAGATGTTCCCGCGCGGCAAGGGCTTCTTCGAGCCCGGCACGACGCGCCAGGCGCAGCTCGAATTCGCCATCCAGGCGGGCGTCATCCCGGTCGCGCCCGAGCGCGCCGAGGCCTGGGTGCGCGACCGCATGGCGACCTTCCGCGTCTCGCCCGCGGCGCTCATCATGCCGTTCACCGACGGACGCTGGTTCCAGCATATCGGCCGCAAGACCGCCGATGGCGGCACCATCAGCGTGCTCATCGACGTCACCGAGCTGAAGCGCGGCGAGCAGGAGCTGCGCCAGGCCAAGCGCCAGTCCGACGAATCCCTGGCGCTGCTCGACACGCTGCAATCGGCCGCGCCGATCGGCTTTGCCTTCATCGATCGCGAGTTCCGCCATGTCCGCGTCAACGAGGCGCTCGCCGCCATCAACGGGCTGTCGGCGCGCGAGCATATCGGCCGCACGGTGGAGGAGGTGGTTCCCGATCTCTGGCCGCAGGTCGGACCGATCTGCGCGCGGGTGCTGGCGGAGCAGCTTCCGGTGCTCAACGTCGAGATCAGCGGCGAGACGCCGGCGAAGCGCGGCGATCTGCGCCATTGGCTCGCGACCTTCTATCCCGTCCGCGTCGGCGGGGGCGTCATCGGCGTCGGCATGGTCGCGATCGAGGTGAGCGAGCAGCGACGCATGGAGGCGCAGCTGCGCCAGGCGCAAAAGATGGAGGCGATCGGCAACCTCACCGGCGGGCTGGCGCATGATTTCAACAACCTGCTCGGCGTCGTCATCGGCAATCTCGACCTGCTGTGCGAGACCGAGGGGGTCGGCGCGGAGGTTCTCGAGCTTGCCGGCGAGGCGAGAGACGCGTCGCTGCGCGGCGCCGATCTGACGCGCCGGCTGCTCGCCTTCGCGCGCCGCCAGCCGCTGCAGCCGCGCCGCGTCGAGGCCAACGATCTCGTCACCGGCGCCGTCAAGCTGCTGAGCCGGCTGCTCGGCGAGGCCGTCGAGATCTCGCTCGACCTCGCCCCGGAGCTCTGGCCGGTGGTGGTCGATGCGGCGCAGCTCGAGGCCAGCCTCGCCAACCTCGCGACCAACGCCCGCGACGCCATGCCCGCCGGCGGCAGCCTCGCCATCGCGACGCGCAACCGCGTGCTCGATGTCGGCTATGTCGCCGAGCACCCTTATGTGGTCGAGGGCGATTACGTGCTGATCGAGGTCAGCGACACCGGCAGCGGCATGCCGCCCGAGGTGTTGAGCCGCGTCTTCGAGCCGTTCTTCACCACCAAGGAGCAGGGCAGGGGCACCGGGCTCGGCCTCAGCATGGTGTTCGGCTTCATGAAGCAGTCAGGCGGCCATATCACCGTCTACAGCGAGGTTGGCGTCGGCAGCACCATCCGGCTCTATTTTCCGCGCGCCGACGGCGGCGTGGCGGCGGAGGAGCTGCGGCTCGAGGAGCCGGCGCTGCGCGGCAACGACGAGGTGGTGCTCGTGGTCGAGGACAACGCGGCGCTGCGGCGCGTGGCGGTACGCCAGCTCGCCGAGCTCGGCTATCGCGTGCGCGAGGCCGACAGCGCGCATGCCGCGATCGAGGCGATCGCCGTCGACGCCGCGGTCAATGTGCTGTTTACCGACGTGATCATGCCCGGCGGCATGGACGGCCGCCAGCTCGCCGAGATCGTGGCGCGGCGCTGGCCGCACATCAAGGCGCTGCTGACCTCGGGTTTCCCCGGCAGCATGGTCAATGGCGGCCGCGAGTTGGCGGCGAAGGTGCGGATATTGAGCAAGCCCTATCGCAAGGATCAGCTCGCGCGCGCCTTGCGCGAGGTGATCGAGCGCGAGACGGGCGGGTCCGGCGAGCCGGCGGAATAAGGAGAACAGGATGGCGGTGGTAATGGTAATCGACGACGATGCGGCGCTCCGGCGCCTCATCGTGCGCGCGCTTGGCGCCGGCGGCCATGAGGTGATCGAGGCGGAAGACGGCACCGACGCGCTGGCGCTGCTGGAGCAGCATCGCCCGGCCCTCATCATCACCGATATCCTGATGCCGAAGACGGAAGGCATCGAGACCATCAACAAGGTCAAGGATCGCTTTCCCGGCATCAAGATCATCGCCATGTCCGGCGGCGGCATGTCGCGCAACCTCATGTTCCTCGATATCGCCCGCGCCATCGGCGCCGAGGAGACCTTGGCGAAGCCGTTCCGCCCGGCCAAGCTGGTGGCCGCCGTCAAGCGGCTGCTCGGCGAGTGAAGCACCGTCCCGAACCATCGGAGTCCTAAGGCATGATTGTCATCGTTCTGGCGCTGGCCGGCGCCACGCTGATCGCCGCTCCCGATAGCGGCTCCGACAAGTATCATCCGGATGCCGCGGGCGCGGCGCAGCAGCGCCTGGCGCAGGCGGGCGAGGTGCTGGGCGCGGCCTGGATGTGCCCGGCGATCGACCGCACGCGGCTGCAGGCGGCGATGCGCAAGGTCGAGGCGATGATCGACCGCGGCGTCGACGACAACAAGCAATACTACGCCGCGCACAACAACCTCGACAAAGGCATCGACCGGGGGAAGCACGAGAGCGATTGTCGCCGTGCCGAGGCCGCGCTCGGCGATCTCGAGAAACAACTCGGGCCGTAGCCCGGCCGCTGCCGCTCAGGCCGCCTTGACGCCGGTGAGGAAGCTGCCGACCTCGCCGTTGAGCGTGTCGGCCTGCTGCGACAGCGCGCCGGCGGCCGACAGCACATGCGCCGCCGCCGTGCCGGTCTTGGCCGCCGCCTCGCTGACGCGGACGATGCGCTGCGACACCTCGTCGGTGCCGCCGGCGGCGCGCTGGATGTTGCTGGCGATCTCCCGCGTGGCCGCGCCCTGCTGCTCGATCGCCGAGGAGATGGCGAGCGCGATGTCGTTGGCCTCGGTGATAAGCCGCGCCACGTCCGAGATCGCCGCCACGGCATCGCGCGTCGCGGACTGGATATGGGCGACCTGGGCGCTGATCTCCTCGGTCGCCTTGGCGGTCTGGCCGGCGAGGCCCTTGACTTCGGATGCTACCACGGCGAAGCCCTTGCCGGCATCGCCGGCGCGAGCCGCCTCGATGGTGGCGTTGAGGGCGAGCAGATTGGTCTGGCTGGCGACGTCGGCGATGAGGCCCACCACCTCGCCGATCTTGCGCGCGCCCTCGGCGAGGTCGCGCACGACGCGGTCGGTGCTCTCGGCGCGCGACGCGGCCTGGCCGGAGACCTCGGTCGAGCGGGTCACCTGCTTGCTGATCTCGGCGATCGAGGCGGAGAGCTCTTCGGCGGCACTGGCCACCGTCTGCACGTTGCCGCTCGCCTGCTGCGCCGAAGCGGCGACGTTTGCGGCGCCTTGGTCGCTGTCGCCGGCATGGCGCGAGAGCTCGTCGGCCGTGGTCGAGAGATCGGAAGCCGACGCGGTGAGCGTGCCGATGACCTCGCCGATCCGCGCCTCGAAACCGGCGGTGAGCGCGCGCAGCTGCTCGACGCGCCGCTCCTTGGCCTGTTGCTCCGCCGCCTGCTCGCGCGTCAACCGCGCGGCGGTGGCGAGCCCGTCGCGGAAGATGAGCAGCGCCCGCGCCATGGCGCCGATCTCGTCGCTGCGCTCGGCATGCGGCACCGCCACCTCGAGCTCCTGGCGCGCGATGCGCGTCATCGCCTCGGTGAGGCTCGCGAGCATGCGGCGGATGGCGCGCGCCACCCAGCGGCTCGCGCCGAGGCTGAGGAGGATCACGAGCAGCGCCAGCGCGCTGTAGCCGAGCATGGCGTCATAGGCCTGGTCGCGCAGTGCCGCGGCTCTGGTGGCGAGCAGCGCCGCGGTGTCCTGGATGAAGCGGTCGATCACCTGGCTCTTCTCCTTGAGACCGGCATCCAGCATCGGTGTCAGCCCGGCATCGACCGGCGTGCCGCCGACGACGCCGACGAGAGCGGGCAGCGCCGCGGCCATGCTCTTGGACGACGCCGCCTCGGCGATGGCCTGCCAGCGCTGGGCGGTCTCGCCGGTGGCCAGCAGCGCGATCTCGTTGCCGAAATACTCCTGCTGCAGCCAGCCGCGCATCAGCCAGTCGAGATCGATCAGGTTGATGCTGCCGCTCTTCGCCGTCTGGAGCGCGAGACGGCCGGCGCCGATCAGCCCCTCGCGCACCCAGAGCGCATCGTGCAGCGCCAATCCCAGCCGCATGATCTCAGGGCTGGTGCTCTCGCCGGCGATGCGGCCGACGACCACCGCCGAGCGCAGCGCCAGCGGCGCCAGCACCGTGCGCGGCGCGTCCTCGGGGCCGGGGCGGCGCGTGTCGATGCGCTGGCGGAATTCCTTCAACGCCTGCCAGCTTCGGTCGATGAAGCGGATATCGTCGAGCACCGCAGCGGAGGCGCTGTCGAGCCCGGCAGCGGCCTCGTCGATCGCGGTCACCGTCGCGTCGGTAACCCGGCGCTGCGCCTCGAGGTCGGCCGGCCGGCCGGAATCGTAAGCGGCGATATAGGCGTTCGTCGCCACCGCTTCGCGCGGAATCTGCGAGGCGAGAAGGCCGGCCGCCGAGGCGACCCGCGCCAGGCGCGCGGCGCGATCGGCCTCGCCGTAGCGCGTTGCGCTCTGATACGCCATCACCAGCGCCAGCGCGATCAAGGGAAGAGTGGCGGCGGCGCTGACAAGCAACAGCAGACGCGACAGCGTCAGCCGCGTGGCGGAAGTCGACATCGGTCTGCCTCTGGCCAAATTGGGTAAGAGCTTCCCCGACCGGCATTGAGGAAGCGTTAATTGGCGCCGCCGGCGGCCTGGTCGACTAGAGCTCTCTCTCGCCGGCGCGCAGGGCTGTCCGGGGAAGAAATGAATGCGCGGTGCAAACCTGCACCGGCAGACTCGCATTCGTCGTCATGGTCGGGCTTGGCCGCGCAGGGCCGGCATGACGATGGCGAATTGCAATGGATGCCGCGCCCGGTCTTCGGGACACGTCCTAATCCGCGAGCCCCATGACGAAGGTCAAGGCGACATTGAGCCGCGCCATCTCCGCGGCGCCGAGACGGCCGATCCGCCGACCGATCCGCTCGCGCCGGATAGTAACGGGCTTATCGGCCATCACTTGTGACCGCGCGCGCAGTCCGTTCTGCGCGGTCGGATCGACAGTGACGCGGACAGCGGGGGCATCTACCACGTCGGATGTCATCTGGCAGACGATCACTGACGGGTGGCTCTCGCGAAACGCGTCCGTCTGCACGGGGACGGCTGGTCGCGGCTTGCCATGGTCGCCTGCCGCCGCGACCGTCACCACGTCACCGCGCGTCATCGGCATCGAGTTCGGAGACCGCTTCGATCCATGCCAGCGCGTCGCGCTCGCTGTCCGGCCTGAGACGCGCTACCTGCTTGGCGATCCGGCGTCGGACGGTCTTCGAGCGGGCATCGGGCACGATCAGGCGCAACTCGCGCAAGCCTTGCATGCGCCGCGGCGCGCGCATCATCTTCATTCGCTCCGATGGCGCCGCCATACCTTCTCTCCAACTTCGGTAACGCGTCACATAGTAACGCGCCGGGTACTCAGGCGCGTCGTTCTATGGCCCTCTGTTCGCGTTCCTCGGCCGGTGCAGCCCGCAATGCTGCTATGCAAGAGAGCGGGTTGCCGGCCGTCGATCCCATCGGAAGCGCCCCGCCAAGCGCTCTATAGTTGAGATAATACTATATGATGATCACATAACTATCTGGTTGAGCTATATAATATTTCTGAAATCATATAGCTAAATTCTCCGACGGCGAGAGCATCTTACGCATCGCCGCCCCATTGCGGAGCCCGCGGTCGATACCCAATTGTGCGGCGCAACAGAAGATGCGTGGGCGGTACCTTGCCTAGAATAGGGAGGTCGGCACAGTCGCGATTGTGGCGTGGCTGATGCTCGGCCTAAAGGTTTGCTTCGGTCAGCCGGGGAAAGCTGCTCGCCATGTGGATTGTTCGCCTCGCGTTGGACCGGCCTTATACCTTCGTCGTGCTGGCCCTGCTCATCCTGCTGGCCAGCCCGCTGGTGGTGCTGCGCACGCCGACCGACATCTTCCCCAACATCAACATTCCCGTCATCGCCGTCGGCTGGACCTATACGGGCCTCAACCCGGAGGAGATGGAAGGCCGGCTGACCACGGTCTACGAACGGGTGCTGACCACGCTCGTCGACAACATCGAGCACATCGAATCCACGACATATAACGGCACCGCCATCGTCCGGATCTTTCTGCAGCCCGGCGCCAGCCTCGATACCGCCAACGCGCAGGTCACCGCCGCATCGCAAACCATTCTGCGGCAATTGCCACCGGGCACCACGCCGCCGCTGGTCCTGAACTACAGCGCCTCGAGCGTGCCCATCCTCCAGCTCGGCCTCTCGGGCCAGGGGCTGTCGGAAGCGCAGCTCAATGATCTCGCGCTGAACTTCCTGCGCACGCAGCTGGTGACCGTGCCCGGTGCCGTCGTGCCCTATCCCTATGGTGGCAAGCAGCGCGAGGTGATGATCAATCTCGATCCGCGGCTGCTGCAGCAGAAGGGACTGTCGCCCGGCGACGTCCTTGCCGCGCTCGCCAAGCAGAACCTGGTGCTGCCGTCGGGAACGGCGAAAATCTCCGAGTTCGAATACGACATCCGCGTCAACGGCAGCCCGACCACCATCCAGCAGCTCGGCGATCTCCCGATCAAGCTGGTCGACAACGCCACGCTCTATCTGCGCGACGTCGCGACGGTCAGCGACGGCTTCGCGCCGCAGACCAACATCGCCCGGCAGGACGGGCAGCGCGGCGTGCTGGTCAGCATCCTCAAGGCCGGCAATGCCTCGACGCTCAACGTCGTCTCCGGCATCCGCAACCTGCTGGGGCGCGTCAGCCAGACCCTGCCGCCGGAGCTGAGGATCCAGCCCCTGGCCGATCAATCGATCTTCGTGCGCGCCGCCATCAGCGGGGTGGTGCGCGAGGGCGTCATCGCCGCCGGTCTCACTGCGGCGATGATCCTGCTGTTCCTCGGCAGCTGGCGCAGCACGCTGATCATCGCGGTGTCGATCCCGCTGTCGATCTTGACCTCGATCATCGTCCTGAGCTTCCTCGGGCAGACCATCAACATCATGACGCTCGGCGGGTTGGCGCTCGCCGTCGGCATCCTGGTCGACGACGCCACCGTCACGATCGAGAACATGGAGCGGTATCTCGAGGAAGGGCATGGGCTGCACGACGCGATCCTCGCCGGCGCGTCGCAGATTGCCGTGCCGGCGCTGGTCTCGACGCTGTGCATCTGCATCGTCTTCGTGCCGATGTTCCTGCTGGGCGGCGTCGCACGCTATCTCTTCGTGCCGCTGGCGGAGGCAGTGGTCTTCGCCATGCTCGCCTCCTATGTGCTGTCGCGCACGCTGGTGCCGACCATGGCCATGTACCTGCTGCGCGCCAAGGCGCATCACGCCGGGCCCTCGCGCAATCCCTGGGTGCTTTTCCAGCGCGGCTTCGAGCATCGCTTCGAGCGGGCGCGCAAGGCCTATGGCGGGTTGCTCACGGTTCTGGTCCGGCGGCGGCGGCTGTTCATTCCGGCGTTTCTCGGCGGCGGCCTCGCCGTCCTGCTGCTGCTCCCCTGGCTCGGCCAGGATTTCTTCCCGACGACCGACAGCGGCCAGTTCATTCTGCATCTGCGCGCCAAGACCGGCACGCGCATCGAGGAGACGGCGCGCCTGTGCGACCTCGTGGAGGACGCGATCCGGCAGGCGATACCCGCGGGCGAGCGGCAAACCATCACCGACAATATCGGCCTGCCCTACAGCACCATCAACCTGACGCATTCGATCTCGGGCATCATCGGCGCCGCCGACGCCGACATCCTGGTGTCGCTCAAGCAGGATCACCGCGCGACGGCCGATTACATCGCGCAACTGCGCCAGGCCTTGCCAGCGAGGTTTCCTGGCGTGACCTTCTATTTTCTGCCCGCGGACATCGTCACCCAGGTGCTGAATTTCGGCCTGCCGTCGCCGGTCGATATCCAGATCGAGGGCGCCGACGTCCAGGGCAATCGCCAGGTCGCCGATCGCATCCTCGACGAGATTCGCCATGTGCCGGGCATCGTCGACGCCCGGATCCAGCAGGATTTCGACTATCCCGATTTCCAGATCGAGGTCGACCGCACCAAGGCGCAGCAGGCCGGCTTCACCGAGAACGACGTCGCGACCAGCATCCTCGACACGCTGAGCGGCAGCTTCCAGACGGCACCGATGTTCTTCCTCAACACCAGCAACGGCGTCAACTACAACCTTGCGGCCCAGACGCCGCAATACAAGGTGCAGTCGCTGCAGGATCTCCAGAACATCTCGATCACCTCGCCGACGGCGACGCGGCCGGGCGTGCTCGCCGATGTCGCGGCGATCGCGCGGTCGCAGGAAATGGCCGTGGTCAACCATTACAACATACGCCGCGTCATCGACATCTACGCCTCGGTGCAGGGGCGCGACCTCGGCGCCGCCGGCGGCGAGGTCAGCCGCATCGTCGCCGCCAACCAGAAGCTGCTGCCGCGCGGCAGCTTCGTCAGCATCCGCGGCCAGCTTCAGACGATGCGGACCTCCTATGTCAACCTGCTGAGCGGATTGGCATTCTCGATCGTGCTGGTCTATCTGCTCATCGTCGTCAACTTCCAATCCTGGCTTGATCCCTTTATCATCATCACGGCCTTGCCGGCGGCGCTCGCCGGGATCGTGCTGTGCCTGTTCTTCACGCACACGACGTTGAGCGTGCCGGCGCTGATGGGTGCCATCATGTGCATGGGCGTCGCCACCGCGAACAGCATCCTCGTCGTCTCCTTTGCCCGCGAGCGCCTGGCGGAGCATGGCGACGCGGTCCGGGCGGCGACCGAAGCCGGCTTCACCCGCTTCCGCCCGGTGCTGATGACGGCCTTCGCCATGATCATCGGCATGGTGCCGATGGCGCTGGGTCTGGGCGAGGGCGGCGAGCAGAACGCGCCGCTCGGCCGCGCGGTGATCGGCGGCCTGCTGCTGGCCACCGTCGCCACGCTGATGTTCGTCCCCTCGGTCTTCGCGCTGCTGCACAAGCAGCGTCCGCCCGGCGCGCCGCCCGCGGCCGCCGCCATCGATCATCGCCCGCGTTGAGGCATCACCGGAGAGCAACGTCATGCCGCCCGACGATCTCAGAGAAGCGGAGCGATTGCCGCCGCCGAGCATTATGAACGAGCGCGCGGTCGGGCAGCCCCGCCGGTGGACCGCGCCGGTGCTGCTGGCGCTGGCGGTCGTCGCGGTCGGTGCCGGCATCTATGCCGGCATCCGCAGCCGCGCCGAAGCCGAAATCGACCTGGCGCGGGTGACCGACGCGGCTGCCGTCCCGGTGGTCAATGTCATCCGCCCGATCGTCGGCGCGCCCGATGACGCGCTCGTGCTCCCCGGCAACACCCAGGCCTTCAGCGATACCGCGATCTACGCCCGCACGAACGGCTATCTGAAGCGCTGGTACTTCGATATCGGCGCCCATGTGAAGCGCGGGCAATTGCTGGCGGAGATCGACACGCCCGAGGTCGATGACCAGCTGCGCCAGGCCCGCGCCGATCTCGCCACGGCGGAGGCCACGCTGAAGCTCGCGGCGATCACCGCCGAGCGCAACGAGACCCTGCTGAAGACCCGCTCCGTCTCGACCCAGGACCGCGACAACGCCGTCGGCGCCTTGAACACCGACAAGGCCATCGTGCAGTCGCGTGAGGCTGCGGTGGCGCAATTGGAGAAGCTCCAGTCGTTCGAGCGGGTCGAAGCGCCCTTCGACGGCATCGTGACGGCGCGCACCATCGATGTCGGCGCGCTGATCGCCGCCGGCGGCGCCGCGCCGGCGCGCGAGCTCTTCCACATGGTCGCGACCGATACGCTGAGGATCTATGTCGCCGTGCCGGAAACCTATTCGCCGGCGATCCATCCGGGCGCGACCGCCACGGTGACGCTCGATGAGTTTCCCGGCCAGACCTTCAACGGCACCTTGGTCCGCACGTCCAACGCCATCGATCTCGCCTCGCGCACGCTGCTGGTCGAGGTCGATGTCGAGAATGCGAGCGGGCAGCTGCTGCCCGGCGCCTATGCCTCCGTCCATTTCACGCTGCCGGCGGCCGGGCGGTCGGTGACGGTTCCCGCGAACACGCTGCTCTTCCGCAAGGAAGGGCTGCAGGTGGGCGTGGTCCATGACGGCAAGGTGGAGCTGGTGCCGGTGAAGATCGGCCATGATTACGGCGACATCGTCGAGGTGATCGCCGGCCTGCAGCCGACCGACGAGGTGGTGGTCAACCCGGCGGACTCGCTGGCCAGCGGCACCACGGTTCACGTGAACGGCGACAAGGACGTCAGAGCAGCGCCATGAACGGCGGATGGTGCCGCGTCCTCGGCGCGCTGGGGGTGCTGCTCGCTGGCTGCACGGTCGGCCCCGACTACAAGGTGCCGCCGGTGGCGACGCCGGCGGCCTACAAGGAGGAGCCGCCGGCGACCGGCCTGTGGCGGAAGGCGCGGCCCGAGGACGGGATCGCGCGCGGCAATTGGTGGGAGGTGTTCGGCGACAGTGAGCTCGACGCGCTCGAAGAGCAGGTCACCGCGGCGAACCAGGATCTGAAGCAGGCGGAGGCCCGCTTCCGCCAGGCGCGGGCGCAGATCGGCTTCCAGCAGGCCGCGCAATATCCGACGATCGCCATCGAGCCCAGCGCGCAATCGCTGCGGGACTCGGGCCATCAGCCCTATTTTCTCCTCACCCATCCGACGCCCACCGGCGAGTTCGAGCTGCCCTTGGACCTGTCCTACGAGATCGATCTCTGGGGCCGCATACGCCGCACCGTCGCCGCGGCCCGCGAGGAGGCGCAGGCGACATCCGCCGATGTCGCGACGGCGAGCCTCAGCCTGCATGCCGAATTGGCGGTCGATTATGTCGAGCTGCGCAGCGCCGATGCGCAGCAGAAGCTGCTGAACGACACGGTCGCGGCCTATGCCGACGCGCTGAAGCTCACCGAGGATCGCCTGGCCGGCGGCGGCGCCTCCGAAGCCGACGCTGCCCAGGCGCGCACGCAGCTCGAGACCACGCGGGTGCAGGCCACCGACATCGCCGTGGCGCGCGCCCAGTATGAGCATGCGATCGCCATCCTCATCGGCAAGCCGCCGGCCGATTTCAGCCTGCAAGCCGTGCCGCTGTCGCTCGATCCGCCGGCAGTGCCGGTCGGTCTGCCCTCGGAGCTGCTGCAGCGCCGGCCCGATATCGCCGCCGCCGAACGCCGCGTCGCCGAGGCCAACGAGCAGATCGGTATCGCCGAGGCGGCCTTCTATCCAAGCCTGACCCTCAGCGGCATCGGCGGCTTCATCGGCACGTCGGTCACCAACTGGTTCGAATGGCAGAGCCTGGCCTGGGCGGTGGGCGCCTCGATGAGCCAGACGCTGTTCGACGCCGGACGGCGCAAATCCACGTCCGAGGCCGCCGTCGCCAATTACGATGCGACCATCGCCTTCTACCGCCAGACGACGCTCGCGGCGTTTCAGGAGGTCGAGGACAATCTCGCGGCGCTGCGCATCCTCGAGCGCGAAGCGCAGCAGCAGAAAGCGGCGGTGGCGGCGGCGGAGAACTCGCTGCAGATCTTCACCAACCGCTATGTCGGCGGCGTCGACACCTATCTCGAGGTGGTCACCGCGCAATCCACCGCGCTGGGGAACGAGCGCAACGACGTCGACATCAGGCGCCGCCGGCTGGAAGCCGACGTGCTGCTGGTCAAGGCGTTGGGCGGCGGCTGGAGCACGGCGGCGCTGCCGGCGCTCACCGGCAGGAGCCCGCACGTCTTCGAGGTCACGCTGCCGGGGATGGGCAGCGGCGTCGTGCCGACGCAGTGACGGGCCCCGGCATCAGGAACCGGCGGCTCGCCGCTCCGGTCATCTCCGGCGCTTTTCGGCTCCTCCCGCCAACGTACCAACGGCGCTCCAGGCGTGGTGGCGCGCGGCAGCCATGAGGGCAGGGGTCGGCTTAGGCCGGTTCTCCAGAAGCGCCAGCACCCGCATGGTATCGCGCTCGTATCCTCTCCCGGTGCGCCCGGGCCTTGTCGCGTGATAGCTTGCTGCGCGTTGAAGCCGTCGTATCTCGTCCCGTCAGGTTACGTGTAACCCAGCATGATGGCACTCGGTACGCAATCCCTGCAGCCGCGGATGGCGCGGAATATCGTCATACAGTCAACTCGCAGATTGGCCAATCGCTCCGCCACGTACCCGCCCGTTCCGTTGCCGTCCGTCTATCCTTTCCGATCATCTGTGCGTCCTACGATTTCGGCGATGCTGATTACATCGTGATCTTGATGGCGGTCCAGTGCCATGAGTGGTCTGTAGACGAGCGTGTTGAGCAAGGGCGCGAGATCATGATCCGTCGCTCCGAGTTCCTTAGCAATCTTCACGCGTTCGGAGACGACCTTGTTCTCGAGGCTCAAATTCTCAAGCAAGAGCCGCCGCTCTTCAGCCGACTCTCGGTATTCACGATCCTTCCGACGCTCGTGACGATCATTCAAATATTGTCGTAGCACCTCAAGCGGGTTCAGCTTGCCTAGAAATTCCCAGGAGCCGGGCGAACCAAGGCGCACGGAGGACAGGATGAGTTGTTCTGCGGGCGGGATATAGGAAGCGATTTGTTCCGCTGTTGGGGGCCAATCACGCGCCTACTGTGCAGCTCTCCGAGGCGCAACCTGCCATCCAAAATTCAAGCTAAAAGGATACTTCGGAAACGGGAAATCTCGCGCGGCTCGATTAAGCCCATCGATCGTCGCTTCAAATACCAAAACCGACTCGTAAGAATGTTTCAGAGCCATGAGAAAGGCGGTCAATAATTCGACTTCGATTTCCCCTTGTCCGTGAATCCGAAGACGACCTCGTTGCGGCATTTTCCCCTCCGTTGCTGCACTTTTTCTGATTTGAGCTCACGCTCATCCCGGATCTACTAAGACGTTCATGCTCGGCCATCAAATACGAGATGTAACTGCGGATGAGGTTGCAAAACAGACGCGCTTCATTGGGCTGCGTAGCTATTCCAGCCCGGAGATCGGCCCCGTGACGGATACCGCCGCCTGTGGGGGACGACAAGTAGCCGTGCAACGTCGTTACCCATTGGAGGACTTGATCGAGCGTCTTGCCTCTATGGTGCTTCCGAAGGTCATCGGCGATCTTATTGAAATACTTTCCCTGTACGGTGCCGCCTCCGGTATCAAGTCCCTGGAAAGCAGTCGAGATTGTTTCTAGAAGCCACAGGATTTCCTGAACGGCCTGTCGGTCTCGTCCCTCCGATAGAAGTTGTTCGGAGTCGCTCAGTGATTTCTGGATAATCTCCTGCGCTTGCGCGTCGAGTGATGTGACGCGCTCGGTTACAGCGATCGTCACCCGTAGTTCCTGGGAGATTAGATCAGGCAGTTTGATTTCATAGCCGGCTTGATGCTCAAAGAGCACTCGATTGATCCGGGCGACATCGGGCGTTCCAAAATCCGGATGATTCTTCGCGAGACCTTCGCAGGCATCATAGAATGCCTCGATAAATAAAGGTGCGTTCTCTGCCGCTTGGCGCATGTAGCTTTCCAAATCGGATTCAGCCCAACTTACGCTCGAGCTGGAATATGCTGTAATCCCCGCAGCACCGGCAAAATACGCTTTGAAATGTTCCAATATTGCCTTTCGATCTCCTTGATTCGCGATCTTGCCGATCAAATTAAAGAAATCGGAGACAACTCCGCTCGCAATCTCTCCGGGAGAATCAAAGCGCCACTTTGGATCGAACTTCAACATAGATGTCAGCCCACAGCGAAGTTGAGAACACCCTTGGTGCGCCTCTGTCAAATCGCGATCTTGGTCTCGATCGCGTCGTAGTCGGCGCGGACGCCGCCGTCCGAGACGTCGAGAAGCCCCGCGGCCGTCAAGGCTTGGACATCCGCATGAACGTTGCTGTAGTCGCGTCCGAGCGCCTTCGCCAGGGCGCGGACGCTGGCGACCTTGTGCCGGCGGACGTAGCGCAGCAGTTCCATCCGCTTGCCGGTCAGAACGCGGGCGAGGGCGTCCCAGCTTTCGAAGGCTAGGTGGCGTTCATGGAAAGTCTCGCCACTCTCGGCGCGGTGCCAGGCATCGACGAACCGGCGCGCCGCTTCCTTTTCCATCGCGCCACCGACCGTGATTTTCATCTTGCTCATTTGTCACCTCGCAATGCCCGCACATCGGACCAGAAATCGGCCATCAGTTGTTCGACAGTGCTGAACGCATAAGCCGTCTCGGCGCCTTGAAAATGCCGGTGATCGCCTTTGCCGCGCTCATTGTCATACCCGATCTCCCGGACCCCAGGGCGACCGTAAAACAAAGAATATTTGAGGCCGTGGGTTGATGGTCGAACGGGCGATGGAACGCGCCAGAGCACCATCTCCACAATCGCACCATCGTCATAATCGATGCGCTGACGGAAGAGTAGTTCAGCCCTCATCCCGATTTATAATGGCCGTTTGAACCATATGGTGTCAATAGCCATAGGCGGCCAGCCCGCCATAGGTTCGGGGGTAGTGTGTTTCGTCCGCGGGCAGAGCGCTCTAGGTAAAATTATCTTTTATACCATATGGTTACGACATTCTATTGCGATCATAGGTCATCGTCAGAACGGCGAGGGGGGTGGACGGCGCATAAGAGCGACCAGCAGCAGACAGACGAAGGCGCCGGCTGCGGCGGCGAGGAAGCCGTCGATGTAGGAGAGCACCGATGCCTGCTGCGCCACGGTGGCGGCAAGAAGCTTCGCGGCGCGTGCCGTGGCCTCGCCGAGATCTGCGGTGTGCGTCCCGACGGCGTTCCGGTATGCAGCAAGCCGGTCGGTGGTCGTGACGGCGATGCCGTCGACGTGCAGCCCGACGAGGTTCGAGTGGATCTGCTCGCGCACCCGAACGAAGGTCTGCATGAACGCCGTGCCGATCTCGCCGCCGAACAGGCGGCTGATCTGCAAGACCGCGCCGACCGTCAGCGCATCGGCCGGGCTGAGCGACCGCACGATCATCACGACAAGGGCGGTCAGCGCAAAGGATTGACCAATCGCCTGCAGGATTTGCGACGGCAGGAAGTCATCCGTCGCCCATTGGCTGGTGAGGTCCGTCGCCATCAGGCAGGCGATACCGATGACCGCGGTGCCAAAGGCGAGAACCGACCGGCCGGCGACACGTTTGAGCAATGCGCCCAGCGGCAACACGATGACGAGCTGAGGCAGCGCGATCCAGAGGAGCACGGTGCCCACCTGCAGCTCCCGGTAGTTCTGCACGGTCTGCAGATAGCTCGGGATGATGTAGGCGGTCGAGAGAATGATGAAGCGGAAGCCGGCGAGCAGCAGGAACAGCAACGGCACGTTGCCGCGCACGAGCAGGCGCAGATTGAGGAACGGCCGCGGCGTCCACAGTTCCCGGCCGACAAAGATAAGCGTCAGCAGTCCCCCCGACAGCAGCAAGCCGTTGATGAGCCCGTTGCTGCGCCAGTCAAGCCGATTGCCCTGATCGAGGCCGGCATAGAGAAGCGCGAATCCCAGCCCGGAATAGGCGAGCCCGGGCCAGTCGAGACCGCGCAGCAACGCGATGTTCGCGCGCTCGCGCGGTACGCCGTACCAGATGCAGCCGAACATCAGCGGCAGCGCGGCGCAGTATTGCCAGTCGATCCACTTCCAGGACCAATGATCGGAATACCAGCCCTCGAGCGATGCGGCGACGTTCTGCGACAGCTCGGAATTCATGGCGTAGACGGCAAGGCCGTAGACGACGAGCCGTGCCGGCAGGCTGCGGATGATGAAGCTGATGGTCAGCGGAATGAAGGTGCCGGAGCCGACGCCGCCGAGGAATTGCATCGTCAGGAACGCCGCGAGGTTGGGCGACAGCGGCCCCAGCAGGCTCGCCATGAAGAACAGCACTATGCCGAGCAGCAGCACGCGCCTTACGCCGTATACCGCGCCGAGATAGGGCGAGGCGACGCCGACCAGCATCTGGCCGATGCCGAAGGAGGTGGTGATCCAGGCGCCCTCGTCGAAGCCGGCATGGATGCCGCCGCGCAGATCGGCGAGCCCCAAGGTCGTCACGCGGCTGCCGAACGTGCTCAAGATCGCCCCGAGCAGCACGCCCAGGATGCCGATATAAGGGCGAAGCGTATCCGCGGAGAGGCGCGGATGCGCCTGCGCGAGCGGGTGCAGCGCGAGGCCCGCCGCCGTGACCGGCGAGACCTCTGGCCTCATCGGCTCGCGGCGGGCGCCGGTGACGCTGGGCCGACGCTCGCCTTCTCGGTCGCGGCCGTCGCCGATGCCTCGGTGCCGCCGGCTCGGGTATCGATCGTCGCCTCGACCGACATGCCGGGCCGGACCAGCGTGCCGAGCGAGGGGTTCGGGTCGAGCACGATCTTCACCGGCACGCGCTGCACGACCTTGGTGAAATTGCCGGTCGCGTTATCGGGCGGCAGCAGCGCAAAGGTGCTGCCGGTGCCCGGAGACCAGCTATCGACATGGCCGCTGAAGACGAGATCGGGGAACGCATCGACGGTGACGCGCGCCGGGTCCCCCAAACGAACGTTCGTCATCTGCGTCTCCTTGTAGTTCGCGATCACCCAGACATTGGGGAGCGGCACCACGGCGATCACCTGCGTGCCGACATTGACGAACTGGCCGGGAAGGACCTGGCGCTGGTTGACCATCCCGTCGGCCGGCGAAAGGATCCTTGTATAGTCAAGATTGTTGCGTGCGAGGGCTGCCTGCGCCTCGGCGGCGCGTACCTGGGCGTCGAGCTGCTTCTCCTGCACGTCGAGACTGGCGAGCAGGGCCTTCTGCTGATCGAGCTGCGCGTCGTTCAGCGCCAGCTGAGCGGTCGTGCGCTTCTCGTTGTCCTCGGCCTGCTCGACGAGTTGCGGCGTCCCGGCGAGCCGGCCCTGCAGCAGATCGCGCTGGCGCCTCGCCTCCAGGGCGAAGCGTTGCACATCCGCGGTGGTCGCCTCGATGGTCGCTTCCGCCTGCCGCACCAGCGAGCGCTGGACGTCCTTCTGGTTCGCGAGGTTGGCGAGCGCCGCTTGCGCCGCGGCGACGTTCGCCTCGGCCTGCTGGAGCTGGGCGCGATAGTCGGAGGGATCGATTTCGACGATCAGATCGCCCTTGTGCACGGCCTGATAGTCGCCGACGGCGACCGCGGCCACGTAGCCCGAAACCTTGGCCGCGAGCGGCGTGACATCGCCGACGATGTAGGCGTCGTCGGTCGCTTCGTGGCGCGCCGCGCCGGTCCAGCGGTTCCAGTGTCCGGCGACATACCACGCGAGGAAACCGATCGCGACCACCAGGATCACGCGCAACAGCGGAAAGATCCAGCCGCCGCGCTTGGGACCGGGCGCGGCGTTTGACGTCGGCGCCGCGGCTTGAGAGGTGTCAGGCGTCGCGTCGGGCATCGTCCTAGGCTCCCGATCCGTTGAGGGACATGGACAAGGAGGGCTGACAGCGTCCAGCATGCCTGCCGGAACGTCGCGCGATCAAGACCCATTATCAGGAGGCGCGATCGGCTCCGCGGGCTGCAATACCTGGACGAGACATTCACCCGGCTCGACGCAGCCAATTCTCGCGAGGAAGGCCGTCGATGCGGGCGAATTCGCGCTCATTGTCCGTGACGATGGTATAGCCGAGCGTAAAGACTTGAGCGGCGATCAGCAGATCGTTGCCGCCGATTGGCGCACCAGCCTGTTCGAGGCGCGCGCGGAGCGCGCCATAGGCGGTGTCGGCGGGCGTCTCGAGCGGCAGAACGTCGAGTGCGGCGAGCACCGCCTCAAGCTGAGCCGTGAGCCGTGGCGATCCCTTTTTCGTGGCGCCGTAACGTAATTCCGCGGCGACGATGATGCTGGTGCAGACTTGCGCTTCGCCCAGCTCGCGGATGTGCTGCGCGATACGGCCCTGCGGGTTGCGGACGAGGTCGGAGACGACGTTGGTATCGAGCAGGTATCGCATCAAAGCTCGACAGGATCGGGGGCCGGATCAGGGATCGGCGGGAAATCCTCGTCGAGCGGCGCGAGGGTTGCCAGCAGCGCCAGCAGGGATTTTGGCGGGGCGGGCTCGATGATCAGGCGCTCGCCCTCCTTGCGCATGATCGCGTCTTCGCCCGGAAGCTCGAACTCTCGGGGAATCCGCACGGCTTGGTTTCGGCCGTTCTTGAAAAGCTTGACGTGTCGTTCAGAGCTCACAGGTTACCTCCCCAAGCATATGCCAAAGCATATGCCAAATGATTGTGCCTGTCCACTCCGTCAAGCCAATGTCGCGTACGCCGGATCGGACTTCCAAAGCCCTGATTTTCCATTGGCGCTTGGCGAGCCTGTGGCGGGCGCGCGAACCGCAGTATGGCGGATGGGGTGAGATTCGAACTCACGGTACCCTTGCGGGTACGCCGGTTTTCAAGACCGGTGCCTTAAACCGCTCGGCCACCCATCCAATACGACCACAACCCTTTTCTCGCTGGTTGCTGCCGAAATCCTCGCGACGTGCACGCGACGCCCGTCATAGCATTCCTGAAAGCGTTGTCGAGGTGGACCGCCAAGATCCTCCGGCGTGGTCGCATGACGGCCGGGGCGAGGCTCGGCGGCGTGCTGCGGTCGGATGCCCGAGCCATAATCTAACCGTTGAATTTTCCGACGAGTATGAACGCGCCGGTGTTGTAAATCGCGGTTTCGCACTATTCGGTGCGAGGCCTGCGGTCGATCGAGCGAGGATCTTGTTTGCCGATTGGGAGTGCAACCGTGCGCTGATTGCGACGGGCTCAGGACGCCGGCAAGTTCGCGCATCGCAGTTGCTGCCTGTAGGCGAGCACATGTCGGCACCATTGAACCGCGCAGGATCGGATTTTCCGGACGACATCGACCGAGAGGATTTCGGGCCGGACCCGGGGCAGTTTCCCCGCTTTCGCGGGCCGCCGCCGCGTTTGCGGCCGCCTCAGGCACCGGCGCAGCCGTCGCCGCCTGTGTCGCCGGCAGCCGCCGACCAGGACAAATCGCCAATTGTACCAGCCGCCACCGAGCTTATTCCGGCACCTACGCTGATCCTGCAGCCCCGCGAGATCGAGGCGGCGAAGGAGCGGGTCAAAGCGCTCATGGAGCGCATGGAACGCCGCACGCTCGAGGATGCACTCGAGATCGGCCGCGAGGCATTGCGGGTCAACCGCGCGCTCGCCCATGGCGAGGTCGGGCGTTGGCTCAAGGACGCATTCGGCGAGAGGCGCGCGCGGACGATCTACAACTGGATCGGCATGGTCGAGTATTCCGAGGCGCATCCGGTGGAATTTGCAACATTTTCAATTTTGAATGTCAGCGCCGTCTATCTGCTGACGGCGCCGAAGACGCCGCGCGAAGCGGTCGAGAAGATCGTCCGGCGGATAGGCGCCGGCACTATCCCTTCCCTGCGCACCGTGCGCGCGGAGATAGCGCTGGCGAAGAAGCAAGACGCACCGACCGGAAAAATGCTTGCCGCGACGACGCGGTGCGCCGTCCCGGAGGTGCGCAGGGTCCCGCTTGCCGGGCAAGTCATCGCGCCGCAGGGCGGGAGCGCGCAGACCCCGTGGGACGAGTGTCGCGCCATGGGATTGGCCGCGCTCCACGCGGTGGCGCAGCTCATTCCGCCCGATGATCGGAACCGCGCGATCGTATTGTTGCGCGAAGCGGCCGAAACGCATTGCGGGCTGCATGATCTGATGCGGGTCTTGTACGACGCGAGCGGCCAGCCGGATGGGGATTTGGCGACGTGGGGTTGAGCGCCTGCAGCTCCGATGGAGGACGGCATTGCTGGCGATGTGCCTAGCCTATTTCCTCGGCGTTGTGAGCTGGATCCCGATCGTCGCTATCGCGGTGGTGATCGGCCGCTTGCTGGCGCAAGCGCGCGAGGCGCAGACCCGCCCCGCTGAAGCCAATGAGCAGTCTCTGCTGTTGGCCGAGACTGCCGTCACCGCCGCGCCGCTCCGGCGCGAGGACGCGGTCGATGACTGGGCCTTCGCCTCGGCTGACGCCACCGGCGAGCCCCTGGTGCTGCCGTTCGGCGCTCAACTGGTAGAGCCGGGCGACTGATCCCGGCGCTCCCCTCAAGGACCGGAAAAGCCGGTATTGGATGCGGCGAGGCGCACCACGGGACGCGGGCCCAGCCGCTCGCGCTCCAGCCGGTGCTTTTCCATGAAGAGGCGACGGGCGGCGTCGTCCGCCTCCGCCCAGGCCCGCTCCAGGGCGTCGAGCTGGCGCTCAACCACATCGACCGCGTCTGGTCCGCTCTGCGGCGCCGGCGCGCCCTCGCTTCGCAGCGTCATGGCGGCCGCGCGACAGAGGCCGGCGGTCGTCAACTCCTCGCCGCTGCGCTTGGCGTCGATGATGCAGGTTTCGAAGGTTGCGGGCGGGATCCTGGCCAGAGCCTGCCAGCGCTGCGACCATTTCTTTTGGATGCCCAGCTCTGCGAGCGTCGGCTTTGAAACCGGTGACGCCGTGTCGCCGGTTTTGGCGGGCCGTCCGCCGGGATGGAGGTCGAGCCCGGCGAGCTCCCGGCCCATCCGGCGCTCGGCGCGGATCTTGATCTCGGCGATGGCGTTGAGCGTCGTCTGCGCGGCGCCGATCGATCGCGCATAGCCGCGCAAGGCCGCGATTTGGTCGCGGATGGCCTTGACGTGATCGAAGCTGACGGCGGTTTCGAGTTCGGTCCGGGCGCGGGAGATCAACTCGGCAAGCGACGATCGGGTGGGCGGCTCGCGTCTAAGGAGGTCGTCGGCCATCGGGTCCCCGCAAAAGGACGGCCGCGCATAGTGCAGGAGCTACGGTTAATCTGCAGTTAAGAGATGCGCGGCTCGGTTCACCGGAGGGTTGGGGCGACCGGTCAGGCGCTCGCCGGCTCCAGCATCGCGGCGAACTCGCCGGCGAAACGATGCGCGTCGCCCGGCCAGCGCGCCGAGAGGTAGGTGCCGTCGCGGACGGTAAAGCCGATGTCGAGCCTCGCCGGCGTATCGCGGGCGAGGCTCAGCGGCCCCGCGATGAAAACCTCGCGGTGCGCGAGCAGGCCGCGCACCTCGTCCTCCACCGTCTGCCGGTAGGTGCGGTAGTAGTCGCCGAGATAAAGGCAGGTGAGCGCCCAGGCGCTGAGCTCGAGGCGCTTGGTGAGGCCGGTGGTCTTGCGGCCGTGGAGCACGGACCTGCCGGCCTCGCCGCGCGCGCGGGCAGCCAGCAGCACGCCGTGGCAGATGGCGGCGACCGGCTTCTGCCGGGCGAAGAAATCGGCGATCGCGGATTGCAGGCGCTCGGATTCCAGATAGGGCCGCATGCCCTTGGCGTGGCCGCCCGGCAGCAGCAGCGCGTCGAACTCGCCGGCGCGGATATCGTCGTGGCGGATCGGCCGGCGGAACTCGGCGCTGTCGATCATCGCGTCATGGGCGCTGCGGCCGTTGCGGTCGGCTTTGAGCAAGGGGGCAAGGAGGCCGAGCCCTTGCCCCGTCACCATCCTCGGATCGGCCTCGCCCGGCCTGCCGTCGGGGGTCGCGAAGACGATGCGGTGGCCGCGCCCGGTCAGCACGCGCCATGGCACGCCGGTCTCGGTCGGATCGACATCGCGCTGAGGCAGCGGCATCAACACGGTCGCCATCGGGCAGGGCCTGTGCTTGGCTCGCGCCGATGATGCGGCGGGCGGGGAGCGGTGTAAAGCCGCGCCGGCTCAGGCGCGCGGCTGGTCGCCGGACGCTGAGGGCCAGGTGAGGGGATCGAGGCGCCGCGCATGGAGCCGGCGGATCCAGCCCTGCTGCTCCAGGAATTGCAGGCCGATGGTATCGTCGCGCCGCCAGACGGTCTCGGCGGCGACGGTGCCGACGCTCTCGATAATCAGCCAGACACGGTCCGGCACGTCGGCGGCGGCGTCGAGACGCAGGCGGGCGCCCCAGCTGGAGATGTCGAGCACGGTGCAGCGCGCGCGGCCTTGCGGCGAGGACAGCTCGGCCGGCCAATTGGTCTTCCAGCGCCGACCCGGCGCGCTGCTGTCGCTTTCCGGGCGACGCAGTCGGCGGATGTTGTCTTCCGACTCAGCGCTCATCAGGCTCAGCGCCCCGCCGCCCGCCGCCGCGCCTGCAGGATGTTGACCGCCATGTCGCGGTATTGGCTGCTGGTCTGATCGGGGCCGTAAAGCCGCCGGGCCATCGCCGTCATATGGGCGCGCAGGATCTGCTTTTTCGCCGGCCGGATCGCGCCCGCGGCCTGTCGCGTCGACATCTGATGCAGTGACCCTTCGGTCATCGTGGCCTCCCGGTTCCTCTCTGGCGAAGACAAGAGCTTAATCGGAGATTAATAACAAGCGGATTCGCTGTGACTTTGCCTAAAATTTTAGGCAATTGCGAAGTATTCGCCGTGGGCGATTGCTGCACTGCGGTAGTCACGGGGGTGGCGGCATTTGCCGCGGCGGCCGCGAGCCGCCATAGAGGAGGCAAGATGCGCGGATTCATCGATGCCGGATACCGGCTGGCCTATCGTCTGGGGTTCCCGGTGATACGGCTGTGGTGGTTCCTGCGCCGGCCGGATCAACAGGGCGCCCTGGTCGCGGTGTGGCATGAGGGGCGGGTGCTGATGCTGCGCCAATCCTATCGCGACCTGCTCGACTTTCCCGGCGGTGGGCTGGAGCATGGCGAGACGCCGCGCGCTTGCGCCCGCCGCGAGCTCGCCGAGGAGGTCGGCATCGCCGTGCCGCAGGAGGCGCTGGCGCTGGCGCGCGAGATGACGGTGCTGCGGGACTATCGGCGCGACCACGTTTCGATCTTCGTGCTGCGCCTGGCCGAACCGCCGTCGCTTACGCTCGACCGGCGCGAGATCGTCGCCGCCTCCTTCATGACGCCCGCCGCGGCGCTGGCGGCGAAGCTGTCGCCCTTCGCGCGCGCTTACCTCGACGGCGCGTCCATGTCATAGTCGCGCGCAGCCGGAGAGGAGAGCCATGGCAGGACAAGCGACGCTGGCCGAAACCTATCGCAGCGTGGTGGCGGCGTGGGAATGCGATGTGATGGGCCATCTCACCATCGCCTATTACTTCGACCGCTTCGGCGATGCCGCGGCGAGCCTGATCGAACGGCTGGCGCCGGGCCTGCCGCCCGGCGCCGCCTGGCGCTCGAGCCGGCTGCTGGTGCGCTACCAGAAGGAGCTGCGCGCCGGCGACGGCATCGCGATCAGGAGCGGCGTCGTCGGCGAAGAGGACGGCGCCATCGTCATCGGCCATGAGCTCGCCAGCACCGGCGACGGCGAGGTTGCGACGCTGGTCGAGCACCGTCTGGCGCCGCGCGATCTGCCCTATGGCGGGAGCGGCGAGACACGGCGCGCGCTGGCCGGGGCGGCAGTGCCCTGGGTCAGCCCCGGCTTCGCGCCGCTCGCCGAGCCGACCCGCCCGGAGCGCATGATCGCCAGCGGCAACGACCGGGTGAAGGCGTGGGAGGCCGACGAGCGCGGCGAGCTGTCGCTGTCGGGCTATGTCCATCGCTTCGCCAATGCCTGCCTGCATGTCTGCGGCGCCTTCGGCATGACGCCCGGCTATATGCGCGAGCAGCGGCGCGGTTTCTCGACCTTCGAGACCCAGCTCCATCTGCTGGCGCCGCCGCCGGGCGCGGGCGAGGGGCTGGTGCTGAAGAGCGGGCTCATCGCCGCCGGCAATTCCTCGCTGCGCATGGTGCACGAGATGCGCCAGGCGCAGAGCGGCGAGCTTCTGGCGCGCTTCCATCAATCGGGCGTGCATTTCGACATGGAGGCGCGGCGCTCGGCGCCGCTGCCACCGGCGCTGCGCGAGAGGGCGCAGGCGCTGGTGTTGGTGTAAGCGTACCGCGACACGAAGGAGGAGGCCGCGCCCATGATCCTGCTCTATGAGCATCCGCTCTCGCCCTATGCGCAGAAGGTGAAGATCGCCCTGGCCGAGAAGGGCATCCCGTTCGAAACGAAGCTGCCCGAAGCCTTCGGCAGCGGCGCGGTGCGCGACGAGAAATTCAAGCACCACAATCCGCGCCATGAGGTGCCGGCGCTGGTCGACGGCGATTTCCATGTCTTCGATTCGACGGTGATCCTCGAATATCTCGAGGATAAATGGCCGGAGCCGCCGTTGCTGCCGCGCGACCCCGCCGAGCGGGCGCGGCTGCGCATGCTCGAGGACGTCATGGACACGCAGTACGAGGCGATCAATTGGGGGCTGCTCGAGATCGACGGCTTCAAGCGCGCCGGCGGCGCGTTGCGCGACGCGATGGTAGAGCGTGCCGGCGAGCAATGCGCGGCGCTCCAGGCCTGGCTCGAGCGCGTGCTGGCGGGGCGCCCCTGGTTCGGTGGCGAGCGCTTCGGCTGGGGCGACGCGGCGGTGGTGCCGCATCTCAACACCTCGGCGGCGCGCGGCCAGGCGCCGAAGCCCGGCAGCGGGCTCGCCGACTGGCTCAGCCGCGCCAATGAGCGGCCGAGCGTCGCCGCCTGCGTCGGCGCGGTGCGGGCGGCGGTGGCGGCGATGCCGGATCTCGGCGCGCTGGTCGCCAGCGGCCGCTTCAAGCGGCAGTACCGCGACCACCGCCTGGAATGGATGATGCGCAGCGGCGGCCTGCCGATCGTGCTCGAGGGGATCGAGAAGGGAACGATCCGCTTCGGCAACGAGATCGGCTAGGCGAACGCGCTGTTGCGCGTTCGTCCGCGGCGCCAGCGACAACGCTACGCGTTGCGCTGCGGGATCAGCGCGCGGTAGAGGTGCCAAGTGGCGTGGCCGAGCACCGGCATGACGACGATGAGGCCGAGGAAGAGCGGGATCGAGCCCAGCACCAGCCCGAAGGCAACGATCAGCCCCCAGACCGCCATCGGCCCCGGATTGGCCGCCACGGCGCGCGCCGAGGTCCACACGGCGGTGCCGAGCGGCACCTCGCGGTCGAGCAGCAGCGGAAACGACACGACGCTGATCGTCAGCACCAGCACCGCGAAGAGAAAGCCCACGCCGACACCGATGCCGATCAACGCCCAGCCCGCCGGCGTCTGGAAGACCTCGTGCAGGAAGAAGGCGAGCGAGGCCGGCGGCTGCGGACCGAGCGTCGCGAGATAGAGCGCCTGGGCCACGGCCAGCCACAGCAGGAAGACCGCCACCAGCAACAGGCCGAGCACGCCGATCTCGCCGAAGGCGGGCGAGCGGACGACGCTGAAGGCGTCCGGCCAGGCGACGCGCACGCCCAGCTCGCGCCGCCGGCTCATCTCGTAGAGCCCGACGGCCGCGAAGGGGCCGATCAGCGCGAAGCCCGAGGCCAGCGGGAAGAGCAGCGGCACCATCTCATAGCCGAAGGCCAGACGCCCCAGCACCAGGCCGAGGATGGGGTAGATGACGCAGAGGAAGACGACATCGGTGCGATAGGCGGTGAAATCATCGAGCCCCTTGGCCAGCGCATCCCTGAGATCGGCAAGTCCGATGCGCCGGACCGTGAGCGGCGAGGCCTGCGCCCCCTCCGGCGTCCCGGTGATGGCGCGCCCGGCCGAGTCGACGGCGTGCGCCGCCAGCCTGAGCTGATCGACGCCCCATTCGATCGGATTTCGGATCGTCATGGTCGTTATCTCCCGACATGTTGGTTCAGGAGGCTACGGGCCATCGGTGGCAAAACGCCCGGAACGAGCGCCAGTCACGAGAGAGCCGCGACCTGCCTACAATCAAATATACCCGAAGCGCCGCCCGCTGTCGCCGTTTGAGAGATGCGGCGGCCGCGCCGGGAGCGGGGATGGAGGCGCGGCGGCGAGCCCTGGGATAGCCGCGGCTTAGTCGTTGATTTCGCGTGCGGGAAGGTGAGGTTTTGACTAAAAGTTAACCAATCCGGCGCCACCATGGCGAAGCATTGCGCGGTGCGGCCGCTGAGGCTCCCGCCGATCGCTTCATCGCCGCATCGCTCGAAGAGAGACACGTGCACCGACGCCGCTTCGTTCTCGCTCTGCTGCTGCTTGCCGGGCTCGGCAAGGCGCCCCCGGCACCGGCGGCGGAAGAGGATTTCGCCGGCTGGCTCGCCGGTTTGCGCCAGGACGCGCTGGCCCAGGGCATAAGGCCTGCGACGCTCGACCGCGCCCTTGCCGGCCTCGAGCCCTTGCCGCGGGTCATCGAGCTCGACCGCCAGCAGCCCGAGAGCGTCGTCAGCTATGCCGATTATCTCCGCCGCGTGGTCTCGCCGGAGCGAATCCAGGCGGCGCGCCAGCACTTGGCGCAGAACCGCGCGCTGCTCGACGAGGTCGCCCGCCGCTATGGCGTCCAGCCGCGCTTCATCGTGGCGCTGTGGGGGATCGAGACCACCTTCGGCGAGGCGAGCGGCAAGTTCCCGGTGATCGCTTCGCTCGCCACCTTGGCTTATGACGGAAGGCGCGGCGCCTTCTTCCGCAAGGAGCTGATCAACGCGCTGCGCATCGTCGAGCAGGACAATGTCGACCCCAAGGAGATGCTGGGCTCCTGGGCCGGCGCCATGGGGCAGAGCCAGTTCATGCCGTCGAGCTTCCTGCTCTATGCCGTGAGCTATAGCGGCGACGGCAGGCGCGACATCTGGCACCGGCGCGCGGATGTCTTCGCCTCGATCGCCAATTACCTGGCGCAGCTCGGCTGGCGGCAGGACGAGAGCTGGGGCCGCGTCGTGACCCTGCCGGCAAGGCTCGACCCGGCGCTGATCGGGCCCGGCATCAAGAAGCCGCTGACGGAATGGCGCAAGCTCGGGCTGCGCCGCGCCGATGGCGGGAAGCTGCCGGAGGCGCCGATCGAGGCCTCGCTGCTGCAGCCGGGCGCGCCGGACGGCCCCGCCGTGCTGGTCTATGACAATTATCGCGTGCTGATGAAGTGGAACAGCTCCAACTATTTTGCCACCGCCGTCGGTCTTCTTGCCGATGGTATGGGGCAGCGGTAGTATATACTAGCTATAGGCAGCACGCGCCCCATGATCCGCCGCCCCGCCCAGCACCTCGCCGCGCTCGCCCTTCTCGGGCTGCTGGCGGCGTGCGCCGGCCAGGCGCCGGCGCCGGCGCCGACATCGGCGACCGGCGGCCCCACCTATAAGGTCGGCCAGCCCTATCAGATCAACGGCACTTGGTACTACCCGGCGGAAGATTTCGGCTATGACGAGACCGGGATCGCCTCCTGGTATGGCGAGGATTTCCACGGCAAGTACACCGCCAACGGCGAGGTCTTCGATCTCAACGCGCTGACGGCGGCGCACCGCACGCTGCCGATGCCGTGCGTGGTGCGGGTGACCAACCTCGATAACGGCCGCTCGATCGAGCTGCGCGTCAACGATCGCGGTCCCTATGCCCGCGGTCGGATCATCGATGTCTCGCGCCGCGCGGCGCAGCTTCTGGGCTTCGAGGGGCCGGGCACCGCCAAGGTACGGGTCAAGATCCTGGTGCCGGAAAGCATTCAGGTGGCAAGCCTGGCGCGGCGCAACAGCGGCGCCGACATGCTGGCCGGCGAACAGGCGCAGGCGGCGCCGGTAGTGCCGGTGGTGACGCAGAGGCTGGCGCCGGTGCCGGGGGTGCGGGTGGCCTCGACCGAGCCGCCGCCCTTGCCGCCGCCGCATCCGACGCCAACGCCCGCGCCGGTCGCCGCCGCGCCCGCGGCGCTGCCGGCGACCGTGGCGGTGGTGCCGGTCAATCCGACCCAGATCTATATCCAGGCCGGCGCCTTTGCCGTTGCCGACAATGCCGTGAAGGTGAAGAGCCGGCTCGACCCGCTGGGAGCGGTGAAGGTGCAGGGCGTCCGCGTCAACGGCGTCGACCTCTACCGCGTCCGTCTCGGGCCGATCTCCAATGTCGATGAGGCTGATCGGCTGCTCGACCGGGTGGTCGGCACCGGCCTCACCGAAGCGCGCATCGTCGTCGATTGATGCAGCGCCTAGAAATCATATTTTCGGCGCAATCCGTCGCTAGCGTGACGCATCGCCGAGCCATGGCGCGAGGCTCGCGCCGATGTCAGCGAGAGTGACCGCATGAAGAGCCCGACTTTGTCCCGCCTCGCCGGCTGGGGAATTCTCTTTCTCGTCCTCGGCTTCGCCCAACCCGCCGCCGCCGACCGGCCCAGCTTCGACACCACGGCGCGCAACGCCATCGTCATCGACTTTCAGACCGGCGCGGTGATGCTCAACAAGAATGCCGATCAGCGCATCCCGACGGCGTCGATGAGCAAGATCATGACCGCCTATACCGTCTACACCTACCTGGCCGAGGGCAAGGCCAAGCTCGACGACGTGCTGCCGGTGAGCGAGCAGGCCTGGCGCACCGGCGGCTCCAAGATGTTCGTGCCCTATCCCGGCCAGGCGAAGGTCGAGGATCTCCTGCGCGGCATGATCATCCAATCCGGCAACGACGCCTGCGTCGTGCTCGCCGAGGGCCTCGCCGGCAGCCTCACCGCCTTCGTCGAAAAGATGAACGAGCTGGCGCAGAAGATGGGGCTTAAGGACAGCCATTTCGCCAATGTCGACGGCTTGCCGGCGCCCGGCCACTACATGTCGCCGCGCGATCTCGCGACGCTCTCGCGCCATCTCATCCAGGACTTCCCGCAATTCTACCGCTACGAGGCGGAGAAGGACTTCACCTATAACGGCATCAAGCAGGGCAACCGCAATCCGCTGCTCTACAAGGATCTCGGCGCCGACGGCATCAAGACCGGCCATACCGAAGAGGCGGGTTATGGCCTCGTCGGCTCGGCGGTGCGCAACGGCCGGCGCATCGTCTTCGTGCTCTCCGGCATGGAGAGCATGAAAGAGCGCGCGCAGGAGAGCGAACGCGTGCTCGACTGGGCCTATCGCGAGTTTAGCAACTACGCCATCGTCAAGGCGGGCGAGACCATCGACGAGGCGCCGGTCTGGATGGGCGTGCAGGACAAGGTGACGGTGGCGCCGGCCAAGGACGCCACCGTGACGCTGTGGCTGGCGGCGCGCAAGGATCTCAAAGTGACCGCGGTCTATGACGGCACGCTGAAGGCACCGGTGGCGAAAGGTCAGATCGTCGGCAAG
>JBKQTR010000270.1:0-4790 GCA_052143095.1 Allostellaceae bacterium
AGCCGCTTCGGCTTCGCGCAGGCAGGCGCGCCCAACAACTCTTCTCCGTGCCCTCCGTGCCTCCGTGGTGAACCCCCCAACAGGCTGTGCGCGAGGAACGCCGGGCTGTAACATCTCCGGTGCCTAACTCTGCGCACCGGGATCGAGGGGAGGCGACTGTTGCGACAGCCCATCCGCATTCTGCTGCAGACGACGATCGTTCCGACCGAGGATGATTGGAGCATCGCGCGCTTCGGCCTGCTGCGCGATCATCTCGCGGCGCTGCGCGCCGCCGACGGCACGGCACCGCTCTGCGTCGTGACGGCGCGCGACCGCGCCGCGCCGCCCGGCCAGGACGATCCCGTGCTCGCCGCGCTGGACGGCTCGGATTTCGACGAGCTCTGGCTCTTCGCGGTCGACACCGGCGACGGCCTCACCGCCGCCGAGTGCGACGCCGTCTCCCGCTTCCGCGCGCGCGGCGGCGGGCTGCTGGTGACGCGCGACCATGCCGATCTTGGCTGCTCCGTCTGCCGGCTGGGCGGCGTCGGGCTCGCGCATCATTTCCACAGCCACAACCCCAACCCGGATGAGGCGCGCCGCCGCCGCGACGATCCCGATACCCTGTCGATCGACTGGCCGAACTATCATTCGGGGGCGAACGGCGACTTCCAGGAGATCGTCGCGATCGGCAAGCTGCACCCGCTGCTGCGCGACCGAGCCGCGCCGGACGGCAGCTTGCGCTTCTTTCCGGCGCATCCGCATGAGGGCGATATCGCCCCGCCGCCCGGCGATGCCGGCGTGCGCATCATCGCCGAGGGACGCAGCAAGGCCACCGGGCGCGCGTTCAACACCGTGGTCGCCTTTGCCGCCGGTCCCGACGGCCGCCCCGGCGCCGGCGTGGCGCAGTCGACGTTCCATCATTTCTGCGACTACAATTGGGATATCGCCCGCGGCTGCCCGAGCTTCGTCGCGGAGCCGCCGGGCGACGGCATGCGGCGCGAACCGGCCGCGCGCCGCGCCATCGAGACCTATACGCGCAACCTCGCGCTGTGGCTGGCCGGGATCAATCCCTGAGCGGCCGGCACGGCAGGCAACGGAGGCAAGCGATGGACGACCAGAAGATCGCCGACAGCATCAACCGGCTGGCGCGCGAAGAGCACGAGCTGTTCGAGCGCGAGGCGCAGGGCAAGGCCAGCGATGACGACCGCGCGCGGCTGCAGCGCCTTCAGGTCGCGCTCGACCAGTGCTGGGATCTGCTGCGCCAGCGGCGCGCGCTGCGCGAATTCGGCCGCGATCCTGACGAGGCGCGCCTGCGCGATCCCAAGACCGTCGAAGGCTATAGCGGCTGAAGCCGCGACGCGCCGAGGCGTCAGCGCACGCGCCTAAATCAGGTTTTAGCCGCGCGCGGCTTAACTCGATCGGCATGTCGCTCGATCCGCGCGATGCATGCACTACATGTTTGCCGAGCGCCCGTCGGCGCCGCGGCCGCCGCTGGCCGGGCTCGACGTGGCTTGAAGCAGGTAAGGGATGAGACACAGTCTCCGCATCATGATGCTGCTGGCCGCGCTTGCGGTCGTGACGGCTTGCGCCGGCACTGGCAATAGAGTGTCCCAGCCGGGCTATGTCGACCATAACAACGACGGATACGAGGACGGGGGCATGTAAAGCCCGCGAGGACGAACGCAGGCGCCCGGCGGTCATGAGTTCATAGCGGGTGGAGCGCCCGAGGCCTCGAGATGGAAGATCCGCGCCGCGGTCTCGCCGAGGATGGCGCGGCGCTCGGCGGCGCTGAGCGGCGTTTCCTCGACGATGCGCAACGGCGCGCTGTCGCCGATCGGGAAAGGATGGTCCGAGCCAAGCAGCACCTTGTCGGCGCCGGCGGTGTCGCAGAGAAAGCGCAGCGCGCGCGCCTCGAACAGCACGGTGTCGAAATAGAGCCGGCGGAAGCCCTCGACGGGATCGGCGTAGGCGCCGGGATGGATGGCGTGGTTGCGCCGCAAGCGGCCGAGCGCGTAAGGCAGCGCCGCGCCGCCATGGGAGACGATGAGGGTCATGCCGGGAAAGCGCTGCAGATGACCGGAGAAGAGCAGGCGCGCCACGGCCGTCGTCGTATCGGTGAGCCTGCCCACGGCGTTGACGAGATCGTAGTCGTTGAGCCGGTCGTCGCCGCAGGCGAACATGGGATGCAGGAAGATCGTCGCGCGGCGCGCCGACGCCATCGCCCAGAAAGGATCGAGATCGGCATCGTCCAGCCCGCCGCCGACGCCTTTGGGCTGCGTGCCGATCATGGCGCCGTGGAAGCCGGCATCGAGCGCCTCCTCGAGCACAAGCGCGGCGAGCTTGCCGCTTTGCAGCGGCACAGTGGCGAGCGGCGCGAATGCCGGCAGCGCCGCCGCGCCGGTGCGCATCGCCTCGTTCATGAAGCGGCACCAATCGGCGCCTTCCTCCGCCCGCAGCTCATAGCCGAACATGTCGAGCCAGCCGCCCACCACCTGCCGGTCGATATGCTCCTTGGCGAGCCATGTCTTGCGCTCGGCGACGTCGCTGAGCTTGGGGGCGACCGGCCGCGTCGGCGGCTGCCCGGCGAAAGACAGGCGCTTGCCGCCGCCTTCCGCCAGCAGCGTCACCGAGGGAAAGAGCCGCCGCTCGGCGCCGAGGCTCTCCAGCATCGCGGCGGGGACGAAATGGGCGTGGCAGTCGACGATCATGGCTCGCTCTCCCCAGGCATCGGCATCGTGCCGGCTCTTATCGCGATCCCGCGCCGCGCTCCGCCCCGGCCAGCAGCTCGCCCAGCGCCGCCACCGACATCGGCAGCTCGGCGATGGCAAGCCCGAGCGGCGCCAGCGCGTCGTTGACCGCGCTCGCCACCGCGGCGGGAGCGCCGAGATATCCCGCCTCGCCCGAGCCTTTCTGGCCGAAGACGGTGTGCGGCGAGGGCGTGCAGTGATCGACGATGGCAATGTCCGGCACCTCATGCGCCGAGGGAATGAGATAGTCCATGAAGGAGCCGCTGATGAGCTGGCCGTTGGCGTCGTAGCGGAAGCGCTCGTAGAGCGCCGCGCCGATGCCGTGCGCGACGCCGCCATAGGTCATGCCGTGGACGATGTCGGGGTTGATCATGGTGCCGCAATCATGGCCGATGACATAGGTCCCGAGCGCCACCTGGCCGGTGACGCGGTCGAGCTCGGCATAGACGACATGCGCCTCGAAGGCATAGCAGGGATACATCTGGACGCGCCCGTCGGCGCTCGGCAGGCCGCCGCCGGTCGGCACCTCCCAGACATGCATCGCCTGCAGCCCCGGCGCCATGCCGGGCGGCAGCAGGTGGAATTTGCGATGCGCGATCTCCACCAGCGCGTCCCAGGAGAGCGCGCGGGCGGCATCGGCGCGCAGATGCACGCCGCCGTCGCGATAGTCGAGCGCGGCGACCTCGGCGCCGAGATTATGCGCGGCGATCGCCAGCAGCGACGCCTTGAGCGCGCGCGCGGCGCCGGCGGCGGCGCCGCCGAGCATGATCGCCATCCGGCTGCCTACGGGGCTGTTGCTCGGCAGCGCCGTCAGCGAGTCCGAATGGACCACGCGGATGGTCTCGGGGTCGCGCTCCAGCACCTCGCCGATGATGGTGGCGACCAGCGTCTCATGGCCCTGGCCGGAAGACGAGGTCGCCATCGCCGCGGTGATGGTGCCGGAGAGATCGACCTTGACGGTGCAGGATTCCATCCAGGTCGTGGTCTCGTTCTTGGGATTGAACAGCGGCTCGAAGGCGGCATTGCCGCCGCTTGGCTCGAGGCAGCAGGCGATGCCGATCCCCGCCAGCCTGCCCGCGGCGCGCGCCGCCTCGCGCCGTGCCACCAGCGCGTCATAGGAGGCGGTGTCGAGCGTCTTCGCCAGCACCGCGTGATAATCGCCGCTGTCATAGGTGCTGCCGCTCGGGATGGTGTAGGGGAACTCGTCGCGCGCGATGAGGTTGCGCCGGCGCAGCTCGATGCGGTCGATGCCGAGCGCCAGCGCCACCCGGTCCATCATCGTCTCCAGCGCGAAATTGGTCGGCGACTGGCCGAAGCCGCGCACCGCCTCCTGCACCGTCTTGTTGGTGGTGACGCTGATCGCCTCGTATTCGACGCTGCCGATGCGATAGGGGCCGACGATCGCGCCCACGGGCTTGCCGAGCTGCAGCGGCGCGCGCCCGGCATAGGCGCCGGCATCGTCGAGCGCGCGCAGCCGCAGCGAGCGAATGACGCCCTCGCCGGTAAACGCGACGGCGAGGTCGAAGATGCGGTCGGGCCCATGCGCATCGCCGCCGCGCATATTCTCGAGCCGGTCCTCGATCAGCCGGATCGGCGCGCCGAGCTTGCGCGCGAGATATCCCGCCAGCACGCTGTGCTTGATGCCGCGCTTGACGCCGTAGGAGCCGCCGACATCGACGTCGAAATGCACGCGCACCGCGTTGCCCGGCAGGCGGAGCGCCCGCGCCAGCTGATCGGCATATTTCGGCATCTGGATCGACGCCCAGACATCGAGCAGCTGATGCGCGTGATCCCAATTCGCGACGACGCCGAAAGTCTCGATCGGCACGGTCGAGCTGCGATGCCAGCGCGCGCGAAACGACAAGCGATGATCCGCCGCGGCGAAATCCTCTTCCACTGGGCCCCAAACCCATTTGTGGCGGAACAAGACGTTCGAGCCATGATCGGGATGGACCGCCGGCGCGTTGGGCGCCATCGCCTGCTCTGGATCGGTGACGGGGGTGAGCGCCTCGTAATCGACCTCGACCAGCTCAGCCGCATCCTCGGCGAGCGCGCGGCTTTCGG
>JBKQTR010000271.1:0-11111 GCA_052143095.1 Allostellaceae bacterium
CGCCCGTGATTCCTCTAGCCCTGCACAATTCGTTGCGTCGGTATCGCTGGTGTCGGTCGCCGGAGTTGATCCGGCACGGCCTTGCGGAGCAAATAGAGCTTGAGATCGCGGTGCTCGCAAAATGCGAGGGTCGCGATTAGAAGCGGAGCGCGTCGACCAAAATATTGCGCCGCAAGATGTGCCTGCGGCGCACACGCGGGCGTGCAGTATCGCGGTTACGATGCTCGTTGCCAAAGGTGCGAAAAAGTGCCGAGAATGCTCGGGCCGGCGCAAGAAGGCGCAAAAAATCGCCAACCCAAAGCGCCGAACAGGGAGGTCTTGCCATGGCAGTCACTGACGCAGTGTCGGTCGCGCTACCCGAGTCCGCTCATCGCGCCCAGTTGCGCCGGGCGGTCATCGCCAGCACCGTCGGCACCACCATCGAGTGGTACGATTTTCTCCTCTACAGCGTCGTCACCGGCCTGGTCTTCGGAAAGCTGTTCTTTCCCAAATCCGATCCGCTGGTCGGCGTGCTCGAAGCGTTTGCCGTCTACACCGTGGGTTTCATCGCGCGGCCGATCGGCGCGGCGATTTTCGGTCACTACGGCGACCGCATCGGCCGCAAGGCAACGCTGATCGCGACCTTGCTGATCACCGGCCTCGCCACCTTCGCGGTGGGCTTCGTGCCCACCTATGACTCGATCGGCATCTGGGGCGCCGTCATCCTGACCGTCATCCGCTTCATTCAAGGGATCGGCGTCGGCGGCGAATGGGGCGGCTCGGTGCTGCTGTCGATGGAGTGGGCGCGCACCAACAAGCATCGCGGCTTCATCGCGTCCTGGCCGCAATTCGGCGGCCCCGCCGGATTGCTGCTCGCCAATTTAGCGGTCCTCGTCTTCAGCGCGGTTTCCGGAGACCAGTTCTTCGTCTGGGGCTGGCGCATACCGTTCCTGCTCAGCATCGTCATGGTCGCGGTCGGGCTTTATATCCGGCTCGGCATTCTCGAGACGCCCGCCTTTCGGCGATTGCTGGCGGAAAACCGGATCGAGCAGGCGCCAGTCATCGAGGTGATCAAGCGGCAGCCGCGGGAGATCATCCTGTCGGCTCTGGCACGCACCGCGGAGCAGGCCCCCGCCTACATCTACCTGGCGTTCGTCTTCGCCTATGCAGCGCAGGTGCTCCATGCCCCGCGCGACTTCATCCTGATGGCGCTCATCACCGCGGGGCTGGTGTCGTTCATCTCGATCCCGGTTTTCGGGCATCTGTCGGATCGCATCGGCCGCAAGCGCATGTACATCATCGGCGCGGTCGCCACGGGGATATTCGGCTTCATCTATTTTGCCATGCTGAACTCCCTGGTGCCGGCCTGGATCTTCCTCGGCATCGTGCTCTCCTTCGTGCCGCACGACATGCTCTATGGCCCGCAGGCGGCCTTGATCGCGGAATGCTTCACGCCGCGGTTGCGCTACAGCGGCAGCTCGATCGGCTATCAGCTCGCTTCCGTCACCGCCGGCGGCCCGGCGCCTCTGATCGCGGCCGCGCTGCTGGCATGGACGGGGTCAGGGTATGCGATCGCCGTCTACATTGCCTTCTGCGCGGTCGTCAGCATTGTCGCAACGGTGCTGATGCCTGATTACACCAACCAGGACATTTCGGAGGAGCACGCCTGACGGGCCGAGCGCCCGACCAGGTCCGTGCGGACATTCCGGTCGTGGGTTTTGCGGGCCGATCGCGAAGATCCGCCCGGGCGGGGTCCGATGCGCAGGCACCGTCGCCCACGACCGCGGATATCGTCGCCGGTCCGCTTGGGCTAGTCTCGCCGGTCTGAGCTCTCGATCGCCGCGGGTGAGGAGCAGCGCATGGCCGATCCGTCGGCAGTCAACCCGGAGCCCGCCGGCGGCTTCAGCTTCAAGCAGATGCTTCCCACGCTCGTCTTCGACGTGGCGCTGCCGATCGTCGTCTTCAACGTGCTCGCCCACTACGGCGTTGCGACGCTGTGGGCTCTGGTCGCGGGCGGGCTCTCTCCGGCGATCAACAATCTGCGCCTGTGGGCGAAGTCGCGCCGGCTCGAACCGCTCGGCATCATCGTGATGAGCTTTCTCGCGGTCGGCACGGCAGCCTCGCTGATCTCGGGCAGCGTGTTTTTTGCGCTGATCAAGGAATCGTTTCTGACGGCGACCTTCGGGTTCATCTGCGTCGGCTCGTTGCTCGCCGAGCGGCCGCTGATGTTCTACATCAACCGGCAGTTCGTCGCCGGCGACGATCCGGCACGGCTCGACTGGTGGAACGGCCTTTGGCACTATCCTGCGTTCCGCGCCGCGCAACGCCTGGTGACCGCGGTGTGGGGCATCGCCTACCTCGTCGAAGCGCTGCTCAGGGTTGGCTTCGCGCTGGTCCTCCCGCCGGCGCAGGTGGTGACGCTCTCGCCGGTGATGGCCTTCGCGGTCCTGATCGGGCTCATCGCCTGGACCAGACGATACATGCTCGCGCTCCGCGACCGGCGGATACAGGAGCAGCAGCATGGCGAGGCAGGCTGAGGAGACGCCAGCCGATCGATCATTCTCCCCCATCAGAATTAAGGGGACACAATACTTATCCTGCAAGAGGTCTGGACGAATTAGGTATTGTGTCCCCATAATTCCCGCTCGCTGCATCGGATATCTCCGGCTTAGATGTTCTTGGCGAGATCCCTGACGATGTTCTGCAGCACATGGCGCTGTCTGAACGCGTGACGAAGGTTCAGGCAACGAACCAGATCATGCTTCATCTGGCGGCCAAGGCCGAGCCCCTTCGGAGCGATACTGCGATTTATCAGTGGTTCGGTAAGAGTGCTCGTCGCGTCGTTGCAAATCCATGCGCCGTAGGTCCGGGAACCCGTCCCGAATTAAGGGGACACAATACTTATCCTGCAAGAGGCCTAGACGAATTAGGTATTGTGTCCTCATAATTCCCAGCAGCGTTCTCGGCGATTAAGGGATTTTAAGAAGATTGTGCTATCACTTTTTCTTGTGTTTACGCGCCGCGCACGCTTCGAGGGGAATTAAGGGGACATAATACTTATCCTGCAAGAGGCCCAGACGAATTAGGTATTGTGTCCCCATAATTCCGTTGCCCAGATCCGGGGCGCCTGGCCGCGGGTGCGCATCCTGCTACGGGCTGATTCCGGCTTCGCCCGCGAGACGCTGATGGCGTGGTGCGAAGCCAACAAGGTCGATTATCTGTTCGGCTTGGCGCGCAACGACCGCCTGAACGGCGAGATCGCCGATGACCTCGGCCAGGCCGCCGAGAAGAGCCGCCGGAGCGGCAAGCCGGCGCGCCGGTTCAAGGACTTCATGTGGACGACCTTGGACAGTTGGAGCCGTCGCCGCCGCGTCGTCGCCAAAGCCGAGTACACGTCAGGCAAGGAGAACCCCCGCTTCGTGGTGACCTCGTTGCCCGCCGACGAAGCCAACGCCCGCCATCTCTATGAAAAGATCTACTGCGCCCGCGGCGAGATGGAGAACCGCATCAAGGAATGCCAGGGCGACCTGTTCGCCGACCGCACCTCGACCGCGACCATGCGGGCCAACCAGCTCCGCCTGTGGTTCGCCTCGATGGCCTATGTCCTGTTCTGCGCGCTCCGCCGCATCGGACTCCAGCACACCCAGTTCGCCCAAGCCACCTGCGGCACCCTCCGCCTCAAGCTCCTCAAGCTCGGCGCCCTGGTCAAGTTCAGCGTCCGCCGCATCAAGCTCGCCATCGCCTCCGCTTATCCCTGGCAGCAGGAATGGGGGATCGCCCACGCCTTGCTGACAGCCGCCGCCGCGCGCTGACGAACCAGACAGCGCACAGGCCAAATAACTTCATCCGCAACCTGGCCCGGGACCGGGACGATAGCGCTCGGCCTCAACGACCCTCGTCAAAGCCATCGCCGACGCAATCGCCCCCTAAAGTGGGCAGCAGGAGATCGCGCATCCTCAATCTGCTATTCCCCGTCGCAGTATGAGAAAAGCGGGCTCGCTAGACAGGGATCGGCTTTCGCGCGATCTTTCCCGGCAACCGCAAAGCGACCGCCGCTCGTCGCAGCGGATTGCCTTGGGGGCGGGAGGAAACCGAGATGAGGAGTGGGCCTCGCCGACGGCAGCCCACGCGAGCGCTCGCTGCGGCGCTATGCGCGGCGGTCTCGCTCGCGCCTGCCGCAGCGGGAGCGGACGCCACTCAATGCCCCGCGGATAGCCCGCTTGGCATGAGAATTAAGGGGACACAATACCTATCCTGCAAGAGGCCTGGACGAATTAGGTATTGTGTCCCCATAATTCCATTGTGTCCCCATAATTCCCGCTCGCTGCATCGGATATCTCCGGCTTAGATGTTCTTGGCGAGATCCCTGACGATGTTCTGCAGCACATGGCGCTGTCTGAACGCGTGACGAAGGTTCAGGCAACGGAATTAAGGGGACACAATACTTACGGAATTAAGGGGACACAATACTTAACTTATGCTGCAAGAGGCCTGGACGAATTAGGTATTGTGTCCCCATAATTCCCCCATAATTCCCGTTCGGGATGATCGGCGCTGGCGCGCCCCTTTGGGACGCGGTAGGCTTCCACCGCTTCGCACGTATCATGGCTGTGGGCTCGACGTGCGGGGTCCAGACCGGGAGGCCTGTCATGCGCATCCGCCGAATGGCGATGTCGGCCGCGTTCGCCACCGGGCTCGCCGCTCTGCCGCTCGCGACCGCGCAGGCGCAATACTACGCCCCCTACTATTCCCCCTGCTCGGCCAATCCGCTGGCTTGGCCGTTCTGTATCGCAGGCGCGATCGTCGGAACCGCCGCGACGATCGCAACCGCGCCGTTCTGGCTGTTGACCGGGGCGCCACCCTACTACTACGGGTACTACGCACCGCCCTACTACCCCGCGCCGAGCTATTATGCGCCCGCGTATTACGCGCCGCCCTATGCGAGCTATGCGCCGCCGCCGGCCGCGGCGCCTCAAGCTGCGCCGGGGGCACCGGCGCCGCTTCCGCCGCCTGCAACGGCTCGTCGTCCAGCGGGCTCTGCTCCGCCGCCGGCGGGGAACGCCTACTACTTCTGCCCGACCAGCAAGGCCTACTATCCCTATGTTGCCACCTGCCCGGTCGCGTGGCGGCCCGTCCCGACCACTCCGCCAAAGTCCTAGGTCAAGGCGAGATCCGTCGCATCGCTGCGCTGGTGCCCGCTGCCGGACTCGAACCGGCACGGCCTTGTGGGCCAAGGGATTTTAAGTCCCTTGCGTCTACCAATTCCGCCAAGCGGGCACGGGTGGAGCGCGGCCCGGACGCTACACGATGGCGCCGGCCCGCGCCACGCCCCTCACTCCTCGACGGGGTCGCCGCCGAGGCCGCGCACCAGCGCCACCACCTCCTCCGTTCCGGCGGCGAGACGCTCGGCGTCGCGGCCGCGCAGCACCAGGCTCGTGCCGAACTCGCCGCGACGGTAGAAGGGATAGGAGCCGATATCGAGATCGGGGTAGCGCACCTGGACCTCGCCCAGCCCCTTGGCGATGACGCCCTCGGGCAAATGGCAGCTCACCGAGCGCGACAGCATCGGCCGCCCGCCCCGCAGGTCGTGCTTGACGGCGTCGAACATCGCCTGCATGACGCGCGGGATGCCGGCCATGACGAAGACGTTCTCCATGCGGAAGCCGGGCGCGCGCGACACCGGGTTGATGATCAGGCTCGCGCCGTCGGGGGTGTGCGCCATGCGCAGCCGCGCCTCGTTGAGATCGCCGGGCTTGTAATGCTCGAGGAAGATCTTGTGCGCCTCGGGATGGAGCGTCCAGGGCACGCCGAACGCCTTCGCCACGCATTCCGAGGTGATGTCGTCATGGGTGGGGCCGATGCCGCCGGTGGTGAAGACGTAGTCGAATTTGGCACGCACCTCGTTGACCGTCGCGACGATCACCTCGCAAATGTCGGGGATGACCCGCGCCTCGCGCAGGGTCACGCCGACCTCGTTGAGCCCGGTGGCGATATAGGCGAGGTTGGCGTCCTGCGTCCGGCCCGACAGGATCTCGTTGCCGATGATGACGACGCAGGCGGTGACGATCTTCTCGGCGGTCATGACGGCTCCCGGCGCAATCCGCGCTTTAGGTAGAGCCAAAGCCGCGCCGGCACAATGGGTGGGAGCGCGCTTGCCGGCCCGCCGCCTTGCCCCTATAGCGCCGGGCATCATGCGCTTTCCCCGCCCGCTGGTGCGCGGCGTCTTGCTGAGGCGCTACAAGCGCTTCCTCGCCGATGTCCGGCTGCTGGACGGGACCGAGACCACCGCCCATTGCGCCAATCCCGGCAGCATGCTGGGGCTCGCGGCGCCGGGCGCCGAGGTCTGGCTGCTGGCGAGCGCCGATCCCAAGCGCAAGCTCGCCTGGTCCTGGGAGCTGGTCCGGGCGGAGGGGGAGCTGGTCGGCATCAACACCGCGCATCCCAACCGGCTGGCGGCAGAGGCGATCGCCGCCGGCCGGCTGCCCGAGCTCGCCGGCTATGCCAGCCTGCGGCGCGAGGTGGCCTATGGCAAGGCAAGCCGGATCGACCTGTTGCTGGAAGGCCCGGGACGCCCTATCTGCTACCTCGAAGTGAAGAACGCGCATCTGCGCCGCGGCGGCCGCGCCGAGTTCCCCGACAGCGTCACCGCCCGCGGGGCGAAGCACCTGGCCGAGCTCGGCGCCATGGCGGCTGCCGGGCATCGGGCGGCGATGCTGTATGTGGTGCAGCGCGGCGATTGCCGCGCGTTCGGCATTGCCGGGGACATCGACCCGGTCTACGCCATCGCTTTCGAGCAGGCGCGCGCGGCGGGGGTCGAGATGTTGTGCTATTATTGCCGCGTTAACACCGAGGCGATAGAGATCGAGGCGCCGCTGGCGATCGCGGCAGGAGCAGGCGAAGGATGATGAAACTGCAGCAGCGCGGACCGGCGGCCACGCGGCCGCTGGACCCCGAGGAGCGGCGCATCAAGCTGCACGGCGCCGAGGGCTTCGACGGCATGCGCAAGGCCGGAAGGCTGGCGGCCGAGGTGCTCGACTTCATCACCCCTTACGTGAAGCCGGGGGTCACCACCGACGAGCTCGACCGGCTCTGCCACGGCTTCATCATCGACCATAGCGCGATCCCGGCGCCGCTCAACTATCGCGGCTTCCCGCGCTCGATCTGCACCTCGATCAACCATGTCGTCTGCCACGGCATTCCCGGCGAGCGCAAGCTCGACGAGGGCGACATCCTCAACATCGACATCACCGTCATCCTCGACGGCTGGCACGGCGATACCAGCCGCATGTTCCTGCTGGGCGACAAGGTGGCGCTCAAGGCGCGCCGCCTGGTCGAGGTCACCTGGGAGGCGATGATGCGCGGCATCGAGGCGGTGCGGCCGGGGGTGCGCATCGGCGCCATCGGCCATGCCATCCAGAGCTATGCCGAGGCGCGGCGCTTCTCGGTGGTGCGCGATTTCTGCGGCCACGGCATCGGCCGCATCTTCCACGACGCGCCCTCGATCCTGCATTTCGGGCAGCCCGACGAGGGGCCGGAGCTGCGCGAGGGCATGTTCTTCACCATCGAGCCGATGATCAATGCCGGGCGCTGGGAGGTGAAGATCCTCAGCGACGGCTGGACCGCGGTCACCAAGGACCGCTCGCTCTCGGCCCAGTTCGAGCACACGGTGGGCGTGACCAAGGACGGCTACGAGATCTTCACCCTCTCGCCCAGGGGCTGGCACCACCCGCCTTATGCAGCGTAACGCGAAGCGTTATCGCTGGCGGGCGGCAGCGGTTGCTCTTGCAACCGCGAAAGCCCGCGCCGTTCCGGCTAGCCACTGTTTCCGCTGCATAACGACGGTGCGTCCTTCGACAGGCGCGCTGCGCGCGCCAGCTCAGGATGAGGAAAACTGTTGATGGCACAAAGAAAATCGCCTCATCCTGAGCGCGAGCGAAGCGAGCAGTCGAAGGACGCACTGAGTCGATCCAGCCGGAATCTGCTCTGGCCCTACGCGCGCTGCTCCGGCGCGGTGTAGATCGTCGCCGGCGGCGGCGGCGCGGCTTTTTCCGGCAGCTTTGGCTGCGGCAGCGGATGGAAGACCGGGTCGCGCTTGTCCCAGGAGCGCTCGAAGGGGAGCTGCATGACGATGCCGCCGCCATGCTGATGGGCGTTGTCCTCGATCGCCCGCTGCAAGGCGCTCGCCGTCTTCTCGTCCCAGGGCAGGACGTAATAGCGCGGCTCGGCAGCGCCGGGGAGCAGCAGCCACATATAGATGCCGCTGCCTTCGAGGATATAGGAGCCCAGCACCTTGGCTTCCTGGTCGCCGGTGCGCAACAGCTCGAGCCGAGTCGATTTCGGCCGCCCCAGCATGTCGGAATAGCCGAAGAACAGCGCGGCGATGAGGAGGGCGAAAAAGCCGCTGACCGCGGCGCGGCGCTTGCGGCTGCCGAGCGGCAAGCCCACGAAGGCGTAGATGCCGAGGACCAGCGCCAGCGTCACGAAGGCGATGACGAAGGAGGTCATTTCGTCTCTCCGTTGCGGCTCTTCAACCAGGCGCTGCGGAGATCCCTATGGATGCGGTTGAGGCTGCCGGCGATGAGATGGCCCTTGTCGTCGAGCTGGAAGCGGAAGATCGTCGTCTCCTGCCCGACATAATCGAGCTGGACCTGCGAGCGCAGGATGTTGTTGACCTCGCCGTCGGGACCGCGCACCGCCACCTTGGCGAGGAGCGGCACCGGGAAGTGGTTGTCGGCGGAGCGGTAGAGATGCGCGTTCACGGTATACTCGCCCGGCCAGAGGCCGCGGCCATAGGCGATCTCGTAATTCATCGATACGGGGTCGCCGGAATGGCCGAGATCGTCGCGCAGCAGGTTGAAGATGATGCCGGCCTTGTTGGAATAGCCCACCGGCACGTCGCCCGGCGCCTGCACCCAGAGATCGACATCGGCATCGACCTTGTCGTCCCAATGGAGGTCGACGATCAGGCTGCCCGGCGGCGTCGCGCCGGTCACATCCTCCTGCTTCTTGCGCACATGCGCCAAGGCGACCGCGCCGATGACGAGATAGGCGAAGACCAGCAGGAACAGCATGTCTCGGAACGAGACATTCATGCCCCGCCACATCGGTTCAGACCTCCTGGCGCGCGAGCAGATGTGCGTTGGTGCCGAGCCAGAGATATCCCACGCAGGCGAGCAGATTGGTGTAGAGCGCGGTGGCCGAGCCGATATAGATCGAGGTCACTACCGCCTTGAAATCCTCGAAGCTCTGCCCCTTGTCGGCGGAGAGGTCGCTCACCGTGATGATGAGGCCAAGCACGGTGCCGACCATGCCGAGATAGACCAGCGCGTTGCCGGCCCAGCGCACGCTCTGCCAGTCCTTGCGCGCCACGCAGATGAGGCCCCAGCCGAACAGGATGGTGATCAGCCAGCACATGCCGGAGCTGTCGGCGACGTAAGGCCGGTAGAGCAGCCCCTCCGCCCAGGCGGCGAGCACCAGGGCGGCGCCGATCAGATTGAGCACGGCGAAGCGGGCAAGGTAGGCGGCGGCGACGGGCGCGGTGAAAGCGAGCAGCAGCCGTTCCTGCTGCGCGCGCGCCGAGGATGCGGGGGACGGCGCCGGCGGCGCATCGGTTACGGCCGGGGCGGGCCTGAGCTTGGCAAGGGCCGTAAACATCTGTGGCCTCCTGGACGATGTCGTCCAGCTGCCATGAAACCATCAAATTAATTAAATTCCGCCTAACCTATGGTGAAAAAACCGCTAACGGGTTACGCGGCGCGCCCCGAACGGGCAATTTCCATAGCCTGCCGGCGCGCCTGGAGCCGGCGCTGGACGTCGCGCACCAGAGCGCGCACGATCTGATCGCTGAGGCCGTCGCGGGCCATGACGAGACGGGTGATCTCGTCGCCCAGCAGCTCCTCGACGGATGGCTCGGTGTTGCGGACATACATGGGACTCTCCCTCCGCTAGAGGAAGAGCATGCCACAAGGCTGCGACAGCAGCGCTACAGCATTGGGACAAAGTCCGGGCAATTTCGAGGGTGCACCCGCCGCGACCGGGCGGCGGCGTTTGACAGGCGCCACCCCGATGGTAACATCTGTTACCACTTGGGAGGCGGGCGATGGGCGGGACGGCGCTGCACCGGACGGATGCCAAACTCTACGCCTATGACATGCTCGCCCGGCCGTGGCGCGAGCTCAGCCAGCCCGGTCTCTACCAGAAGACCGTGCGCGAAGATCAGGAAAACGGCCTCTATCTCGGGCTCATCGCCTTCGACGCGCAGACACGCTCGGGTCTGCACCAGCATCAGGCCACGGCGACGAGCTACTTTCTCGAGGGCAGCCTGCACGACTATTCCGGCGCCGCCGCGGCGGGACAGGTCGGCGTCAACCTCAAGGGCGCGACGCATGACGCGATCGCCTATGAGCGCTGCGTGCTCGCCGGCCGGCTGGAGGGGCCGGTGAGCTATGCCGAGAGCGCCGGCGCGCTTCGCCGCCTCCACGCCGGCGCCTACCAGGCACCGATCGTCAACGCCGCGCCGGAGGTCCCGCCGGAGATCAATATCTCCCTCGAGGCGCTGCCGATGCTGGCGACCGCCATCGCCGGGCTCGCCCGCCGCGCGGTGTTCGACTACCACGGCACCGGCACCGAGCGCCGGCTGGTTGAGCTTCGGCTGCTGCCGGGAACGACGATGCCGGCGCATCGCGGCAGCGCGCTGGTGGAGTGGTTCCTGCTCGGCGGCGAGGCCCGCCTCAACGGGATTCCGGCGACCGGCGGCAGCTTCGTGGTGATCGAGCCCGGGATCGAGCTGGCGATCGCCAGCAGCTACGGCGCGCGGCTGCTCGCCTGGTCGGAGGGGCCGATCGCCTGGGCGGACGGCAGCGCAAGGCCCGACCTCTACGGCTTCTGACGATGCCGCCGGGGCTTCTCGTCGCCGTCGGGCAGGACGCGGGCCTCCGCTACCAGCCGCGCCAGCATGCGATCGAGCGCGGCGAGCTCGGTCGCGCCCAGCGCCCGCAGCAGCTGTCGCTCGCGCCGGCGCGCTTGCGGCGCGATGACGCGGAAGAGCGCCTGGCCGGCCGGGCTCAGGCGCAACACCGAGCGGCGGCGGTCACCGGCATCGGGATGGCGCTCGATCCGGCCGTGCTGCTCGA
>JBKQTR010000272.1:0-5737 GCA_052143095.1 Allostellaceae bacterium
ATAGAGGATACCGCCACCCCCAACGTGAATTGTCACTTTGGGCATGAGGCCTGAGACATGCGCCAACACAATGCTGAAAACGAGCGCATTAAGCGCGAGTACCTTATCTACCTTAAGGCAGCCAAGGGCCTGAGCGAGGCCAGCCTCGACACGGTGGCGAAGGCGATTCATCGCTTCGAGGTTTCGACCAAGTTCCGCTCGCTCCGCAAGTTCCATGTCGAGCAGGCGGTCGCATTTCGGCGGCGCCTGAGCGAGACGGAGAGCTCCGGGGCCGGAAAGCCCCTAAGCAAGGCGACCGTTCTGCAAACCCTCAACGCCTTGCGCGCATTCTTGCAGTGGTTGGCCGGACAGCCGGGCTACCGGTCGCGAATCAGTCATTCAGACGCCGATTATTTCCGTCTTTCGGAGAAAGACACGCGAATTGCTAAAGCCATACGCAAGCGGCCAGTACCGACGCTGGAGCAAATCCGGGGCGTGCTCGCCGCCATGCCGCACGCCACCGAGATCGAACGTCGCAATCGTAGCCTGATCGCCTTTACTCTCATTACGGGCGTGCGGGATGGCGCACTTGCCTCGCTGAAACTCAAGCACGTCGACATCGCGGCGGCAAAGGTGATGTTGGACGCCAGGGAGGTGAAGACGAAGTTCTCCAAGAGCTTCACGACCTGGTTTTTCCCCGTAGGCGATGACATTTGTGCCATTGTGGAAGAGTGGATCGTCTATCTGCGGGAAGAAAAGCTTTGGGGCGGTGACGACCCGCTGTTTCCCGCGACCTCGGTGGTCAACGGAGTGGATTTGAAGTTCGAGGCCGCAGGCCTGTCCCGACGTCACTGGTCCAATGCGGGACCCATACGGGCTATCTTCCGGGACGCGTTCACGCTGGCCGGGCTCACGTATTTTAACCCACACTCGTTTCGTAAAACGCTCGCTCAACTCGGGGAGCGTATGTGCCGTACGCCGGAAGAGCTGAAAGCGTGGTCCCAGAACTTGGGCCACGAGGACGTGATGACCACGTTGCGCAGCTACGGGGAAGTTGCATCCTCGCGGCAGGCTGAGCTCATCAGGAGCCTACAGCGATCACAAGAGCCTGATATGGACGCCGCAGCCGCAATTAAGGCGTTGGAAAAGATTGTCCGTCGGACAACGAGCGGATTTCCGGCTGCGCAGAACATCGTCGCCCGCAAAACAGACTGAGGTCGAGCGCACGACACCGATCAGCGTGCGAAATTCGCTTCACCGCCAGCTTGCAAACGCTTCGCGAGGCCGACACGCTGCCGCCTGGAGTCCCGATAAGATCGACCGTAACTTGCGCCACCCGGTCAACACAGTGCACGAACTGACGGACAGCGGGATCGGTTTGCGCGTGCAGACCGACCAGGGCGTGATAAACGGCACGACCACGGCCGCCGGCAAGCTTTGGCATATTCGCGGCGCGCACCCGAGCCGGCCTTGTGTCTCGCCCGCGCGCGCCGGTGTGGGGGGCCCGGAAATCGAAGATGACGCCCGCGAAGCGTGGCTTGCCATCGCAGGCAAGGGCAATCGGGACACAAGTGTCGAGGCGCGCGCGCACCTCCCTTGAGCCCCGATGTTGCGATCCGGTTGCGATAACAGGTCAAGAACGGGGGTCGTTGCGGCTAATCCCTTGAATACCCAACCGAAAGGCATCACGATACTAGGGATGCATTGGCCTTTGTACCCTCGACTAGAGGCAAAAAAATTGGGGGTACCCATCCGCATGACCGGGTGTCGGGTGAACGACGGCAATGCGCTAAATAGCTGTCCTTGCCGCCGAGCCGCCGCCCGCTTTTCGCCGCCGAGGGCCGGCCCTGGCGATGGTTTCAGCGGTCGTGGCGCGCGCGGATGAAAATGACGCGCAAGCCCGCTGTGCGTCAGTCTTTCGATCGAGAACGGGCGCCCCGCCAAGACGCCCGCCGCAGCGCGGCGCTTCTGCCCTCGCGTGGACGGATCGCATTTCTGCGCTTCTCCCCAAGGGATTTCTTGGATAGGGTCAGAAACGGGCGCAGATGCCGGCGGGGCGCAATGACGACATTTCACGTCGAGATCGTCAAGCCGTCTCACTACGACAAGGACGGCTACGTCATCCAGTGGTGGAAGGCGTGGATTCCCTCCAATTCAATGGCTTGCATCCATGCGATCGCGCGGGATTGCGCGGACCGGAAAGTTTTGGGCGACAACGTCGCGATCGAGGTCGACGCCTACGACGAGATGAACATCAAGATCCCGGTCGAGCGCATCGCGAGACGCATCAATGAGCCGGGCCATACGGGCCTCGTCTGTCTGGCCGGGGTCCAGTCCAACCAGTTCCCGCGCGCCATGGCGATCGCCCGCCAGCTCCGCGCCCGCGGCGTGGCTGTCGCGATTGGCGGTTTCCACGTCAGCGGCTGCATGGCGATGTTGAAGGAGCTGACGCCCGAGCTCAAAGAGGCGATCGACCTCGGCATCATCCTCTTTGCCGGCGAAGCGGAGGAGCATTTCGAGGCCTTTCTTCAGGACGTTCACGCCGGCGCGGCGAAGCCTATTTACAATTTCATGCACGACCTGCCGAGCCTCCAGGAGCGGACCATCCCTTGGCTGCCGCGCCGGCTCGTTCAGCGCTACGACGGGGTCCTGTCGTCGTTCGACGCCGGCCGCGGCTGCCCGTTCCAGTGCTCGTTCTGCACCATCATCAATGTGCAGGGCCGCAAGTCGCGCTATCGCAGCGGCGACGACATCGAGCGGATTGTGCGGCAGAACGCGGCGCAAGGCATTTCGCGCTTTTTCATCACCGACGACAATTTCGCCCGCAACAAGAACTGGGAGGCGATCTTCGAACGGCTGATCGCGCTACGCGAGCAGGGACTGAAGATCACCTTCCTGATCCAGGTCGATACGCTCGCCCACCAGATCCCGGGATTCATCGAAAAGGCCGCGCGCGCCGGCTGTAAATACGCCTTCATTGGGCTTGAGAGCATCAATCCCGAAAAGCTCGTCCAGATGAAGAAGAACCAGAACCGGATCACCGAATACCGGAAGATGTTTCAGGCCTGGAAACAGGCGGGCATGATCACCTACGCCGGCTTCATCCTCGGCCTGCCCGGCGACACTCGGGCGAGCGTCCGCCGCGACATCGAGATCATCCAGAAGGAGCTGCCAGTCGATCTTCTAGAGTTCACCATCCTGACGCCGCTGCCGGGCTCGGAGGATCACCAGAAACTGACGGAACAGGGCGTCTGGATGGATCCGGATCTCAACAAGTACGATCTCGAGACCGTGACCGTCGAGCATCCGCGGATGAGCCGGGACGAATGGCAGCAGACCTACTGGGACGCGTGGAACTGGTACTACAGCGACGAGCATGTCGAGCGGATGATGCGGCGCAATCTCGCTTACGGGATCAATCCCGTCCGGATCCTGCGGGGAGTACTGCAGATCTACGGCGCCATGAACTTCGAGGGCGTCCACCCGCAGCAGTGCGGCTATCTGCGCCGCAAGGACAGGTTGGCGCGCCGGCCTGAGCTGCCGCGCGTTCCCGCGCTCATCTTCTATCCGCGCCACGCCTGGCAGTCGGCGGCGAAATACGCGCGGTTCGGGCTCTATGCGCTGAAGGGCGTGCGCATGCGCTATCGCGTCCACGGAGACCCGGACGCCAAGGCCTATTCCGACCTTGCGATCAGGCCGGTCGTCGACGCCGAGGACGAGGCGCTCGAGATGTTCACGCTGAACGAGTCCGCGCGCTCCGCGGTCAACAAGGCCCGAGCCCAGGCCCAGCGCCGCAAACAAGCCGAGAAGACCGCTCTTGGGGCGTGAGGGCGGGCCTCGAGACGATCCTTGCGGCCGACGCTGCCCGGCTCATAGGCGCGCGAGGCCGGGAGGGCGCCGGCAGTGCGTGAGCATCGCAAGGCCGAGAGGGCGACCGCGCCCCTTGCGAATGGCAGAAATCCCCAACTGCGACGACCGCTGTCGCTCTCTCCAATGGCCGGTTAACGTCGACTCCGGCCGTCTCCTCCGCGCAAATACCGGTCATTCGCCGAGGGCTTGGCGAACGGGTAAAATCGACCCATAGCGGAAGTTCCCGGCCTCCTCCAGCGCAGACGGGTTGCGCCTTGTCTCGCTCCTTCCCTATCCGCTCTATTTCGCGTTTTATGGTGTCGGGGCGCCGGCCCGCGAGACTTAAAGATGCGAGTGGACGATGCGCGTGTGGACGGACAAGCTCAGCGCCATGCGCGAGCCCAGCGACATTTTCGACTCTGGTTTCATGCCGCGCCGCTTGTTTGGCGATGCCTAGGACCGCGTTCCTGAGAAAGGATCTCCGGCGCCGCCGTACCACCGTCAACTGATCCGTTCGATTAAGGTTAATTAACGGCCGCGAGGAGTTTCCGGGCTTCCTGCAGCGCCATGAGTGTGCGTTGGCAGGCCCGGCAAGCCTCCGCGACGGCTGCGCTCTCCAGCAGTAGGTCCATGGGACACGGGTTTTATTTCGACCCCGCACTCGTTGAGGGGCGCAGCGTGGCCGTTGAGCAAGACCGTCAGACGCGCCGCCGTGCCAATCGGGGCGCCGACATAGATCGTTGAACCCGTATGGCTGTTGGCGTTGGCGCCCTTGCAATATCTGAAGAATGACTTGTCGCACGGGTAAGGTCCGACGATTTGATATCCTGCCTGTGACGTGTGGGGCTTCGCCTGGGTGATCGGGCAAGAGCAGATTATTTGTCCCTTCGGCACGGGCTTGTCAAAACCTGGAAACGTTGTCTCCTCGGTGCTTGGGAAGCATAAGCCGCCGTCGCACTGGGCGTAGGCGCCGTCTGAGGTGTCGCCCGGACAAGTGTAGACCGCACCGCCTCCCTGGGGCGAGGCGATCTGCTCGAGCAGGCTGTAGGTGCTCACCATGTATTTGTTGTCAGCGCCCGCCGCGTTGATCGAGCAGACGTCCTCGCCATTGCCCGTTGGAAACGGAAGGCTGATGCTGTCGCCGTGCTTCACGTCGCATTGGCAGTAGGCGACGCCGTCGAGTACGTTGCATTTTGCCGCGGCGCAAAGCGCATAAGTCTGGTCTTTGCAGACCCTGAATGACGCGCCCGCCATGGCGTCGAGCAGTGCGCCGAGGCACGGCTTGGAAAGCTGACCCATCTTGCTCTGGATACACTCTTGAATGCGCTCCCCGCCGGGTATGGTTCCCGAGCAAAGACGCCAGACATCACCGGCGCACGCCTTCATGATCCCGGAACCCTGCTCCAAGCGCTCTTGCGGCACTGAGGGCGCGGCCATGCCCGCTATCAGCACGACCGCAAACCCTGTACGGGTCAGCCGCGCTTTTGCAGCCCTCTTCCAGCTTGATTGCATCTCCATCCCTCCGAGTCTGTTGCAAGATGACCTCGAAGGCATGCTTATCCATGTCCGTGTCAGCAGGACGGCCAAATTCAGATGAAGTGAAATCGGACGCCGCAGTACGTTCATAATCGATTCCAACGCCGCACGGGGGCGAGGACTTGTTACTTGCTCTCGCGCGGGATGCGGATCAATTCAACATCCTTGGGCCTTTCCTTGCAAAGAGCTATGGGACCCGCTCCCGACAGCCTATCAGGATCCCTGCGGCGAAAGGCCGGATTCGACCCGAAGCGGGCATTTGAGCTGCATCCAACGACGTTGCTTCAGCCGAGGAGGTGCAAGGCGTTGTTTTACGGGTCTTCAAAGCGGAATGGCCGCGCCAGTCCGGGCGGACGTTGCCTTTCGAGCGTCC
>JBKQTR010000273.1:0-10090 GCA_052143095.1 Allostellaceae bacterium
CGAGCGCGCACGCTTGATCCGACGCAAGCCAGGCGTCGCCCGCAGCATCGAAGTGCTGATCGAGCCAACCGCCCTCCCACCCCTACAACCCGGCCAAACTGTCAACTTCTCTGTGCAGAGGTACTAGAATGACCGCCGACGCCGTCCGCCAAGACGCATGTTGATCACGCCGACGCCGCGGCGTTTGGCGGCGCAGGCCTCAAAAGGGAAGCAGCGGCCAGGCCGCCTTGGTTCCCGACGGTGTCTTTTCCCGGAGGAAGACGCCATGACGACCTATGTCATGCTCATCAATTGGACCGATCAGGGGATGCGGCAGGTGAAGGACTCGGCCAAGCGTCTCGACAGCGCGAAGAAAGCGCTCAGAGACATGGGCGGCGAGTTCAAATTCCTCTTCATGACCATGGGCGATTACGATCTCGTCGCCGTGTACGAGGCGCCGGACGATGCCGTCGCCGCGCGCTTCACTCTGATCCTCGGCATGCTCGGGAATGTCCGGACAAAGACCCTGAAGGCATTTCCCGAGGCGGCCTATCGCGAGATCATCAACTCTCTCGGCTAGGGCGCCCCGCGGCACGCGCCCCACATGACTCTATGTCCGGCTGGAGCAAGTTTCCGCTGGATCGACTCAGTGCGCCGATGCAGCGGAAACGCGCGCCGGCGGCTCATCGCGAAAACCTGCACTCGGTGCCGATCGCGTCGCCATAGACGCGTTTCATGCTCCGAAGCTGGAGCTTCGACCCCTGCGCCGCGCGAGCTCACCAACTCCGGCGCGCCCGCCAGGCGGCGCGGATCTCGTCGCTGGTCTGGCGCGAGCCGTCGAAGGAGCGGCCGGGCTTGCCCAGCAGATAGACCAGCCGCTCGCGCCAGCCGCGTGCCGCGGCCACATCCCGGCCGATCGCCACCCATTCATGCAGCGCGATGCGCAGCGGGTTGAAGCTGCCGATGTTCTTGACGATGCCGTAGCGGCAGGGATCCTCCGCGGCTTCCGCGACGAAGCTGCCGAAGAGCCGGTCCCAGAGGATGAAGATGCCGGCATAGTTGCGGTCGAGATAGCGCGGGTTGGTGGCGTGGTGCACGCGGTGATGCGACGGCGTGTTCATCACCGCCTCGACCCAGCGCGGCAGCCGGTCGATGGTCTCGGTGTGGATCCAGAACTGATAGATCAGGCTCACGCCCCTCTGGAACACGATGAGCGCCGGCGGAAACCCGATCAGCGCCAGCGGCAGCCACAGCACCCATTCGAAGAGCCCGCCGGTCCAGGTCTGCCGGAGCGCGGTCGAGAGGTTGTAGTGCTGCGAGGAATGGTGGTTGATATGCGCCGCCCACCAGAAGCGGCAGCGATGGCTGAGGCGGTGGAACCAATAATAAGTCAGGTCCTCGGCGAAGAGGATGAGGACAACGCTCCCCCAGGCATAGCCGAGGCTCGTGAGCCGGAACTGGTAGACCCAGTTGAGCGCGACATAGGCGCCGGCGCCGGCCGCCAGCCCGACCGCGAGATTGCCGAGCCCCATGGCGAGCGAGGCGGCGGTGTCGCGCAGCTCATAGGCCGGCAGGCGCCGCAGCTTCGCCACCGCGATCTCCAGCAGCACCAGCAGGATGAAGGCGGGGATGGCGAACTCGACCGGGTTGGCAAGCTTGGGCTCGAGCGTCATGCCGCGCGCTCCGGCGGCGCGAGCCGCCGCGCCCAGCGTGCGGCCTCGCCGGGAAGCGCCAGCGCGAAGCGTCCGTGGGTGAAGGCGCCGGTGTCGATCTCCAGCCGGTCGCCCGCGACGCCGACGCGCCGCAGCTCGGCGCGCGTCAGCGCGCGCACCACCACCTTGTCGCCGGCGGCGAAGACCAGGGCGAAGGTTCCGTCCGCGCCGGCGGCGAGCGCGGTCGCGGCATCGGCGTCGATGACGATCTCGCCCGCGACGAAATCCGGCAGATCCTCGCCGAGCCGGGTCAGCACCAGCGCCCGGTCGAGCCGCGCCCGCCGCGCCCCGCCGGTGAGCCACACCGCCACCAGGATCAGCGCGATGCCGATGAGCGGCACGAGCAGGCTTATCGGGTTCTTGGGGTCCATGCCCGCCACTCTAATCCGCCGCCTGCCGCGAGACAAAGCGGCGGCCGGCCGCGGCCGGCGTCTGGCGCACGCGTTGGATACGCTGCCTGCCGCTCAGCCGGCCCGGACACCGGCGAGAAAGTTGGCGACTTCCGATTGCAGGCGCTCGGCCTCATGGGACAGCATGCCCGCCGCGCCGAGCACGTTGGCCGCGATGGCGCCGGTCTCGGCAACCGCGCGATGGGCGGTGGTGACGTTGCCCGACACCTGCCGCGTGCCCTCTGCCGCCTGCTGTACGCTGCCCGCGATCTCGCGCGTCGCGGCGCCCTGCTCTTCGACCGCCGCCGCGACCGTGGCGGTGATCTCGTTCATCCGCGCCACGGTCTTGCCGATGGCCTGGATCGCCGTGACGGCCGTCCCGGTCATCGACTGGATCTCCGCGATCGTGGCCTGGACGTCCTTCGTTGCCTGGGCGGTCTGCGTGGCGAGCGATTTCACTTCCGAGGCGACGACGGCAAAGCCTTTGCCCGCCCCGCCGGCGCGCGCCGCCTCGATGGTGGCGTTGAGCGCCAGCAGATTGGTCTGGCGCGCGATGCCGCCGATCAGCGCGACGATGTCGCCGACGCGCTTGGCCGAGTCCGCGAGCGCCGTCATCGCCGCGTCGGCGCGGCCCGCCTCGGAGACGGCGTCGGACGCGATCTGCGAGGAGCTGGCGACTTGGCGGGAGATCTCTTGGATCGAGGAGGAGAGCTCCTCGCTGGCAGAGGCGACGGTGCCGACATTGGCGCTGGTCTGCGCCGCTGCAGCGGCGGCGGCCGTCGTTTCGCCGTCAGCCGTAGAGGCGGCCGCCCTCATTGAGTTGGCCGAGGCTTCCATCTCGGTTGCCGACGACGCCATGCCATCGGCCACGGCCTTGACCGACGCCTCGAAACCATCCGCGAGCGTCCGCATCGTCCGCTGCCGCTCCTGGGCCGCCTCGAGCTTCAGGCGATCCTGCTCGGTGGCCAGGCGCGTGGCTTCGCCTGATCTCTCCTTCAGCACGGCAATGGCCTGCGCCATGGTGCCGATCTCGTCGCGTCGTCCCACCTCCGGAATCGTGACCGAGAGATCGCCGTCGGCGAGGCGATGCGTGACCGTCGTGAGGCTCAGGATCGGGGCGGAGAGGCGGCGGCCGAGCCAGAAGGCGAGACCGAAGGTCAGCACCGCAACCGCCGCGACGACACCCATGATGCGCGCCGCGTTGTCCCATATGGCGGTATCGACCTCGTCGAGGTAGACGCCGGCGCTCACGACCCATTTCCACCCGCTGGACAGCTTGGAATAGGCCGCCTTGCGCTGGGGTGGCGTATTCGGCGTCTTGGGCCAGAGGTAATAGCTGAAGTCACCCCCCGCCTCGGCCGCCCTGAGCATGTCGCGAGCAAAATAGGTGCCGTTGCCATCCTTGTTGTCGATCGACGGCGTGCCTTCGCGGTCCCGGAACAGCCCGTTCACGACAATGACGCCGTCCAGACGCCGGGCAGTCACGTACTCGTCGCTGTCGAAGCGGATGGCGCGAAGCACCGCCTTGGCCGCCTCCTGGGCGGCGTCCTCGGACATCTCGCCCTTCGCGGCCTTGGCCTCGAAGGACTCGACGATTTTCGTTGCTGCTTCCGTCACCGCGCGGGCCCGCGCCTCGTGTTCGACGAGCGTGACGGCGCCGATGGTGCGGACCGACACGATTCCGACCGAGATCAACGCGATCAGGGCGACGATGGGCGTGAGGAGGAGGCGGCCGTTGATGCTGTGGAAGAGTGCTCGCACGGCCGCTCCTTCTCGGCGCGCTCGCCGCCCGGCTGTAATGCGGTGGGATCCGCGGCTATCATACTCATGTAGAGTGTTAATTGCCCGTTTACGCCCGGCGTTCTCTTGGCGAAGGCGGGTCGGCAATTCCATCGGACAGGACAGCGGCGATGAATGCTGCGATCGAGCGGCTGATCGGCAGGGCGTTACGCGGCGTCCGCGCGGGCGACCGACACCTCGCCTGGAACGCGCCGGCGCTCGCCGACGTACCGGATGCCATTTCCCTCGCTAGTCCAGCGTTCCCGGCGCTGGCCGCCATGCCGCTCCGATACGCCGGCGTCGGGGTCGGCGACAGCCTGTCGCCGCCGCTCATGTGGTCGGGCGTGCCCGCCGCCGCGGCCGAGCTCGTGCTTATCGTGCAGGATCCCGATGCGCCGCTGCCGCGCCCCGTGGTGCACGCGATCGCCACCGGCATTCCGTCGCAACGGCGCGACCTGCCCGAAGGAGCGCTGTCGCGTCCGGGCGATGGCGTCCTCCGGTTGGGCCGCGGCTCCTTCGGCAGGCGATCCTACGCCGGCCCGCGTCCGGTGCGCGGCCACGGCGTCCATCGCTATGTCTTCCAGATCATTGCGGTTGACCAACCCCTCCGCTTGACCGAGCCGGCCGATCTTTCCGTCGTCCTGGCAGCGCTCGCCGGCCACGCCCTCGCCAAGGGGCAGCTCGTCGGAACCTTCGAGCGGGTGTGAGCAGCTCGACACTCTGCTTAGCCCCGTGTGCCCGGCAGCGCCGCCGTGGTGATCACGGTGCAGTAACTAGCTAGGGAGCGTACAGATCTCGCGGCAGCGCACCCGTCAACGATCGCCTTGCCCGCGAAAGCGGGCATCCAGGGGCCGCAAATGCAGTGAGCGGAGCGCTTCCCCTGGGTCCCCGCTTGCGCGGGGACGGCGGGATAAGTAGCAGGAACTGCAGCGTTTTTCGGGATATGTACATACCCCTAGGGGGAGAAAGGGGGCACGCATCGGTCAAGCTTCCATCCGAAGCTCGGCGGCGGCAAGTCGGACGGACGGTCGAGGAACCCAGGGCAATCCCGGGGAAAGAGTACTTACTTATCCACCGGGCAGTTTCGGCATCTGATCGGATCTTGTGTCACGCTCCGATCCTCGGGCTTCCCGATCTGGAGCGTAGCGGCGGAGGCAACAATGATGACGCCAACCGTCAGAACGGCGTTCGTTCTCGTGGGCACCGCCGTCTATCTCGGCTTGGCCGTCCTCGGCTGGGGCGGGTTTGCCGCCTTCTTTTCCCATCCGGCGCTGATCGCGCTCGCGATTACCCTCTTCGCACTGTCCGGCGCGGCGCTGTTCGCCGGCGGAAATCTGAGCCCGGGCGTGCGCGAGGATCGCGGCAACCGCTGGGTCATCGGCGCTTTTGCGCTGCTCGGGCTGCTGGACGCCTATGTGCCGGCCTGGACGGACCGGATGGAGGTTTGGACCATCGACGGCGATGCCGTTCGCTGGCTTGGCGTCGCGCTCTTCGCTGCCGGTGGCGCGCTGCGGCTCTGGCCCGTCGTCGTGCTCGGCAATCGGTTCAGCGGGCTGGTCGCCATCCAGCCGGGGCACAGGCTGGTCACCGGCGGTGTCTATGCAGTCATCCGCCACCCCAGCTATCTCGGGCTGCTCGTCAACGCGTTGGGCTGGGGGCTCGCCTTTCATTCGGGAGCGGGCGTGCTGCTCACGGCGCTGTTGATCCCGCCGCTGCTCGCGCGCATCGGCGCCGAGGAGGCGCTGCTGCGCAGCGAGTTCGGCGGCGCCTACGACGCCTACCGCGCGCGCACGTCGCGGCTGATTCCTGGACTCTTTTGAAGCGGGTTGCGCTCCGGGATCGCCGTCGTGTCCCCTACCACCCGGCGCCGCGCGCCGAGGGGGCTCACCTGGCTCATTCGATCAAATCCTATCGCCCCGCTTCTCCCGGCCGCCGCGGCTTTGGGGTTTCGTTTCTCGAGGTAGGCAAAAATCTCTTCGAGCTCGCTGAGCGCGGTTAGGGTGTAGCGAACCTTCATGCGTGTCGGAAACGACCGAAAAGCTCCGCTACCTCTTCGTCGCTGGCGAACCTGCCATGGCGAGCGTCATCCGAGCTCCGCTCAAGCGCAGCCCGATCTTCCTCGGTCAGCGTATAGCCTCCGACGTATCTCATTTCGATGTCGAAGGCGGAGCGCATTAGCTCCTCCTGCGCCGCTTCCGGCCAGGTTTCGATGCGAGCCATGAGTTTTTTCAACTTTTGCGTCATCACAATCATTGTACCACACCCCGTCCCGGATTCGTGTGCGCCAGGAGAGGACCCTCTCTGAATAAATATTATAGCATGAATGCCGGGTCGTAGGAGCAGGGACGTCGCGCGACAGGCCGAGACAAGCTGACGGCACGAAGGATGTTCCCCGACGCGGAGCGTGGCATCGGGTTTCGCCAGTCATGATCCGCGTCCCGTAAGGACCACAAGGGTTCTCGACAAGCCCGTTTCGGCGCGCCATGACAGGCGCGAGGGGCAAGCGATGATAGAGGCCGCGCCGGTCGCGCTCACCGACAGGAATCTCCGCGTCTTCGTGACGCTGCTGACCATTCACACCAGCCTGGTCATCGCCAGCAACGCCGCCGGCTCGAAGCTCATCGGCTTGCCGCTGGGCCTCGCCGCCTCGGCCACCGTTATCAGCTATATGCTGAGTTTCGTCCTCCTGGGCTCGATCGCCGAGCTGTTCGGCCGCGCCCAGGCACGCCTCGTGGTCAATCTCGGGCTTGCCGCCATGGCGCTCTCGGTCAGCTTCTTCGAGCTCGCGATCCATCTCCCCGCCGCTTCCTTCTGGACGCATCAGCCGGAATTCGAGCAGGTGCTGGGCTCCTCGCCGCGGCTGCTCGCGGGCGGCTGGGCCGCCTATCTCGTCGGCCAGCATCTCGATGTCTGGGGCTTCTTCCGGCTGAAGCGCACGCGCCTCGGCGGCGAGATGCTTTGGCTCAGGAGCTGGGGCAGCACGCTGCTGGGCCAGCTCGTCGACACCGCAATCTTCATCACCATCGCCTTTGCCGGCACCGCGCCGCTGCTGCCGGCAATCATCGGCCAATATCTCGTCAAGCTGGTCATCGCCAGCCTGACCACGCCGCTGATCTACGCCGCCGTCGGCTGGGGCCGCACGGCGATGGCGCGGCCGGAGCGCTCGTCCTAGCCATGCTGATCCTGCCGCTTTACGACGACAATCCGCCGCGACGCGTCCCGGTCGTGACCTACGGCCTCATCGCTCTCTGTGCCATCGTCTTCCTTTGGCAGGAGGGCCAGGGCGAGCGCGCCCAGCGCGCCATCGCGCTTGCCTACGGCATGGTGCCGGCGGTGCTGTTCGGCACGGCGGAGCTGCCGCGCCAGCTGCACCACGTGCCGCCTTGGGCGACGCTCGTCACCAGCATGTTCCTGCATGGCGGCTGGCTGCATCTGCTCGGCAACATGCTCTATCTCTGGCTGTTCGGCCGCGGCGTCGAGAGCGCGCTGGGCGCCGCCCGCTATCTCGTCTTCTATCTCCTCTGCGGCGTCGCCGCGGCGCTGACCCAGGCCTTCACCGACCCCGGCTCCGAGCTGCCGATGATCGGCGCCAGCGGCGCCATCGCCGGCACGCTCGGGGCCTATCTCGTGCTCCATCCCCAAGGCAACGTCGTCGTCTTCGTCTGGATCTTCATCTTCGTGCGCCTCATCACCGTGCCGGCGGTGATCCTGCTCGGCCTCTGGTTCCTGATGCAGCTCGTGAGCGGGCTCTCGGCCGCTTCGGGCGAGGGCGGCGTCGCCTTCTGGGCGCATGTCGGCGGCTTCGTCCTGGGCATGCTGCTGGTGCCGGTCTTCCGCCGAAGCGACGTGGCGATGCTGCAGGCGCGGCGCACCCGGCCCTTCGCCGCCGCGCCGCCGCGCCGCCGTGGTCCCTGGGGGTAGTCGCCTGTCGCGTCGGGTATCCGGCGGCAGATCTGGCACGCGAATTTACCGCTGCTTCAGACTCTTCCGGTAGCCTGGCGCATCGCTTTTCAATCCCCAGAGGGTCCCGATGAGCCTTCTCAAGCGCTTGACGATAAAGACGAAACTCGCGCTCGTGCTGGCCCTCTCGGCGGCCGCCCTGGTGGTCGCGATCGCCGTCGCCGCCTCGCTCCTCCATCAGCGGATGCTGCAGGATCGCATCGGCAAGCTGCGCGGCATCGTGGAAACCACCCAAGGTCTGGCGCAGTCCCTAGAGAACGAGACCAAGGCCGGCAAGCTCAGTCACGATGATGCGCTCGCCCGCTTCCGCGAGGCGGTGCATGCCATGTGGTACGACGACCACCACGGCTACCTCTTCGTCTCCGCGCTGGACGGGACGACCATCGCCAACGGCGCCGATCCCAAGCAGGTCGGGCAGAACAACCTCACCAACGGCAAGGATGAGAATCTGAAGCGCATCGTCACGTCGATGCTGGAGATAATGAATCGCCAGAATGAGGGCATCATCGAGTACTCGTACCATAAACCCGGGCAGACCGAGCTGACGCCGAAGATCACCGTCATAAAGAAGTTCGAGCCCTGGAACGCCTTCATCGGCACCGGCGCCTATCTCGACGACATCGAGGCAGACTATCAGGCGATGCTGATGAAGCTCGGGATCATGGGGCTGGCTATCCTCGTGGTGGTCGCCGGCATCGTCTATCTGATCAGCCGCAACATCACGCGGTCGCTCACTAGCCTCAAGACCAAGATGGAGAAGCTGGCGGCCGGCGACATCGCCGTGTCGATCGACGAGACGGCGCAGCGCGACGAGATCGGCGAGATGGCCAAGGCGGTTCAGGTATTCAAGGACAATGCCGCGGCGATGCGCCAGCTCCAGAGCGAGCAGGAGGCGATGAAGCATCGGGCCGAGGCCGAGAGGAAGCGCGCCCTCACCGATCTCGCCGACAGCTTCGAGGGCCAAGTCCGCGGCATCGTCGACTCGGTTTCCCAGGCGGCGAGCCAGATGCAGGCCACCGCCCGTTCGATGTCGGCCACCGCCGACGGTTCGCGCCAGCGCACGCTGGTGGTTGCCGACAGCGCCACGAAGGCGACCGCCAACGTTCAGACGGTCGCCGCGGCGTCGGAGGAGCTGTCGGCCTCGATCGCCGAGATCGGCCGGCAAGTGGTGCAGGCCGCGAGCGTCGCCAAGCGGGCGGCCGATGACGGCCAGCGCACCAACACGACGGTCGGCGGCCTCGCCGCCGCCGCGCAAAAGATCGGCGAGGTGGTGCAGCTCATCAACGACGTTGCCGGCCAGACGAACCTGCTGGCGCTCAACGCCACCATCGAGGCGGCGCGCGCCGGCGAGGCGGGGAAGGGTTTTGCGGTGGTGGCGAGCGAGGTCAAATCGCTGGCGACCCAGACCTCCAAGGCAACCGACGAGATCCGTACGCAGATCACCGCGATCCAGGAGGAGACGAACTCGGCGGTGACCGCGATCCAGGACATCTCGAAGACCATTCTCGAGGTCAACGAGATCTCCGCCTCGATCGCGAGCGCGGTCGAGGAGCAGACCGCCGCCACCCAGGAAATCACGCGCAACGTGCAGCAGGCGGCGCATGGAACCCAGGACGTCTCGCAAAACATCGCCGCGGTGAGCGCCGCCGCCGACGAGGCGGGCGCGGCCGCGACGCAGGTGCTCGGCGCCGCCGACGATCTCGCCAATCAGGCGAACGCCCTACGGCAGCAGGTCGACAAGTTCCTGACGACGCTGCGCGCCGCTTAGGCCCCACCGCGCGGCGGCACTCCGCTGCTGCTCCAGCGACCCGTCAGCATCTCCCCGGCCAGTCGATCGCGGTTGGGTCTCGCGTGCCGGTCATACGTCGGCACGCCTCAATTCGAATCTAGTCGTGCATTTTTTCGTACCGGCCGCCGGAGAGTGGCCTAGTATGGTGCTGTGATCGATCCGTCGTCATCGCCAGGCCGCCAGCGGCTGTGAGACACGATTTCTTGCCGCGGTAATTCGCCCGAAGGGAGGGCCCGATGACTGTCGCGATGGAGCTGTCGGTGGCCGCCGAATGGCGGCACCGGGTGGCCGAGCTGCGCGACGTGGCCGAGCGCACCGAAGATCCGTATTTGCGCCACAAGCTCTTCACCCTCGCCGATCGCTGGGAGCTCTTCGCCGAGGAGCTGCGGGAGGCCACGGGCGAGAGCTAGTCCGCTCGGTGCGGCTCTCGCGATTGCTGCGCAATCGCTGGCGCCGCCGCGGACAGACAACCCGTTCGATCG